>NZ_JAAYXO010000233.1 GCF_012515855.1 Gordonia sp. (in: high G+C Gram-positive bacteria)
GTCAGTCCCGCATTCCGCACATCCACCAGCCTCCGCCGAGGTCGGCGGGGGCGTCGCAGAGCATGCCGTACATGTCGAATCCCTCGGGCGAACGATCGGGGCTGTACCAGTAGCCACCGGCGTCGTCGGGAAACCCGATCCACTGGGGGAAGAACCGGGCGTTCGAGCGGTGGGCCGACACATGCCCGTTCGACGTGAGGAAGCGCAGGTGCACGGGGAGCGCGGTGCCGTAGTACTCGGTCCCGGGATCGGTGGCCAGGGCCTGTTGGTAGAGGGCGCGGTGGGTGGCGAACCACGTTCGCGGCGCCATCGTCGACCACATGCCGACGGTCGCGAAAACGACAACCACCACGACGGCCATGGCCAGCGCGCCCACCACGCTGCCGACGCTCCCACGACGCGACGGCGACCGACGGAAGAGCACCACGGCGCCGGCGATCATCAGGTTGACGCCGAGCAGCCAGAACACCCACATCAGCGGGACCGCGATGAGGTTCAGCAGCGAGAGGTCCAGTCGGAAGAAGGAACCGAGCATCGATGTGATCCACAGCAAAGCGCCGATCCCGATCGGGATCAGAACGGACGCCAGCGGAATCCCGTTCGCATTCTTTGCCACGTCATGCAACTGTACGCACGGCTGCTGCGGCAGCGGCATGCAGTCGCGTCACCGCGCCCACCAGGCAGGGGTGCTCGGCGACCGGACCCGCGACGACCATCGGCACGTCGAGCGCGTCCAGGTAGCGCTCCACGCGGTCGGTCAGCAACCCGGCCGAGAGAAACAGCGGGCTCACCGCGATGCGTTCCGCGCCGGCGCGCAGCAGCGCGTCGACGGCGTCGCGAACCGCGGCGCCGTCGCGTCCGAGGCGGGTCGCGAACAGCGTGCAGACGGGGCGGCCCAGCACCCCGGACAGTTCGTGCCCGCGCTCGATCACGGACGCGTCGCTGGTCGTGTCCGACGACCCGACAGCGAGCATCAGCACGCCGTCGCGGTCGCCCAGACCCGCCTCCGACAACCGGTCGGCCAGGGCAGGCACCGGCGAATACCGTCCGACCACCGGCGTCTGCCGCACCCGCAGTGCGGGATTCGCGACGACGGCGTCGTCGAGCAGCGCCGGGAGATCGACCTTGCTGTGAAAGCCGTCGCCGAAGAGCAGCGGCACCACGACGACGTCGCCCGACAACTCGCCGAGGACGTCGGTGAGCAGGGGAGCGGTCAGGTCGAGATACGCGAGTTCCACCCGCACGTCCGGCAGCGCGATCCGCACGGCGTCGGCCACCCGGCGGGAGGTGACGTCGAAACGCGGATCGCGACTGCCGTGCGCGGCCAGAACCAGGGTTGTCACTAGACCGTCGCGGGCGCTGACAACTTCAGCGCGTCGAGCGCATCGCCGACGAGGCCCGCACCCAGCGTGTTGCCGCCCTGCGGGTCGATCAGCAGGAAGCTGCCCGAGTCCCGGTCGCGGGCGTAGTCGTCGGCCGCGATCGGATCGGCGGTCTGCAGCGACACCCGACCGATCTGGTTCAGCTCCAACGACTCCGGGGCGTCGAGGAGAGCCAGGTTCTGCTCGTCGAACACCGCGTCGAGGCCACCGATGATGGCCTGCGTGGTCTTGGCACCGTGCTTCAGCAGCAGACGCGCACCGGCGCGCAGCGGCTTCTCCGACAACCAGCACACCGTGGTGGTGAACTGCTGTGCGGGCTCGGGGGCATCGGCGGCCGACGCGATGATGTCACCGCGCGAGATGTCGATGTCGTCGGCCAGCAGCAGCGTGACGCTGCGGCCGGTGTGCGCGGTGGCGAGCTCGCCGTCGGGGGTGTCGATCTTCGCGATGGTGGTGCGGATGCCGGACGGCTGGATCACCACGTCGTCGCCCACCGACACGCTGCCCGCCGACACCAGACCGGCGTAGCCGCGGTAGTCGGGGTACTCGGCTGTGCGCGGGCGGATCACGTACTGCACGGGGAAGCGCAGACCCACGTCGCCGCGGTCGAGCTCGTTCGGCACCGTCTCGAGGTGCTCGATGAGCGTCGGCCCGTCGTAGTACGGGGTGTTCTCCGACCGGATGGCCACGTTGTCGCCGCGCAGCGCCGACACCGGGATCTCCTGGACCTGATCCGACGAGTAGCCGAGCGCCGAGGTGATCTCTTCGAACTCGGCCGAGACGGTCGCGAAGACCTCCGCCGGGTTGTCGACGAGGTCGATCTTGTTCACCGCCAGCACCAGGCGCGGAACGCCGAGCAGTGCCATCACGGCCGCGTGGCGACGTGTCTGCGCGACGACGCCGTTGCGGGCGTCGACCAGCAGGATCACCAGCTGTGCGGTCGACGCGCCGGACACCGTGTTGCGGGTGTACTGCACGTGGCCGGGGGTGTCGGCGAGGACGAACGAGCGCGCCGGGGTCGCGAAGTAGCGGTAGGCGACGTCGATGGTGATGCCTTGCTCGCGTTCGGCACGCAGGCCGTCCACCAGCAGCGACAGGTCGGGGGTGTCCATGCCGCGATCCACCGACGCCTTGGTGACGGCGTCGATCTGGTCGGCGAGAACCGACTTCGTGTCGTACAGCAGGCGGCCGACGAGGGTCGACTTCCCGTCGTCCACCGATCCTGCGGTCGCGATGCGCAGCAGGTCGGCGTTGCGGTACTGGATCGGCGCGCTCACGGCGCCGTCGCGCTGGGCGAGGTTGGGGTCACTCATCAGAAATATCCTTCGCGCTTGCGGTCTTCCATGGCTGCCTCGGACACGCGGTCGTCGCCGCGGGTGGCGCCGCGCTCGGTGAGACGCGATGCGGCCACCTCGGCCAGGACGGCCTCGTTGTCGGTGGCGTCGGACAGCACGGCGCCGGTGGTGGAGCCGTCGCCGACGGTGCGGTAGCGGACCATGCGGGTCTCGACGGTCTCGCCGTCGCGCGGGCCGCCCCACGGGCCGGAGGTCATCCACATGCCGTCCCGCTCGTACACCTCGCGCTCGTGCGCGTAGTACAGCGGTGCCAGCAGCACCTGCTCGCGGGCGATGTAGCGCCACACGTCGAGTTCGGTCCAGTTGCTCAGCGGGAACACGCGGACGTGCTCGCCGGGCGCGTGCCGACCGTTGTAGAGGTTCCACAGTTCCGGGCGCTGACGCTTGGGATCCCACTGACCGAAGGCGTTGCGCAGCGAGAAGATGCGCTCCTTGGCGCGGGCGCGCTCCTCGTCGCGGCGGGCGCCGCCGAAGACGGCGTCGAAGCGGTTGTCGCTGATCCCGTCGAGCAGCGGGATAGTCTGCAGCGGGTTGCGGATGCCGTCCGGGCGCTCGGTGAGTCGACCGTCGGCCAGGTACTCCTCGACGCTCGCGACGTGCAGCCGCAACCCGTGACGCTCGACGATCTCGTCGCGGAACTCGATGATCTCGGGCAGGTTGTGCCCGGTGTCGACGTGCAGCAGCGAGAACGGCAGCGGTGCCGGCCAGAAGGCCTTGAGCGCCAGGTGCAGCAGCACGGTGGAGTCCTTGCCGCCGGAGAACAGGATCACCGGTCGTTCGAACTCGCCCGCGACCTCGCGGAAGATGTGGATGGCCTCGGACTCGAGTGCGTCGAGGGTGGTGAACCCTTCGGCAGGCTCGGGACGGTGGGCGTCGGCGACCTCGGTGGACGTCGCGACGGGGTTCTCAGAGATGGTCATGATGCGTGCAACCCGCATTCTGTCTTGGCGCTGCCGGCCCAACGGCCGCTGCGCGGATCGGCTCCGGCGGCTGGTTTGTTTGTGCAGGGTTCGCACCCGATGGACGGGTACCCCTCGTCGACCAGGGGATTGACCAGGACGCCGTGGGCGTCGATGTACTCCTGGAACTGCTCGTCGCTCCACGCGGCGAGCGGATTGATCTTGACGATCCCGAACGCGTCGTCGAACGAGATCAGCGGTGCGTTGGCGCGGGTGGGCGCCTCGACCCGGCGGATCCCGGTGACCCACGCCCGGAACGGGGCCAGCGCCCCGCGCAGCGGAACCACCTTGCGGAGGTTGCAGCACTGCGCCGCGTCGCTCGCGAACAGGTTCTTGCCGACCAGCTGGTCCTGCTCGGCGACGGTGTGCTCCGGGGTCACGTTGTGCAGGTCGAGGTCGTATACCTGGGCGACGGCGTCGCGGGTGCCGAGGGTCTCGGCGAAGTGGTAGCCGGTGTCCAAGAACAGGGCCTTCAACTTGCCGCCGACGGCGTCCTTGTCCTCGATCGCCTTGTCGGCGACGTCGATCAGGACGGCGTCCTGCATGTTGGCGGCGATGATGAAGTCGGATCCGAAGGTCTCGGCGGTCCACTGCAGCAGCTGCTCGGCGGTCGCGTCGGGTCCGAGCTGTGCGGCGCCTGCTTCGGCGATCGCCTGGAGTTCGGTCAGGTCATTCGTGGTGATGGTCATCGTCCTTCCCTCACTGCAGCTCGGCGTCGTCGGCGCGGACGGCCCATTCGGCGAAGCGCTCGCCGGGGGTGCGACCCGCGATGAAGTTGCGGACGAGGCGCTCGATGTAGTCGCTGGCCTCGGACGCGTAGATCTTGTGCTGGCGGAGCTTGCGGCCGAATCCGATGTCGAACCCGAGGCTGCCGCCCAGGTGAACTTGGAAGCCCTCCACCGGCGTGCCGTTGTCGTCGATCAGCTGACCCTTGAGGCCGATGTCGGCCACCTGCACGCGGGCGCAGGAGTTGGGGCAGCCGTTGAAGTTGATGGTGATCGGCACGTCGAGGTCCTGATTGAGCTCGGCGAGCCGCTCTTCGAGCTGCGGCACCA
>NZ_JAAYXO010000234.1 GCF_012515855.1 Gordonia sp. (in: high G+C Gram-positive bacteria)
CGGGACGCCATCCACCTCTATCGCCACCACATCGACGTCCAGGGTGCGCGGACCCCAGCGAACCTCACGCACGCGTTCGGCCGCGCGTTCGAGCTCCCAGCAGAACTCCAACCACTGGATCGGCGTGAGCTCGGCTTCGGCGATGAGGGTGATGTTCGCGAAGTCGTCTTGTTCCACGCCGCCCCACGGGGGCGTCGCATAGACGTCCGAGACCGCGCGGAGGTCGTCGCCGAGTGCCGCGACCACACTCGCGAGGTGGGCACGCGAGTCGCCGATGTTCGATCCCGCCGACAGCACCGCCCGGGAGGTCACGGTGCCTGCTCCCCCGCCGCTGCTCTGGCGGCCGCCACCGACCGCGTCTTGACCGATCGGCGGGTGACGACGGCGACGTCGTCGAAGGTCAACGGAATCGGCGCAGACGGCTTGTGGACGGCCACTTCGACCGCCGAGATTCGCGGGTCGTCCATGATTGCGTCGGCGATCTCGCCGCCGACCGTCTCGATGAGGTTGCGCGGCGTGCCCGCGACGATGTCGTGTGCGGTCTGCGCCAGGACGCCGTAGTCGACGGTGTCGTCGAGGTCGTCGCTGGCCGCCGCCGGTTGCAGGTCGAGCCAGAGGGTGATGTCGACGATGAAGTCCTGGCCGTCGCGGCGCTCGTGGTCGAACACGCCGTGGTTGCCGCGGACGCGCAGTCCGCGCAGTTCAATTCGGTCAGCCATGTTCCCTGCCTCTCTGTCCGCCGCCGCGCCAGGCGGTGGCGACCTCGATCGCGTCGCGGCTGGACGCGACGTCGTGCACTCGGACGCCCCAGGCGCCGCCCGCCGCCGACAGCGTCGAGATCGCCGCGGTCGCGACCTCGCGGCCGGCCGGCGGCCGATCGACACCATCGCGCGCCAGCAGCGTACCGAGGAAACGCTTGCGCGACGCGCCGATCAACACCGGGAAGCCCAGACCCACGAGGGTCGGCAGCGCGTGCAGAAGCGCCCAGTTGTGGTCGGCGGTCTTGGCGAAACCCAGCCCCGGATCCAAGACGAGCTGGTCGGGATCGACGCCCGCCGCCACGGCGGCGTCCACCTGCCCGAGCAGTTCGCCGGAGACCTCGGCCACCACGTCGCGGTAGCCGCCCGCGTCGTCGACACGGTGCGTGAAGTGACGGTCGTCGCCCGGCGAGTCACCGGACGGCCGCCAGTGCATCAGTATCCACGGCACGCCCGCGTCGGCCAGGACCCGAGCCATGTCGGGGTCAGCACGACCACCGGAGACGTCGTTGATCAGCGCCGCACCGGCGTCGAGCGCATCGGCAGCGACGGCGGCACGCATGGTGTCGACCGAGATCCGCGCGCCGGCGGCGACGAGTTCGCGGATCACCGGTACCACTCGCGCCGATTCGGTGATCGGATCGACTCGGACCGCGCCCGGACGCGTCGACTCGCCCCCGACGTCGATGATGTCCGCGCCCGCGGCCAACAGGTCCAGCCCGTGCGCGACGGCATTCTCGACCTGGAGGAATCGTCCGCCGTCGGAGAACGAGTCGGCGGTCACGTTCAGCACACCCATCACCAGGGTGCGGCCGTACTCGTCGGTTCGGTCGGTGGCCGAACGGTCAGGACTCACCGGGTGATGAGGTCGAGGGCTTCGCCGCGGGATACCGCACTGGTCTTGAACAGGCCGCGCACCGCAGACGTGGTAGTGCTGGCGCCGGGCTTGCGGATGCCGCGCATCGCCATGCAGAGGTGCTCGGCCTCGATCACGACGATCACTCCGCGCGGGTTCAGCTTACGCACCAGGGCATCAGCGATCTGGCTGGTGAGACGCTCCTGCACCTGGGGACGCTTCGCGTACAGATCGACCACGCGCGCCAGTTTCGACAGGCCGGTCACCTCGCCCGACTCACCGGGAATGTAACCGACGTGGGCGACCCCGTGGAACGAGACCAGATGGTGCTCGCAGGTGGAGTACATCGGGATGTCCTTGACGAGCACCAATTCCTGGTGGTCTTCGTCGAAGACGGTCGCGAGGACTTCATCCGGATCGCAGTACAGTCCCGCGAACATCTCGCGGTAGGCCTTCGCGACGCGGTGCGGCGTCCGCTGCAGACCCGGGCGATCCGGATCCTCACCGACAGCCAGCAGCAACTCGCGAACGGCGGCCTCGGCACGCTCCTGATCGAACACCATCTCGCCGCTGGGCGACGGTGCCGTCACCGCGTCGACGGCGTGGACGCCGTTCAGACCCGTGCTGCCGTTGAGGTCGGCGCCGCCGCTCACATCGATGCCCGTCATCTTTCTCTGGTCTCCTTTACTGACCGTCGCGCGAATCGTCCGCCGGCGGCCAGCCGGGAGCCGACCAGTCGCGCGGAGCCCCGTAATCCGGGCGGGTGCCGTGAGTGGGGTGGCCGCCGGTCGGCGCACCGTTTTGCTCCGCAGGAGCCCCGGGATGGGGAGCCCCGTACTGCTGAGGCTGATCCTGCGGCCCCGGCTGTGGCTGGCTGTACTGCGGAGCGCCATAGGGCTGGCCGTATTGCGGCTGACCGTACTGGTGCTGACCGGACTGGGGAGGCTGGCCGTAGTGCGGCTGACCGGGCTGGGGCTGACCGTACTGGGGAGGCTGGCCGTTCTGGGGTTGGCCCGCAGACGCGCCGTAGACGGGTGCCTGCGGCGCGGGCACCGGCACCGGCTCTTCTACCGGCGGCCACGGCTCGCCACGCTCGATGGCCAGCTCGCCCGGGGTCTTGATCGGCGGCTTGGTGCTCGGGACGCGCTCGCCGAAGACGTCGAACTTCGTGATGCGCGGACGCTTGACGACGTCTTCCAGGATCACTTCCAGGTCCTTGCGGACCAGCGTCTCTCGCTCCAGCAGCTGGCCGGCGAGGACGTCGAGCACGTCGCGGTACTCGTTCAAGATTGCCCATGCCTCGGTGTGCGCAGCCTCGATCAAGTTGCGCACCTCCTCGTCGATCTCGGCGGCTACGCCGGAGGAGTACTCCGGCGACGAGCCCATCCCGCGCCCGAGGAACGGGTCGCCCTGTTCCTGGCCGTAACGAACCGCGCCCAGCTTGGCGCTCATGCCGTACTCGGTGACCATGGCGCGGGCGATCTTAGTGGCCTGGTCGATGTCCGAGCTAGCACCGGTGGTCGGCTCGCGGAAGACGAGTTCCTCCGCGGCACGACCGCCCATCGCCATCACCAGGCGCGCGATCATCTCCGACCGCGTCATGACGTCCTTGTCCTGCTCGGGGACCGCCAGTGCGTGACCGCCCGTGCGTCCGCGCGCGAGGATGGTGACCTTGTAGATCGGGTCGAGGTCGGGCATCGCCCACGCGGCGAGCGTGTGGCCGCTCTCGTGGTACGCGACCACTTTCTTCTCGTGTTCGCTGATCACCCGACTCTTGCGGCGCGGCCCGCCGACCACGCGATCGACGGCCTCTTCGAGCGCCTCGCCGGTGATGACGTTCTTGTGCTCGCGGGCGGTCAGCAGCGCAGCCTCGTTGATCACGTTGGCCAGATCAGCGCCGGACATGCCCGGTGTCCGCTTGGCCAGGCCGTCGAGGTCGGCGTCCGGGGCGATCGGCTTGCCCTTGGCGTGCACTGCGAAGATCGCCCGGCGACCCGCGATGTCGGGGTTCGTGACGGGGATCTGGCGGTCGAAGCGTCCCGGCCGCAGCAGTGCCGGGTCGAGGATGTCTGGTCGGTTGGTCGCGGCCATCACGATGACGCCGGAGCGGTCGCCGAAGCCGTCCATCTCGACCAACAACTGGTTCAGCGTCTGTTCGCGCTCGTCATGGCCACCGCCCATGCCTGCGCCGCGCTGGCGGCCGACCGCATCGATCTCGTCGACGAAGATGATGCAGGGGCTGGCCTGCTTAGCCTGCTCGAACAGATCACGGACGCGCGAGGCGCCGACACCGACGAACATCTCGACGAAGTCCGAGCCGGAGATGGTGAAGAAGGGGACTCCCGCCTCGCCCGCGACCGCGCGCGCCAGCAGGGTCTTACCGGTTCCGGGCGGACCGTAGAGAAGCACGCCCTTCGGGATCTTGGCGCCGAGTGCCTGGTAGCGCGCCGGGTTCTGCAGGAAGTCACGGATCTCATCGAGTTCCTCGACGGCCTCGTCCGCTCCCGCGACGTCGGCGAACGTCGTCTTCGGCATGTCCTTGGTGAGCTGCTTGGCCTTCGACTTGCCGAAGCCCATCACGCCGCCGCGGCCGCCCTGCATGCGGCTCATCACGAACAGGAACAGACCGAACAGGATCACCATCGGGAGGATGAAGATCAGGATCGACTGCCAGATGCCCGAGTCCTTGGTGACGTTGGTCTGGTACTCGGCACCGGTTTCCGCGACGGTGTTGAAGATCCGACTGGTCACCTGCGCCGGGTACTGCGTCTGGATCTTGGTCGCCTCGGTGTCGTCGACCTTGATCGGCGTGTTGAGCTCCACTCGGAGCCGCTGCTCGCGGTCGTCGATCTGGATCGACTTCACGTTCTTCTTGTCGAGCTGGGTCATCGCCACCGAGGTATCGACATCGGTGTACTCGCGATCGGAACTACGCAACATGGAGAATCCCCAGATTGCGAACAGAATGACGGCCACGATGGCCAGATTCCGGAACAGTGTCTTGCGGTTCATGCGTGTACGCGAGGGCAGTGGTCGATGTGCTGGGGATCCATCACGCCGCCGCGCCCGTTGTCCTTCCCGTCAGCTCAAAATACGAGGCTACCTGTAGCGGGCCGTCGAACCGCCAGCGACGTTCGATCGTCGACAGGGCCCGCCGACTGAACACACAACGCTCGGCATGCCCTGAGTGTTCCTGCAGCCGAGGAATCAGTCTGAATAGACCGACGGGTGCAGGCGTCCGACGTACGGCAGGTCGCGGTAGCGCTCGGCGAAGTCGAGTCCGTACCCGACGACGAACTCGTTGGGGATGTCGAAGCCGACGTCGGCCACCTCGAGCGTCGCGCGCACCGCGTCGGGCTTGCGAAGCAGGGTCACCACTTCCAGCGACCGCGGCGAGCGCGTCGCGAGATTCTTGATGAGCCACGACAGGGTGAGGCCCGAATCGATGATGTCCTCGACGATGAGCACGTCGCGGTCGGTGATGTCGCGATCGAGGTCCTTGAGAATCCGCACCACACCCGACGACGACGTCGACGAGCCGTAGCTCGAGACCGCCATGAACTCGAGCTGCGACGGGATCTCCAGCGCTCGCGCAAAGTCGGTCATGAACATGACCGCACCCTTGAGGACACCGATCAGGACGAGATCGTCCGGCCGGTCCTTGTACCGCTCCCCGACCGCACGGGCCATTTCGACCGTCCGCGCCTGGATCTGCTCCTGAGTGATCAGGACTTCTTCGATGTCGTCGCCATAGCAATCGTCGCGCTCCACGCATCTAGCTTCCCACGAACGCCCCACGCCGTGACCGCGGGTTTGCCGAACTGGCTGTCGTCGCCGCTCAGGACGGATTTCGTGCCGGAAATCGGCCCACAGCGTCGATTCCGCGCAGTACTGCCGTCTCGGGCTGTCGCTCGGGACGGTCTGTCTGGCACGTTCTACCTCATCAAGGCATGACGCCGGACACGGTTCGGTGTTTTTGGGAGGGAAATCATGATCAGTCGCAAGGTCGTTCGAGGGGTGTTCATCGCCGTACTCGCCATCGTCACCGCGTTGCCCTTCTGGGCCGGCCCCGCGGGCGCCGCACCGAACGCAGGTGAGACCGAGGCCGTCGTCACCAGCGGAATCGGCAACGTGACGGTCAAGATCGACTCCGGGTCGCTCCGTAAGGAGTCCGGGTTCCTGGTGTTCCGCGACGGCTTGGGGACCATCCTCGAGAAGGTCCCGCTGAAGTTCGTCGCACCCGACGATCGCACCTACCCGGTCGACGTCGCGATCACCGGCCGCAGCGCCACGCTGACCCCGTCTCGCAACCCCGCCCGGTCTACGGCGACCGATCCCGTCTTCCTGAAGAAGACGAAGGTCGCCGATGAGGATGGCTACCGCAACAAGAACGAACGCGATGACGCCGCACTGAACCGCCTCAACAAGGAGGTCGCCACCGGCGGCACCGTCACCACGGTGATCGGTGCGGCGATCGGCGCGATCATCGGCGGCACCGCGGGCTGCCTGCTCGGCCTGGCGGCCGGTCCGCTCGGCTGCTTCTTCGCCGGCATCCCGCTGGGCGCGGCCGCAGGCGCCGGAGTGGGCGTCATCATGGTCGGCGGCGTGGCCGCCGCGGCGGTGATCGCCTACTTCAACAACATCAGCAAGCCGTTCGAACACGTCACCGAGACGCCGCCGCACGCGCCGAATCCCCAGCAGGCACCGAGCACCCCGAGCACGCAGACACCGGCACCGACCACTCCGAAGGACCCGGCGCCCGCCCCGGCAACCCCGACGCCTGGCCCTGGCACACCGACCACGCAGGCACCCGTGCCGACCGCACCCACCACCCAGTCACCGGCTGACGTTCAGCCGACTGTCACCGCGATCGTCACCTGACTCCGTCCCCGGAACCGATTCACCCGAACCGGATCACCTGGGCACTCGCCGC
>NZ_JAAYXO010000235.1 GCF_012515855.1 Gordonia sp. (in: high G+C Gram-positive bacteria)
CCGGCGCGATCGACGCCCTGAGTCCGGCGGGGAGCAAGGAGTCCGACGGCGCGCACGTCGGACTCACCAACGTCGACCAGCGACTGCGGTCGGCGTTCGGCAACGACTACGGGCTGGTGGTCGAGACGGCGGTCGGCGCGGGAACCAAGGTGAATCTGCGCGTCCCGAAGTTCGCACCGGGTGTGCACGTCGGGAAGGCCGCGTCGACTCCGGACGAGACAGGCTGAGATCCACCGGTGGCCTGCATCCGCGGCACCCGAACGACTACGGTTTGGGTGTTGCAGCGAGAGGAGTGCCATCGATGACCGGTCTCACGGTACTGGCCGTCGACGACGAGAATCCGGCGCTCGACGAGCTCTCCTACCTCCTCGGCAGACACGAATCGGTGAGCACCGTGCACCGGGCGTCCGACGCCACCGAGGCCCTCCGCACACTGGCCGAGCACCCGATCGACGTGGCCTTCCTCGACATCTCGATGCCCGGTCTCTCCGGGATGGAACTGGCCGGCGTCCTCGCCAACTACACGTCCCCGCCCGCCATCGTCTTCGTCACCGCGCACGACGACCGCGCCGTGGAGGCCTTCGACGTCGGCGCCGTCGACTACCTGCTGAAACCGCTGCGCGCCGCGCGCCTGAACCAGGCGATCGCCCGCATCCTCGCGGCACAGTCAGACGACGGTTCGGCGGCCGGTGAGAGTGCGCCCGCCGCGCCCGTCGCACCGCCGGCCCAAACGCCCGCCGACGACGTGATCCCGGTGGAGCTCGGCGGCGTCACCTCGCTGGTCCGGCGCGATGCGATCTCGTGGATCGAAGCGGTCGGCGACTACGCGCGCCTGCACACCGACAGCGGTGCACACCTGGTCCGGGTGACCCTCTCGACGTTGGAGTCCCGCTGGAGCAGCGCCGGGTTCGCGCGCGTGCACCGGTCGTATCTGGTCGCGTTGCCGATGGTCACCGGCCTCCGGTCGACGGGCGCGTCGACCATGGTCCGGGTCCGCGCCAACGGCGCCTCGCCCGCCGTGGAGCTGCCGGTCAGCAGGCGGCAGGTGCGCGAATTGAAGGATCGCCTGGTCCGCGATCCGCTCCGCACCTTCCGGTCGGGCCGAACCGACGACGGAGACGACTGATTCGATGCCCGATTCCGCCCGTGACCGCGCCGCGCAACGCGAACGCGTCGTGCTCTCCCAGCGTCGCGGCGCACGGATGGTCCGCACCCGCGTCGAGGTCGCCGAGCAGACCGATATCGGCGAACACCTGGTCCGCGGCCTGGTGCGCGCCCAACTCGCGCTGTCGCTGCGCCTGGGCCTGGCCGTCCTGGTGATCTTCGTGGCGACCCCCGTGGTCGGGGCGATCGTCGAACCGTTCGCCGAGGCAACGATCTTCGGCCTGCCGCTCAACTGGCTGATCCTCGGACTGCTGCCGCCACCGCTGCTCTACCTGGCGGGGCGGCTCTACATCCGCTTGGCCGAACAGGCCGAGCGCGACTTCGTCCGACTGGTCGATGCCGACAGCCTCCACGACAGCGGCAACAGCAACGGCGGCACCGGCGACGGCGGCGCGAGCGACCGATGATCACCGATCAGGTCCCCGCGCTGACGGTCGTCGCGGTGCTGGTCGCGGCCCTCGGCACCGTCGCGGTCGGCGCGTACGGAGGTCGCGGGTCCCGCTCGACGTCGGACTTCCTGGTGGCCTCGCGCAGCATCGGCCCCGGGTGGAATGCTGCCGCCATCGCCGGCGAGTATCTGTCGGCGGCGTCGTTCCTCGGGGTGGCCGGACTGGTCGCCAAGTACGGCGCCGACGCCCTCTGGTTCCCGATCGGGTTCACCGCGGGATACCTGTCGCTGCTGCTGTTCGTCGCCGCACCGCTGCGCCGCTCCGGTGCGTACACCGTCCCCGATTTCGCCGAGTTCCGCCTCGCCTCCACCCGTGCACGCAAGGCCGCGATGGTCGTGGTGATCGGCATCTGCATCTTGTACCTGGTGCCGCAGCTGCAGGGCGCGGGCCTGACGCTCAACATCCTGCTGCACATCCCGCCGTGGGTCGGCGCGACCGCCACCGGACTGCTGGTGATCGTGAACGTGGTCGGCGCGGGCATGCGCTCGGTGACCTTCGCCCAGGCCATCCAGTACTGGCTGAAGCTGACGGCGGTCGCGATCCCGGCGCTGGTGCTGGCAACCGTCTTCCTCAACAACCCGAGCGACCTCGGCGAACCGCTGCCACCGCGCGTCGAGCACGCGACCACCGTCACCGTCGACACCCCCGTCGAGGTCACGGTCGCCGACCCGAGCGGGGTCCGGGTGACCGGCGTCATGGATCACGCCGAGGTGCGCGACGCCCCGATCACCGCCGGAACCCACCTGATGGCGCGGAACACGGTGATCGAACTGGCGGCGGGCGCCGCGACCCCGGTGGTCTCGAACGCCCCGCAGACCGGTGCGGACTGGGCCCGCTCCGGCGGCGGCCTGGGCGGCGGACATCCGCTCTACCAGGTGCTGTCGCTGATCATCGCGACCTTCCTCGGCGCGATGGGACTGCCGCACGTCCTGGTCCGCTTCTACACCAACCCCGACGGCCGCGCCGCCCGGCGAACCGCCCTCACCGTGATCGCCGCGCTGTCGGTGTTCTACCTCTTCCCCACCATCCTCGGTGTTCTCGCCCGGGCCTGGGTGCCGCAGGTCCTGGCGATCGGCACCGCCGACGCCGCGATCCTGCTGCTGCCGTCGGCCGCCACGGGCGGCGTTCTGGCGATCGCGCTGTCCGCCCTCATCGCGGCGGGCGCCATGGCCGCGTTCCTCGCGACGTCGTCTGGCCTGCTGGTGAGTGTCGCGGGCGTGATGTCGACCGACCTGATGCCGCCCGGGGTTCGCAGTTTCCGGATCTGCGCGTTGATCGGCGGGGCGATTCCGATCGCCATCGCCCTCAGTGCCGGTTCGCTGGAGCTGTCGAAGTCGGTCGGCCTGGTGTTCGCGGTCTCGGCGTCCACCCTGTGTCCGCTCCTGGTGCTCGGCATCTGGTGGCGGGGCCTCACCGCGGCCGGTGCCATCGCCGGGCTGGCGGTCGGAGCCGTCGCGTCGGCCGTCGCGGTCGGCGTCTCGGTGGTCGGCGTCATCACCGGCGACGGTTGGCTCGCCGTTCTCGCCGGCTATCCCGCCGCGGTCACCGTCCCGCTGGCGTTCGCGACGATGATCTCGGTGAGCCTCGCGACCAGGTCGCGCATTCCGGCGGGCAACGCGGGCGTGTTCGCGCGGATGCACGTGCCCGAACGGCTGGGGCTCGGGGTCGAACGCACGCCTTAGCGGCATCGACCGATCTCTCATCGCGGGACTTTCCGGTCACCGTTCATCGGACCGGAGGAACCGTTCACCGCACGATCGTCGTGGCTCACCGCCTGAGTCACAGAAGACTTCGGATGTGACTGGCCTCTCATTCATGCTTTGAGCAGTTTCGCCACAGCCACCGCTGTGGACCCATCCGAGCAGAAGGAGTGATCGTGGCAGTCACCGACAACGCCGCGGGGAAGGACCACAGTCCTTCCCGTGACGAGTTCCTCGTCGCGCAGGCCAGTCCCGAGTTTCAGAAGTTGCGCGGCTCGCTGCGGCGCTTCGTCTTCCCGATGAGCGTGTTCTTCCTGGTCTGGTACGCGATCTACGTCCTGCTCGGCGCGTTCGCGCACGACTTCATGGGCACCCCGGTCTGGGGCAACATCAACGTCGGTCTGATCCTCGGGCTCCTGCAGTTCGTCACCACGTTCGGCATCACCTTCCTCTACGTCCGGTTCGCCAACCGCGACTTGGACGCGCAGTCCGAGGCGATTCGCGAGAACTTCGAGAACGGCGTCTACGCCCCGGATGCAGGAGCAGCCAAGTGACTCACCTACTCGCTGCCGATCTGCTCGCCGCCGAGCCGGAGACAGTCGGCAACCCGGTCATCAACATCTCGATCTTCGTGGCCTTCGTCGTCGTGACGATGGTCGTGGTGATCCGCGCCAGCCGCAAGAATGCCTCGGCCTCCGAGTTCTTCACCGCGGGCGGCGGGTTCACCGGCCCGCAGAACGGCATCGCCATCGCGGGCGACTACCTCTCCGCCGCCAGCTTCCTCGGCATCGCGGGCGCCATCGCCGTCTACGGCTACGACGGCTTCCTCTACTCCATCGGCTTCCTCGTCGCCTGGCTGGTCGCGCTGCTGCTGGTCGCCGAGCTCCTGCGCAACACCGGCCGGTTCACCATGGCCGACGTGCTGAGCTTCCGACTGAAGGAGCGGCCGGTCCGCTTGGCCGCCGCGATCTCGACCCTCGTGGTCTCGCTGTTCTACCTGCTCGCGCAGATGGCGGGCGCCGGCGGTCTTGTCGCGCTGCTGCTCGACATCCACGACCGCACCGGACAGTCCATCGTCATCGCGGTGGTCGGCGTCCTGATGATCGCCTACGTCCTGATCGGCGGCATGAAGGGCACCACCTGGGTGCAGATCATCAAGGCCGTCCTGCTGATCGCGGGCGCGTTGGGCATGACCATCTGGGTGCTGGCGAAGTACGGGCTGAATCTCTCCGAGATCATGGGCGACGCCCAGAATGCCATCAGCAGCTCCACCAACGAGGCCGTCGCCTCGCGTGACGTGCTGGCGCCCGGCGCCCAGTACGGCGGTTCGCTGACCTCGCAGATCAACTTCCTGTCGCTGGGTCTGGCGCTGGTCCTCGGCACCGCGGGCCTGCCGCACGTGCTGATGCGTTTCTACACTGTCCCGACCGCCAAGGAGGCCCGTCGCTCGGTGGTCTGGGCCATCACGCTCATCGGCGCGTTCTACCTGTTCACGCTGGTTCTCGGCTACGGCGCCGCGGCTCTCGTCGGCCCGGACCGGATCCTCAGCGCCGCGGGCAAGGAGAACGCCGCCGCACCGCTGCTGGCCCTGGAGCTCGGCGGCACGGTGCTGCTCGGCATCATCTCGGCCGTCGCCTTCGCGACCATCCTGGCGGTCGTCGCGGGTCTGGCGATCACCGCATCCGCATCGTTCGCGCACGACATCTACGCATCGGTGATCAAGAAGGGCAAGGCCACCGAGGACGACCAGGTCCGCGTCTCCCGTCGCACCATCGTCGTGCTCGGCATCATCAGCATCATCCTGGGCATCCTCGCCAACGGCCAGAACATCGCGTTCCTGGTGGCCCTGGCGTTCGCGGTCGCGGCGTCGGCCAACCTGCCGACCATCGTCTACTCGCTGTACTGGAAGCGCTTCAACACCCGCGGCGCCCTGTGGAGCATGTACGGCGGCCTGGCCTCCTGCATCATCCTGATCATCTTCTCGCCCGCCGTCTCCGGCACGGCCAAGTCGATGATCCCGGGCTCGGATTTCTCGTGGTTCCCGCTCTCGAACCCCGGCATCATCTCGATCCCGCTGGCATTCATCCTCGGCATCGTCGGCACCCTGACCTCGCCGGACCGCGGCGAGCCGGGCGTCAATGCCGAGATGGAGGTCCGCTCCCTGACCGGCGTCGGCGCGGAAGGCGCCGTCGCACACTAAGAACCTCGCTTCGCCCACGTTCGCTCACCAAAACGACGCTCGCTCACCTCCGGAGGTGAGCGAGCGTCGAGTGGGTGAGCGAACTGCAGTCAGTCCTGAATCCGGGCGAAAGGCTTGGCCGCCTCGAGCTCGAAGGCCAACTCCAGCAGGGTGCGCTCGTCGCCGAGATCGGCGGAGAAGTGCATGCCCAGCGGCAGCCCGTTGGCGCTGCGCCCCAGCGGCAGGGTGATGGCCGGGGTGCCGCTGCTGTTGTTGGCCGGGGTGAACGCGACGTAATCGATCAGGCGGGCGAAGACCTCGTCGTAGTCGCCGTCAGGCGCCAGGAAACCGATCTCCGGAACCGCGTGAGCGAGGGTCGGCGACAGGATCGCGTCGAAGTCGGAAAGAGCGGCCCGGAAGCGAGCGGTCGCACGCTTGAGCCCGAGGATCGACGACGGCAACCGGTAGAAGTGCTTGCCGAACGACGCCGACAGTCCCCGGGTGAAGGGATCGAGCTCGGTGCGGTCGAAGCCCTTGCCGACCGTACGACCACCCATCCGCTCGATACCGAACGCGAGCATCGCCCAGTAGTCGGTGAACTGGTTGATGTAGCTGCGATCGACGGGGATCGGCACGGTGGTCACCTGGTGACCGAGCGATTCCAGCAGTTCGACGGTCGCGTTCAGCTCACGATCCGTGTCGTCGTCGAGCAGCCGACCGGTGACCGTGGTGTTGATCAGGGCGATCCGCAGCCGTTTGGTGCCCGG
>NZ_JAAYXO010000236.1 GCF_012515855.1 Gordonia sp. (in: high G+C Gram-positive bacteria)
CGACATCAACAGGAACTGCGGTTGGTCGTCGACCTGAGCGTCGGCGCTGGGATCGGGAAGCTCGATCAGCGGGACCTGCCAGGCCCAGCCGCGGTCGGACTCGCCGTAGTAGTGGAACTCGTCGGCGACCAGCACGCCGACATCCGAGCCGGGGCCGTCGCGCAAGGCGATGTTGGCGACGATCTCGGCGGTGGCGCAGAGGATCGGCGCCTTGGCGTTCACCGAGGCGTCGCCGGTCAGCAGGCCGACGTTCTCGGCGCCGAACTGTTCGCAGAGGTCGAAGAACTTCTCGCTGACCAGGGCCTTGATCGGCGCCGTGTAGTACGCGCGCTTGCCGCGGCACATCGCGAAGTAGATGGCGCCGGACGCCACCAGCGACTTGCCTGACCCGGTCGGCGTCGCCAGGATCACGTTGCTGCCGGAGACGAGCTCGAGGAGAGCCTCTTCTTGGTGCGGATAGAGGTCGATGCCCCGAGACGCCCACCAGGTCGTGAAGTTCTCGAACGCGAGATCCTCGTCGGTGGTGGGCGTCAGCGGGGAGAGGCCTCCGGAGGCCTCCTCGGACTCGCTCAGTTCAGATCACGTCCTTGGTCTTCGGAGTCGTCGGAGTGGGAGCTGTCGGGATCGGAATCGTCGTCAGAGGCGTCGAGGTCGCCGAGCCCGTCGAGTTCGGCGGCGTGGGCGGCCAGGAACTTCTCGAACTCGGCGCCGAGTTCCTCGCCCGACGGCACATCCTGATCGGCTGCCAGGAGCGAGGCCTGCTCGTTCTTGGCTCGCATGTAGGCGTCGTACTGGTTCTCCAGCGAGGTGACCACCGAGGCGACCTCGGCGTTCGAGGCGACCTCGCCGTCGATCTGCTCGCGCATCTGCTCCGCGGCGTTCTCCAGTGCGGCGACCGGCAGTTCCAGCCCGGTGACCTTCGACATCGCGATCAGCAGGGCCGCAGACGCGCCGGGGTAGTTCGACTGCGCGAGGTAGTGGGGCACATGCGCCGACAATCCCGCCGTGCGGTATCCCGCCTCGCCCAGGCGCAGTTCCAGCAGCATCGACGCGCTGGCGGGCAGCTTCATCGGATTTCCCCAGCGATTGAGGTCGCCGAGCGATTCCGCGTCGTTGCCGTGCGCGGTAATCGACGCCGGCCGGGTGTGGGGGACGGCCATCGGGATCGAATTGAGGCCGACCACCTGCGAAACGCCGAACCGTTCGGCGAGCGCGGTGATCGCAGTGGTGAACTGATCCCACCGCAGGTCGGGTTCGGGGCCGTCGAGCAGCAAGAAGGGAACGCCTGCGTTGTCGCGAACCGCGTGCACGGTCAGTTTGTGCATGTCGATGCCGTCGAAGGCCTCGCCGCTGAACGAGATCATCGGTCGACGCGACCGATAATCGATCAATTCGTCGGAGTTGAACGTCGCGACGAGCTCGGAGTCGAGGGCCTCGCGCAGGTGGCTTGCGGCGAGCGCGACCGCGTGGCCCGCGTCGGCGTAGCCCTCGAGCGCATGGACCAGGACCGGTCCGTCGCCGTCGTCGCTGTGGACGGCCGGAGCCGGGAATTCGAGATCGTAGAGCTCGCGGGGGTGTGGGTACCGCTCGTCCATGGTCTCTCCCTTCGGTGTGACTTCCTATTGTCCCGCATGGGACTCTTCGGCTTCAACACGGTCCGACGGCGGGTCATTCCCGCGCACTCAGGATCGTGATGGCACAGTGGTGGTGTGCGATTTGTTACCGGTGTGAAAAGTGTGGCGGCTGTTGCCGTGGTCGCGGCAGTGTTGGCGGCCTGCTCGGTGCCCGGCGAGCCGGTCCGCGAGGTCGACCTGGCGGTTAAGGCCGCGCCGAGCGATGCATTTCAGTACGGACCGGGCCTTTCCGTGCCTGCGACCAGCGTTCTGACCGACGTCACCCTGCGGCCGCAGCGAGCGGAGAACAATCCTCGCGAGTGCACACCGGCACCGGTCGACCCGTCGACCGCCCAGGCCCGGGTGGGACCCGGAGGCCCGGCGGGCGGCACGCTCACGGCCGTGGTGGTGCGAGCCAGTGACACCTTCGACGAATTCGTCGCGCAGGTGAAGCGGTGTGCGGAGTTCACTCTCGGTGGCACCGTAGGCACCACCGTCAGCACCCGGGTCGACGCCGAGGAGCCTGCGGGCACCATCGCGATGGAACGACGCCTGCTGATGGGGCCCCAGTCGCCGGAATCGACGCCGCCGACCACATCGATCACCGAGTTCGTCGCGCAGCAGGGAGACATCCGCGTCTACGTTCAGAATCGGCGTAGCGGCGAGGCCGCGCTCGGCGCGGAAGAACTCGAGGCGACCCGGAAGTTGTTCGCCGCAGCCCAGGCGAGCGCATTCGCTTCCTGACTCCGCTCGCACACCCGACCCTCTCTGAACGCTCCTCCGGCCCTGGCGCTCGGCATCGGAGCAGGTGAATCTGTGGATTGACCGTTGGCCGATCCACATGCGGTGCAAGGTCTTTCGCCGCGGTCCAGCGCAGGCCGACGCTGTGGGGCATGACGAACTCACTCAATGTCCCCGCAGGCGGCCACACCGACGGATGTCACGACCCCGACAAGTTGTTGGCGGCGGTACCCGGGCTCCTGGGGTTTGTTCCCGAGCAGTCGATCGTCTTCCTGGTCTTTCGGGATCACCGGACCGTCGCGGCGACCATGCGGCACGACCTCAATCTCACACGCACCGGCCTGCCGTCGGCGGGCATGAAGCAGCTGTTCATGCGGCTGGGCGCGCTGGCCGCCTCGTACGAGGTCGTCGGCGCCGTCGCGGTGATCATCGACGACCGCTACGCGGCGGACGACCCCCGCTATGAGCGGACTGCGGTCGCGGTGGATCGGGCGTTCCGACAGGCCGGTGGGCTCTCCGCGGTGTTTGCGATGGGTGAAGCCGTCGCCGGCGCCCGCTGGCACACGGTCTGGCGTCCCGCCGTCGGCAGTCCTGCGCTCGGACCGTTCCCGGAGCCGTTCCCGGGACCACTGCTCGCCACCGGGGTGCTCAGCGACCCCAATTCGTCGCCGACTGCGCTCGAACGTGCCGTGAACTCAGGCAGGCGGATTCTGGAGCGTCGATCGGACATGGCCGGGCTCCTGTCCGCTGATGCGCACTGCGCGGACAAGGTGTGCCGAGCGGAGTCGCCCCAGCCGGACCAACACCTCCCGAACGACGAGGACGGACGTGGACTGCGCTTCATCCTCGCGGTGATCGACCGCTTTGAAGCGGGTGACACCCTCCTGACCTGCCGTGAGGTCAACCGGATCGCGGCCGCGATCGTGTCGGTGCATGTCCGGGACGCGTTGCTCGGGTTGTCGTTGACGGTCCTGCGGGGAACCGCCGAAGACCTGTGGCGAACGCTCACGCGACGGCTGCGCGGCCCGTCTCGCGCGGCGGCGGCCACACTCCTCGGACACCTGCACTACATGGCCGGGGAAGGCGCCTACGCGAGTGTCGCGTTCGGGGTGGCCCACGACGCCGATCCGGACTACAACCTGGCCAACCTCCTCGACGCGGCGCTCGTCAACGGGATGCGCCCCAAGGATCTCGGGGGACTCGCCGAGCTGGCGTACGAGATCTCCCACCGGCTCGGGGCGCACCTGCCGCCCGCAGTGTTCGAGGCTGCGGGCTGAGTCGAAGCAGTCCGGGGCTGAAGCAGTCCGGTGTTGAAGCAGTCCGGTGTTGAAACGGTCCGGTCGATCAGTTCTTCTTGACGAAGATCGCGTGGGAGATCTCCGACGACAGGGTCAGCCCCTCGTGGCCCGGCGTGGTGATGATGACCGCGCGCGGTGCGACATTGACCGAGATGCGGGCGTTCGGAACCACGCCGGCCTGGCGGAGTTCCGAGATCAGGTCCGGATCCGACTGTGCGTGCTCCGACAGGCGGGTGACGACGACCGTGCTGTCGCCCTGCGGAAGATCCACCAGGCGCACCGCCTTGTCTTCATCGGCGACCAACGTGAGTCCGAGCTGATCGAGCCCTGGAATCGGGTTGCCGTACGGCGAGGTCGTCGGGTTGTCGAGAACCTCGACGATGCGACGCTCCACGTTCTCGCTCATCACGTGCTCCCAGCGGCAGGCTTCGTCGTGCACCTGGTCCCAGGGCAGCCCGATGATGTCCACCAGCAGTCGTTCGGCCAGGCGGTGCTTGCGCATCACCGAGACGGCCAACGCGCGACCCTTCTCGGTCAGCTCCAGATGACGGTCGCCCGCCACCCTGAGAAGACCGTCCCTCTCCATGCGGGCGACGGTCTGTGACACGGTCGGCCCACTCTGCTCCAGGCGCTCGGCGATGCGAGCGCGCAGCGGGATGATCCCCTCCTCTTCAAGGTCGTAGATCGTCCGCAGATACATCTCTGTGGTGTCGACAAGATCATTCACGGAAACCTCAGTCCTTTCGCCGCCTCCCAGGCTACCCGTTGGTCCGAGAAGTCGGGTCAGGTGATGTGCTGCCCGAGTGGCGTGAAACCGTTAGCGTGACAGGGTCGATCAGATTTCGGGCGGTCAGGGAAAGAAGGCGAACGATGAGCGCGACGATCATCTGGAGTGAGCACTACATGGACTACAAGTGGGCGTACACCCATCCGATGAGTCCGGTGCGGTTGGCGTTGACGATGTCGCTGGCCCGGAGCCTCGGCGTCCTCGACGACGTCGAGCTGTCGGAGCCGCTGGGCATCGACGACTCCGTGCTGACCACCGTCCACTCGCAGGGGTACGTGGATGCGGTTCGAGCGGTCAGCCAAGGCGCCACCTCGATGAACGCGCCGGTCCTGGAACGGTTGTTCGGGCTCGGCAGTGCCGACAACCCGATCTTCGACGGGATGCACGATGCCGGATCGATGCTGGTCGGCGGCTCGTTGGCGGCCGCACAGGCGATTGCTTCCGGTCGAGTTCAGCGGGCGGTCAACATCGGTGGCGGCATGCACCACGCGATGAAGGGCCACGCCGCGGGATTCTGCATCTACAACGACTGCTCCATCGCCATCAAGTGGCTGCTCGAGAACGGCTACGACCGGATCGCGTACATCGACGTCGACGCGCATCACGGCGACGGGGTGCAGGCTCAGTTCGTCGGCGACCCCCGCGTCATGACGATCTCGCTGCACCAGCACCCGGCGACGCTGTGGCCGGGAACCGGCTGGGCCACCGAGGTCGGGGACGGAGACGCCGCGGGAACCGCGGTCAACCTCGGATTGATGCCGGGTCTCGGTGACTCGCTGTGGCTCCGGGCGTTTCATGCCGTCGTCCCCTCGATGATCGCGGCCTTCAAACCGCAGATCCTGGTGACCCAGATCGGTGTCGACAGCCACCGGGACGATCCGCTCACCGATCTCGCGTTGACCGTCGACGGCCACGCTGCGGCCATTCGCGCACTCCGGGCGCTCGCGGACCAGTACTGCGAAGGACGATGGCTGTCGCTGGGCGGCGGCGGTTACGGCGTCGTCAATGTGGTGCCGCGGAGTTGGACGCATCTGATCGCCTCGGCGCTCGATCGTGACGTCGACACCGAGACCCGGATCAGCGACGATTGGATAGCCGGGGCACAAGACCTGTCGGCCTCGATCCATCCCGACTATCGTCGTCCGCCGGAAGCGACCATGGGCGACGGCGGCACCAGCACCTATGTGCCCTGGGACGGCGACGGCGGCGCCGAGCCCCCCGAGGGCGTGTCGGAGTCGGCACAGCGACAGACCGACAAGGCCATCATCGCCACCCGCCGCGCGGTGTTCCCGCTGCACGGCCTGGACCCGGAGGACCCCCGTGACTGAATCGCCAGCGGCAGAAGCCCCCGAACGGGAGTACCCGCGTCAGTGGAGCGCCGACGTTCTGGCCTCCGACGGGGGCGTCGTCCACATCCGGCCGATCCTGCCCTCCGACGCCGATCGTCTCGTCGCCTTCCACAACGGACTCAGCGAGCGCACGCGGTATATGCGCTACTTCGGTCCGACGCCCACCCTGCCCGCCCGCGAGGTGGTCCGGATGACCACGGTCGACTACCGCAACCGGGTTGCCCTGCTGGCCTTCCTCGGCGACGAAGTGATCGCGATGGGGCTCTACGAGGGGCTCGGATTCGACGGCAAGCCCGACTCCGCCGAGGTCGCCTTCGTCGTCGCCGACAATCACCAGGGGCGGGGCCTCGGCCCGATCCTGCTGGAGCACCTCGCCGGTGCTGCGGCGGAGAACGGCTTCACCCGCTTCGAGGCCGAGGTCCTGTCGGAGAACCCGAACATGGTCGCGGTGTTCCGGGACGCGGGCTATCAGGTGAGTCGCGCGTTCGACGGCAGCACCGTGCACGTGGAGTTCCTGATCGACCCGACCGAGGCCCTCACCTCGGTCCGCAACGCGCGTGAACGTGCGTCGGAGGCACGGAGCATCGCGAACCTGCTGCGACCGCAGTCGGTCGCGGTGATCGGTGCATCGACCGACCCGAAGAAGGTCGGCAACGTGCTCCTGGCGAACATCCTCGCCGCCGGATTCACCGGTCCGGTGTTCCCGGTCAACAGTCCGGGCGCAGGCACCGAGGAAGGCGAGGAGCCCGCGGCGCCCGCAGCTGAACCTCGATCGAGCCGGTCGAAGACACGCGAGGCACCGCCGTCGGTCCGCGGAATCCGGGCCTATCCGACGGTGCGCGACATCCCCGATCCCGTCGACCTCGCCGTCATCGCCGTTCCGGCCGCACGCATGGACCAGGTCCTCGACGACTGCCTCGCAAAGGGCGTCCGGACCCTGGTCGTGGTCTCCGCGGGCTTCAGTGAACGGGGCGAGGCCGGTCTGGAGAACGAGCGACGCCTCACCGAGCAGGTGCGACAGCACGGCATGCGGCTGGTCGGACCCAACGCGCTCGGCGTGGTCAACAACCACCCGGACATCGCCCTGAACGCCTCGCTGGCGCCCCGCATTCCCGGGTCCGGTCGGGTCGGGTTCTTCTGCCAGTCCGGTGCGCTGGGCATCGCGATCCTCGACACGGCCGCGCACCGTCAGCTGGGCCTGTCGGCGTTCGTGTCCGCGGGCAACCGCGCCGACGTGTCCGGCAACGACGTCCTGCAGTACTGGGACACCGACGACGACACCGACGTCGTGCTGCTGTACCTGGAGAGTTTCGGCAACCCGCGCAAGTTCGGTCGTATCGCCCGACGCGTGGCATCCAAGAAGCCGATCGTCGCGATCAAGTCGGGCAGCGGGGCCATGTCGCCGGTGCACGCGCAGCGCAGCGGGCCGGTCCGCGACGATCGCGTCGCGCAGATGGTCCTGGAACAGGCAGGCGTGATCCAGGTCGAGACGATCTCCGAGCTCTTCGACTGCGCGACGGTGCTGGCCTATCAGCCGCTGCCGGCCGGTCCGCGGACCGCGATCGTCGGGAACTCGTCGGTCATCGCGGCGCTGGCCGCCAACACCGCGGCGTCGTCGGGGCTCGACGTCGTCTCGACCGTCGATCTGGGGCCCGCGGTCACGCGTATGGAGCTGACCGCCGCCGTGTCGGAGGTGATGCACGCCGACGACATCGACGCGGTGATCGTGGTCTTCGTGCCGCCGGTGGCCGTCGACTCCGCCGACTACGCACTCGGCCTGATGGAGGCGACGCGTCCCGACGACGGTGGCGACGTCCCGGCCAAACCAGTCGTCACCACGTTCCTCGCGGTGGAAGGCGTGCCGGAGGGGCTCTCGCGCACCGGTGCCGACGGGGTGCCGGTCCGCGGATCCATCCCGTCGTATCCGACGCCGGAACGCGCGGCCAATGCACTCGCGCAGGCGTGGCGTTACGCCCAGTGGCGTGCACGGCCGGATTCGCAGCCTGCGGCCATCCCCGACGCCAACCCGGAGGACACGCGCAGTTTTGTGCGCGAGGCGATGGTCGACAACGAGGCTCGTCAGCTCACGTCTCGGGAGAGCGCCTACGTGCTGAAGCAGTACGGCATCGAGGTGGTGCCGTTCCGCGACGTGCGGACCATGCACGAGGCGTCGGCCGCAGCACGCGAGCTCGGTTTCCCCGTCGTGGTCAAGTCGACCGAACCGGCCTGGGTCGGGCGCGTGGACCGCGAGGGCGCACGTCTGGACCTCTCCGACGCGACCGCGGTCATCACGGCGTTCAACGAACTGCAGGCGCTCACGGGCAGTTCTGAACTGCAGGTGCAGCGCATGGCGGCGAAGGGCGTCGGCCTGTTGATCCGAGTCTCGGACAGCCCGTCGTTCGGTCCGCTGATCTCCTTCGGACTGTCCGGACGGCTGTTCGACGCGCTCGGTGACCGCAGTTACCGGTCGATCCCACTGACCGAGCATGATGCGCGCGAACTCGTCGACGAGCCGAGCGTGCAGGTGCTCCTGTCCGAGGACGGCACGGACCCGGAACGACTCGTGGAGATGCTCCAGCGGGTCTCCGCACTGATCGACGCCGTGCCGGAGATCCGGGAACTCGTCCTGGATCCCATCCTGACGTCGTCGGACCGGATCTCAGTGCTCGGCTCGCAGATACGCGTGGGGCCGGTGCCCACTCTCGCAGACACCGGGCCGCGGCGTCTCGGTTAGGCGTCGTCTGGGTTAGCACGACGAGAAGGGCCGGGCTCCAATCAATCGGAGTCCGGCCCTTCTCAGCGTTGAAATCTGTCTGACGGGGGAGCCGTCAGCTGGCGTACGCGCGGAGCTTGTCCGCGCGGTCGCCCTGGCGCAGCTTGCCCATCACCTCGCGCTCGATCTGACGGACGCGCTCGCGGGACAACCCGAAGGCCCGCCCGATCTGATCGAGCGTGCGCGGCTGGCCGTCGTCGAGGCCGAAGCGCATCACGATCACCTGCATCTCGCGCTCGTCGAGCGTCGAGAGCACCGTGCGGATGTCCGAGTGCAGCAAGTTGGCGATGACGACGGTCTCGGCCGACGTGGCCTCGGCGTCTTCGATGAAGTCGCCGAGCGGCGCCTCCTCGTCGTTGCCGACCGGCATGTCCAGGCTCACCGGGTCGCGGCTGTGATCCATCAGATCGGCGATCTTGGTGGCCGGGATACCCGACTCGAGCGCCAACTCTTCGTCGGTAGCCTCACGCCCGAGCTGCTGGTGCAGCTCGCGACGGATGCGAGCGATCTTGTTGACCTGCTCGACGAGGTGGACGGGCAGCCGAATGGTGCGGCTCTGATCGGCCATGCCGCGGCTGATGGCCTGACGAATCCACCAGGTCGCGTACGTGGAGAACTTGTAGCCCTTCGCGTAGTCGAACTTCTCGACGGCGCGGATCAGGCCGAGGTTGCCCTCTTGAATCAGGTCGAGCAGCGGCATTCCGCGCCCCGTGTAGCGCTTGGCGAGCGACACCACGAGTCGCAGGTTGGCCTCCAGAAGGTGCGCGCGAGCTTGCTCGCCTTCGCGGACCAGGATCGCGTAATCGCGCTTCTTGGCGGGGGTAAGACGCTTCTTGGTGGCGAGGAGATGCTTGGCGTACAGGCCGGCTTCGATCGCCTTCGAGAGATCGACCTCCTGTTCGGCGTTCAGCAGTGCGGTGCGACCGATGCCATTGAGGTAGACGCGAACGAGGTCAGCAGACGGTGACTGCGCATCAAGATCCTGCCCGGTCAATGCCGGGCGGGTACGGGGTGATTTTGCTTCGGACGGGCGGGCAATCGTCGAGTGAGCCATGCGACCTCCTGAGATGCGTTTTCATCGTTGCGTTCATCTGGTCCAACGCATTCGATGCTCGAAAGGTTCCCGCTCATACTGAGAAGTTGCTTAGGATACCGAAACCTTCGCGTCAGGCCAGGTCTGTGAGACAACGACGAAGGGCCGCAGTATGTTCCGCGGCCGTCGGCCGACGGGTGTCGGCCGAGGTCGGAGCGAAGAAGGCACGGGCGACGACGCCCCCGCACCACACCAGAAGGGCATCCGCGGTCATCGCGTCGTCGGGGCTGCCGAGACTGCGAAAGAGCCTGCGTGCGCCGTCGGGGGAGAAGAGGCAGTCGGCAACGGCGGCGGAGAGCCGCGAGTTCGCCGCCGCGTCGGTCGCCAGTGCATACCGAGCGCGCACATCGCGCATCCGCGTCGTCGTGAGGTGGTGGAGGTAGGTTCCGATCACCACGGCGGGATCCACAGCGGGATCCGCGGTGGACTCGCCGGCGAGCAGGGATACGAAGTGCGTACGCGAGATCGTGGTCAGGTGGACTACGGCCGCCTCGAGAAGCTCTGTGCGCGTTCGGAAGTAGTAGGAAGTCGACCCGGGGAGAACCTGTACTCGTGCGGGCCGCCCGGCCGCGGGAAGACCTGGCTCGTCGATGCCTATGTGCGTGCTGTCGGGGGTTGTGGTGGGGGCGTCGCCAGATGGCTCCTGCATGAGTTCTTTCAGGATCTGCACGCCGCCATCGGTGAGAGTGGTGCACGAGGCGGTCTGGCCGGTGCGGTGAC
This sequence comes from Gordonia sp. (in: high G+C Gram-positive bacteria), assembly GCF_012515855.1. Taxonomy (GTDB): domain Bacteria; phylum Actinomycetota; class Actinomycetes; order Mycobacteriales; family Mycobacteriaceae; genus Gordonia. The sequence goes on from NZ_JAAYXO010000236.1 coordinate 10,375, forward strand.
GCGGGTGCTCGCGCGGGAGGGGGCAGGCGCCTCGATGGTCGTCCTGGACGAGTTCACTGTTCACGACCCGGCCGATGGAGTCTTCCTGGATCGGGTTCTGCGTGAGCTCGACCGTCGCCGGGTTCGCGTTGTTGTGACGTCGAATCGGCTGCCGACGGAGTTGATGCCGAATCCGCTCTTCCATGGCGGTTTCGAGCCGACGATCGACCTCATCGAGCGGTTGTTCGCTGTCGAGATGCTCGACGACGGTCGGGACCTTCGGGTAGGCGGCTCGCGATCTCGCATCGTCCCCGTTCGCAGTGGGTTCGTCGCCGGGCGTTGGACGGTGGCTTGCGCAGAACTTCTCGACTTGGCATATCGAGATGCCCGACGCTCCGGTGGGGTCCGTCGATGCGTTGGCCCGCTGGGCAACGCTGCTCGATGTGGCGCACGACCGTGACATCGAGGTCCGGGTCACCGCGACCTGTCTGCGCGCCGTGTTCGCCTCGCGACTGGAGGACGCGCTGCCGGATGCGGCACGCACGGTGAGTCGAATGTCCGCATGGCGGGACGGAGACGATCGGGACGGGGTCGAAGATGGTGCGCTCGGCGGTGGGAAATGACCGTCAGGCCCGACCGCCCGCGCTGCCGCTGTCGTCCTGATCATCGTGTTCGACGTCGATGACGGGATGGTTCCGGTCGTCGGCGTACCGGTTGCTCGGGTGGCTCTCGGGTTCGGAGGTGAGCAGCGGCTGTGCGGAGTGGGAGCTGCCGTAATGGTAGGTCGGCACCTCGCCGTGCTTGCGCGGCTCGCGGTCGTTGGCCTTGAGGACGGCGATCCACGGGATCGGGATCGAGATCAGGATGATGCCGACCGCCCACCAGGCGTTCTGGGTGGTCCCGTACACGATCGAGGCGATGATGAGCGCCGGGATGCGGATGCTCATCATGATGAAGTAGCGACGTTTGCGGGCGGCGAACACGGCGTCCCTGTCGGGCTCGGCGCTGGTGATCAAGTAGGTGTCGACGTTCCGGTCGTGTCCTTGTCGCTCGTCCATATCACTGATTCTCTCACGGTGGGTCACAATGGATTCATGGCTACTCAGACGATCGAACGTCCGGACATCGACGAACGGACAGAAAAAGACGACGACACTCCGAAGGTCTTCCACTATGTGAAGAAGGACAAGATGGCCGAGAGCGCGGTCATGGGCACGCACGTCGTCGCGCTGTGCGGCGAGGTGTTCCCGGTGACCAAGGCTGCGAAGCCCGGATCGCCGGTGTGCGAGAAGTGCAAGAAGATCTACGAGCGCATGAAGAAGTGAGCTCGTGACGAAGTGAGCTCACGGTGCAGTGAGCTCACGATGCAGCGACTCGGTGCTCCGGCTATCCGCCGGGGCATCGTCGTTTCGAGCACCGGCGCATTGGGGCTGTCAGTCGGACTGGGACGACTGCCCGTTGAGTGCTCGGTTGCGGAGCGTGTCGGTGAGTTCGCTGGTCTGGGTCGACACCCAGTTCCGCACCACTCCGCCGCCGCGGCGGGAGGGCCACAGCTCTTCGATGGAGGCGTTGAACTCGGCGCCGAGCACGATCGCGAAGCCGAGGAAGAAGGTGAACAGCAGGAACGCGATCGGTGTCGCGAGCGCACCGTAGGTGTAGCCGGCTCCGGTGAGTGCGGTCAGGTAGAACCGCAGGATGTACGTCGCGAGCCAGAAGAACACTCCGGCCAGGAGTGCTCCCGGCAGCAGTCGATGCCATGGCAGCGGATACGGGAGCGCGAAGCGATAGAGGGCCACCAGGGCGCCGATCAGCAGGATGCCGACGAACGGGAAGTAGCCCCAGTCGATGAGATCGGAGATGGCGGGATCCCACGAATCGGGCAGTACCCGGCGCAGATACGTGGGTCCGAGCGCGACCAGCGGCAGGATCAGCACGCACGAGACCAAGAAGAACAGGTAGATGATCAGCGCGAAGATCCGCTGCCACACGGGATTGCGGATCTGGTGCTGCTGGTGCGCGTGCACGATCGACGAGACGAAGCACGACATCGCCGACGATCCGGCCCACAGTGACAGCAGAAAACCGAGCGAGACCACCGCGACCCGGCCGCGGCCGAGGACATTCTCGACGGTCGGCGCGATCAGGTCGTCGACCACGTTGGGGGTGAACGCTCGCTCGGAGAAGCCGATGATGCGCTGCGTGATGATGTCGACGGTGTCGGGTCCGAACCAGCCGCCGATGTAACCGAGGCTGCCGAGCACTCCCAGCAGCAGTGGCGGTAGCGACAGGGCCTGCCAGAAGGCGGCTTGCGCGGCCCAGCCGATGATCGAGTCGTCCCACGCCTTGACGATGGTTCGCCAAGCGACGCGCGGGATTCCGCGACCGATCTCGCGCAGGGTCGGGCGACCGCCGGACCCCTCGTGCTGAGTCTGGTCCGCGGGTTCGTCGCTTGCGTTCATCTCGTCCGTCTCGATGACCATAAGCATGGCGGACGACCGGCGACGGCTCTGCGCTGGGCCGTCGCCCGGCGTGGCGCGACGGTGGCAGCGGGCGGGCGGGCGAGGGGTAGACTCGGGGAGGTTTTTCTTCAGGGAGGGTGCAGGAACACGGTGACCAGCACGGAGTTCGACAGCGGGTTCAGCAGCGCTACCGACAACAGGGCAGTCGACAACAGGGCAGGGGACAGCGGGGCGGCGACGGTCGACGGCACGGCCGAGCGGCTCAGCAAGGGGGCGCCGCTGCGCGCCTGGCAGCGGCGAGCGCTCACCAAGTACCTCACGCGGCGGCCGAAGGACTTCCTCGCGGTGGCCACGCCCGGCGCGGGCAAGACGACCTTCGGTCTGCGCGTCGCCGCCGAGTTGCTGGCCGATCGCACAGTGGAGCGGATCACCGTCGTCGCGCCGACCGAGCACCTAAAGCATCAGTGGGCCCAGGCCGCGGCGCGGATCGGCGTGGCACTCGACTCCAACTTCTCGAACTCGACAGGATCGACCAGCTCCGACTTCGACGGCGTCGTCCTCACCTACGCGCAGGTCGCGGCGCACCCGTCTCGTCACCGAGTGCGTACGGAGCAGTACCGCACCCTGGTGATCCTCGACGAGATCCACCACGGCGGTGACGCGAAGTCGTGGGGCGACGGAATTCGCGAGGCCTTCAGTGACGCCACCCGGCGACTGTCGCTGACCGGAACGCCGTTCCGCTCGGACGACTCGCCGATTCCCTTCGTCACCTACGAGCCCGAACCGGGCGGCGGCCAGCGGTCGAAGGCCGACCATTCCTACGGCTACTCCGACGCTCTGCGCGACGGCGTGGTGCGACCGGTGGTGTTCCTGGCGTACTCGGGGCAGGCCAGTTGGCGCACGAGCGCAGGCGAGGAGTTCACCGCTCGCCTCGGGGAGCCGCTGTCGGCCGAGCAGACCTCACGCGCGTGGCGCACGGCGCTGGATCCTCACGGGGACTGGATCCCGGCGGTGCTCAGCGCGGCGCACCGACGCCTGATGAAGCTGCGGGACTCCGGTGTCCCGGATGCCGGCGGGCTGGTGATCGCGACCGACCAGCAGATCGCCCGCGACTATGCCGAACTGCTGTATGCGATGACCGGCAAGAAGCCCGCCCTGATCCTGTCCGACGACCCGAAGTCGTCGTCGCGGATCGCCGAGTTCGCGGCCAGTGACGACGAATGGATGGTTGCGGTCCGCATGGTGTCCGAGGGCGTCGACGTCCCCCGACTGTCGGTCGGCGTGTACGCCACCAACGCCTCGACGCCGCTGTACTTCGCGCAGGCCATCGGTCGCTTCGTGCGGTCGCGCAGGCCGGGGGAGACGGCCAGCGTCTTCCTGCCGTCGGTTCCGGTCCTGCTCGACCTCGCGAGCAAGCTCGAGGCCCAGCGCGACCACGTGCTGGGCAAGCCGCACCGGGAGCCGGAGGGGCTGGAGGACGGCCTGCTGGCCGACGCCAACAAACGCAAAGACGAGCCGGGTGAGGACGAGAAGACCTTCGAGTCGTTGCACGCCGACGCCGAGCTCGACCAGGTGATCTACGACGGCTCGTCGTTCGGCACGACCACCCTCGTCGGTTCCGACGAAGAGTCCGACTACCTCGGTCTGCCCGGCCTGCTGGACGCCGAGCAGGTGCGGACCCTGCTGCAGCAGCGGCAGGCCGACCAGGTGACTCGTCGGACCACGGCGGCCAAGGCGCGACCGACCGACGACCAGCAGGCCAAGGACGCGCCCAATGCGGCCGAACGGCAGACCGGTCAGAACCTGCACGCGCTGCGCAAGGAGCTCAACACCCTCGTCGCGCTGCATCACCAGCGGACGGGCAAGCCGCACGGTCAGGTCCACAATGAACTCCGCACTCGGCTCGGCGGTCCGCCGACCGCGATGGCGACCGCGGATCAGCTCAGCGAACGCATCAAAGCCCTGCGCGCCTGGTGAGGCTTGCAGGGCTTTGAGGAGCCGTTCGGTCGGGGCGGAGGATCAGCCGACCACGGCGCCGATCTCGATCAGGCGTGCTTCGTGGGCGTTGTAGTGGTGGCCGCAGAAGAGCAGCTCTCCACCTGCGGGTAGGGTCGCGCGCACCTTTGCGGCGGCGCTGCACCTGTCGCAGCGATCAGCGGCGGTCAGGGGTGCACGTTCGGGTGCGGTCGTGGCGGTGTTGCTCATGTCGTCCTCCGTCCCATAGCCGGCGAACCGCGAATCGGTTCGTCGTCCTTCACTCTGTCAGACGTTTGCCGGTCCCGAAATGTTCCCGCGCCGCACCGGTGTGTCGCAAATCATTTCATTCGGACGGCTCAATCGGACGATTCAGTCGGGTCGGCCTCAGGTCCATTCGGCGAGTTCAGGTGCGCGGCGGGGCGCCCACGACGCGCAGCGCCAGCATGGCGTAGAAGTCGCCGATCTGTTCCGGGCTGAGCGGGCCCGACTTGGAGTACCAGCGCGCGATGTCGATGCCCATCGACAGCAGTGAGTTGGTGGTGGTGTGCGGATCGTCGACGTCGAAGCCGCCGTTCGCGATGCCCGCATCGACGATCGCGCGGACGCGGCGGGTGATCTCGCGACGGAGCACCAGGATCTCGGAGTGGTGGTCGGGCTCCAGCGCTTCGAGTTCGTAGTTCACGATGCGCGCGCTGGTGTGCCCGTCGGCGTGCCACTGGGCGAAGGCCCGCATCACCGCATCGAGTCGGTCGGCGGGGGACGCGTCGGGGTCGTCGGCCGCGTCGAGCACCCCGATCGTGGCCTCGTGTCCCGCGCGGGAGAGGGCGAAGAGCAGTTCCTCTTTGGACCGGTAGTGGACGTACACCGCCGCCGGGCTCATGCCCGCGGCACCGGCGATGTCACGGGTGGTGGTGCCGTGGAATCCGCGTTCGGCGAATGCCACGAGCGCGGCGTCGAGCAGTCGACGACGCGTGGTCTCCGAACGAGTCGCGGCCGGTCCGCCGGGACCAGGGTCTTCGGTCATTGGGAGTTCCTATGGGTGGGTTCGCTCGATGGGTGAGATCGCTTCGGCCGAACGGGTTGACGGATGGCTCACCGTGGTGCAACCTGGATCCTAACACCTAAGCAAGCGCTTAGTCATTGTTCGAGCCGACTCATCTCGAGCTCGCACTCACCGAGGAGATTTCGTGGTACAGATCGACCCCCAGCGCTTCCGTGGACAGACTGCCATCGTCACCGGCGCGAGTCGAGGAATCGGCCTTGCGATCGCGGAACGGCTGATCGCCGAGGGTGCTCGAGTCACCATCACCGCGCGCAAGCAGGAGGCGCTGGACGAAGCCGTCGCGCACCTGGGCGGCCCGGAGGTCGCACTGGCCGTGGCCGGTCGTGCGGACGATCCCGAGCATCAGGCCGACGCCGTCGCCAAGACGATCGAGGCCTTCGGAAGTGCCGATCTGCTGGTGAACAACACCGGCATCAACCCGGTGTACGGGCCCCTGATGGACATGGATCCCGAGGCCGCGCGCAAGATCATGGACGTCAACGTCGTCTCGGCACTGCGCTGGACGCAGGCGGTCAACAAAGCCTGGCAGGGCGAACACGGCGGCGCGGTCGTCAACGTGGCGTCGATCGCCGGCCTGCGGCCGGCGCCGGGCATCGCCTTCTACGGCGTCTCGAAGGCCGCGGTGATTCACCTGACCGAGGAGCTCGCCTGGGAGCTGGGGCCCAACATCCGCGTCAACGCGGTCGCACCCGCCGTCGTCAAGACGCGGTTCGCGACGGCGCTGTACGAGGGCAAGGAGGACGAGGTCTCTGCGGCGTACCCGCTCAAGCGCCTCGGCGAGCCCGACGACATCGGTTCGGTCGTGGCCTTCCTGCTGTCGAAGGATGCGGGATGGATGACCGGGCAGACTCTGGTCGTCGACGGCGGCGTCCTCCTCGGCGGAGGTGTCTGATGACCGATTCCGCAAACCTGAAGTCGGCGGGCTTCGATCCTGCGGGTAAGACGGTCGTGGTGACCGGTGCGGGCAATGGCATCGGGGCCGGGCTCGCCGCCGCGATGGCCGCCCGCGGCGCCCGCGTGGTGGTCGCTGATCTGGATGCCGAGGGCGCCCACCGGACCGTGGCGACGATCGTCGCCGCAGGCGGCACGGCCCTTGCGGTACCGGGCGACGCGGCTTCCCAGGAAGGCGTCGACGCGCTCATCGCCGCCGCCCGCGAGGGCTACGGGCCCATCGACGCCTGGTTCGCGAACGCCGGCGTCGATCGCGGGCGCGGCCTCGAGGCCACCGACGTGGAGTGGGACCTGTCGTGGAACGTCAACGTCCTTGCGCACGTGCACGCCGCTCGTCGACTGGTTCCGGAGTGGATCGAGCGCGGCGGCGGACGCTTCGTCGTGACGGCATCGGCGGCCGGGCTGCTCACCATGCTGGATGCACCCGCCTACTCGGTGACCAAGCATGGTGCCGTGGCGTTCGCGGAATGGCTCTCGGCGACGTACCGCCACCGGGGCGTCGTGGTGCAGGCGGTCTGTCCGCAGGGGGTGCAGACGCGCATGCTCCAGCAGTCCGGCCCGCTGGAGGAACTGCTCAGCCGTGACTCCGCGCTGAC
>NZ_JAAYXO010000237.1 GCF_012515855.1 Gordonia sp. (in: high G+C Gram-positive bacteria)
CCGACAGCGAGTCCGCCGTCGAACCCGACGCGGATGAGGTGGCTAGCAACGCCGTCTACCGTGAGCGTCGTCGCAAGCGCGCGGTGGTACGGCAGAGTGCGTCGAAGCAGGCGGCGGGCGACAGTTCGACCCTCACGGTCGTCGCGGTGGCGTTCACCGCGCTGATCGTCGTAGCGGCGATCATCCTGTCGGCGACCTTCGGATTCCAGTACTACCGGATCCAACAGGATCGCGACCTGCGGGCGGAGTACTCGACATTCGCGCAGCAGATGGTGGTCTCGCTGACCACGCTGAACCCCGATAACGCCGATCAGATGTACCAGAACACGATGGACAAGACCAGTGGTCGGGCTCGTCAGATGTTCAAGGACAACATGAAGAGCATCGCCAAGATGATCCGCGAAGGCGACATGGTCACCAAGACCAGCATCGTGGCCGACGCTGTCACCGAGGCGACCGCCGACGAAGGTTCGGTTCTGGTCGTGTCGTCCTGGTCGGGCCACCCGAAGAACGACAAGAAGGCCGTTCAGTCGACGTCGTTCCGCCTGCGCGTCGACATCACCCGAATCAACGGGGAACTGAAGATGACGAACTTCGATTGGGTCGCCTGATGAGCAAGATGCAGCGCTGGTTGCTGCCGCTGTTGGCATTGATTGCCGTGGTCGCGATCGCCATCACGGTGACTGTCGGGATCATGTTCGCGAATGCGTCCGCCGAGGAACGAGCGCGTACTTCGGCGCTCGACGCGGCGAAGTCGTACGTGGTCGACATGTTCGCGTGGAACCCGAAGAACGTCGACAACAACATCACGTCGACGCTCGGTCGACTGACCGGTCCGGCACAGAAGGAGTACCAGGACCGCATCGTCAGCGAGAAGGTCGCAGAGCTGGTGAAGCAGCAGGGCGTCACGACCGCTCTGACGATTCAGGGCGCGGGCGTCATGGAGAACACGCGCGACACCGCACGCGTGCTGCTGTTCATCAACCAGTCCTCGACGCGAAACGACGCCGCAGAGGTGCAGATCGATGCGAGCCGCCTCGTCTTCGGCATGGTGAAGCAGGGCGACACCTGGAAGATCAACGAGATCGACATCCTGAACGACGACAGCCTGGAGCAGAACGTGCAGCAGACTGACACGCCTCCTTCGGATGCCGTCCCGATTCCCGAGGCCCCCGCTTCCGAAGCCCCGGCCCCCGCTCCCGGAGGCTGAGCACGGTTCGCCTGTGGTCTCGATTCGGCGCCGGCTCGCTGCGCTCGCTGGCGTCACTCGACCGGCGTGGGGTGCCTGCGCTCGCTGGCGTAGTTCGACCGGCGTGGGGTGCCTGTCTTAAGGTGGTCGAGTTCGCCGACCCGGAGCGGAGCGAGGGGACGTCGAGTATCGAGACCGGTGTTCGTCGGTGGTCTCGATTCGGCGCCGGCTCGCTGCGCTCGCTGGCGTCACTCGACCGGCGCGGGGTGCCTGCCTTAGGGTGGTCGAGGACGTCGAGTATCGAGACCGGTGTCGCGAGTACGCTCGACATACGAAAAGCGCCTGCCCCGAAGAGATTCGGGGCAGGCGCTTTCGGGCCTGTGGAGGCTACGAGGTGTAGCCCATCGGCATCAGGATGGCCTTGTGCTCGAGGTAGCTCTCCAGGCCCTCGCGGCCGTTCTCGCGGCCGATGCCCGACTTCTTGTAGCCGCCGAAGGGCGACGACGGGTCGATGGCGTACCAGTTGATACCCATGGTTCCGGTGCGGATCTGCTTTGCGACCTCGATCCCCTTGGGGACGTCGGCGGTCCAGACCGAGCCGGCCAGGCCGTAGTCGGAGTCGTTGGCGATCGCGATGGCTTCGTCGAGGTCGTCGTAGGCGATGACGCTGATGACCGGCCCGAAGATCTCCTCGCGGGCGATCGTCATGTCGTTGGTGACGCCGGTGAAGATGGTCGGGCCGACGAAATTGCCGGTGCCGACGGCGGGGGCGGGCACCTCGAGCACTGCGGTGGCGCCCTCTTCCTTGCCCTTGGCGATGTATCCGGTGACCTTCTCGTGCTGGCGCGAGTTGATGATCGGTCCCATCGTGGTTCCCTGCTCGAGCGGGAGGCCGGGGACGAAGGTGGAGGCGACCGCGACCATGGCGTCGACGACCTCGTCGTGCTTGCTGCGGGGAACCAGGACTCGGGTCTGCGCGACACAGGCCTGGCCCGAGTTCAGGATGCCGGAGAAGACGAGCATCGGAGCGCTGGCGGCGATGTCGGCGTCCTCGAGGACGATGGCCGCAGACTTTCCACCCAGTTCCAGTGAGCAGCGCTTGAGCTGGTCACCGCAGGCGGCTGCGATCGCACGGCCTGCTGCGGTGGATCCGGTGAAGGTGATCTTGTCGACGTCGGGGTGGTCCACGAGGGCCTTGCCGGTCTCCACACCGCCCGGGACCACGGAGATCACGCCGGCGGGCACGCCTGCCTCGGTGAAGAGCTCGGCGAGAAGGTTCGCGTTGAGGGGAGTCTCCGGAGCGGGCTTGAGCACAATCGAGCAGCCGGCGGCCAAAGCGGGCCCGAACTTGTTGCAGAAAAGGAACAGCGGGACGTTCCAGGCGATGATCGCGCCGACCACTCCCACCGGTTCGCGAACCACCAGCGACTCGCCGAACAGGCCGGTGCGCTTCTCTTCCCAATCGTAGGCGTCTGCGGCGTCGGCGTAGGCGTTGAGCACGCCGGTTCCGGCCAGCTGCTGCAGGGTTGCGACGTCGCCCGGGGTGGCGCCCATCTCCGCCGAGACCAGGGCGCCGATCTCGGCGCCGCGCTCGTTGATCAACTCGGCCGCTCGACGGATAACCGCAGCTCGCTGGGCCGGAGGGGTATTGCGCCAGACACCCGAGTCGAATGCCTCGCGGGCGGCGCGCACCGCGGCGTCGACGTCTTGCTCGTCGGCCTGGGGGACCGAGCCCACCTTCTCGCCGGTCGCAGGCGAGAACACTTCCAGGACCTCGGTGGAGTGCGGGTCGACCCACGATCCGCCGATGTACAGCTGGGTCATTTCGATGGGCTCGGTCATTCGTGCTCCTAGCGTCAGGGGAACCTTTTCCTCGATACTAGAACACGTTCTAAAACGGTGCCAGGGTATGACGGGTCGTCAGGCCTTCGGGGCGACGTCGATGACCACCTCGAACTCCAGGAGATCGGCGCCCGACGCGACCGGCTTCTTGTCGCTCTTGTGCGCCGCGCGAGCATCGCCGCCCGCCCACGCCTCGTAGGCGGCGTCGTCGGTCCACTGGGTGACGACGAAATAGCGGTCCTCGCCCTTGACCGGGCGGAGGAGTTGGAAGCCGAGAAAGCCTTCGGCACCGTCGACGACGCCTGCGCGTGCGGCGAACCGCTTCTCGAGTTCGGGGCCTGCGCCCTCCGGGATCTGAATCGCATTGATCTTCACAATTGCCATGCCTTCAGCGTACTGAGTCCAGCCTCGGGCGATTAGGGTCTGAAGTCGTGATCGGACTACTCGACTACGGCGGCCTCGACCGCGAAGACGGCGGCCACGGCTCGATCGTCCTGTTGCACGGCCTGATGGGGCGCGGTCGGACCTGGAAGCGGCAGATTCCGTGGCTCCGTCGATACGGGCGGGTGTTCACCTTCGACGCCGCGTTTCATCAGGGCGTGACGCAGGGTTCGCACGAGCCGACGGCCGATGAGATCTCGACCGAACGGTTCGTGGCCGACGTCGCCGAGGTGATCACCTGGATCGACCGCGGTCCCGCGGTGCTGGTCGGGCATTCGATGGGCGGCCTGCACGCGTGGTGCACTGCCGCGCAGTTCCCCGAGTTGGTTGCCGCGACGGTGGTCGAGGACATGGCGCCCGACTTCCGCGGTCGCACCACCGGCGACTGGGCGCCGTGGTTCAACTCCTGGCCCGACCGGTTCGCCGACCTCGACGAGGCCGTCGCGATGTTCGGCGAGGTTGCCGGACGGTACTTCTACGAGGCGTTCGACGACGGCCGCCTTCACGGCCGAATCCCCGTGTGGGCGGCGATTGCCGAGGAGTGGGGAACGCGAGAGTTCTGGGGGCAGTGGGATTCGGTGCAGGCACCGACACTGCTGCTGGAAGCGGAGTACTCAGTGACCCCGCCGGGGCAGATGGCGCAGATGGCGCAGCGCGGGCCCCATTCGCACTACCTGCGCGTCGAAGGCGCCGGGCACCTGGTGCACGACGACCGTCCCGGCGTCTACCGAGGCGCGGTGGAGGCGTTCCTGGCGGGGCTGGGCAGCGAGCTGCGCTAACCCTCGCCGGCCAGGCAGAAGAGGCCGTCGTCGGTGGTCTCGATCAGGCCGTCGACCAGGAGCGAGTCGAGGGCGCGGGCGCGTTGCCCGGGATCGCGTCCCCAGGCGAGGTCGAGGGCGGTGCGTTCGACGGGCCCCGAGGAGCCGCGAAGCACGTCGAGCAGGCGGCCGCGCGCCTGGCGGTCGGTGCCCTCGTACTTCTGCGACTTCTTGGCGGGGCCGTCGTGGGCCGGTCGGCCGAGGCGGACCCACTCGCAGGTGGGTTCCAGCGGGCAGACGTCGCAGCGGGCCTCGCGGGCAGTGCATACCAGCGCCCCGAGTTCCATGAGCGCGGCGGAGAAGGTCGGCGCGGTGGCGGCGTACCCGCCGTCGGAGTCGCGGGGGAGGAGGCGCTCGGCATTCGCGAGGTCGCGTTTGGCCGGCGGTCCGGGCTGTGCCCGTCCGTCGACGGCGCGTGCGATCACCCGGCGCACGTTGGTGTCGACCACCGGAACACTCTGCCCGTACGCGAAGCACACGATCGCACGGGCCGTGTAATCGCCGATACCGGGCAGTGACAGGAGGGTGTCGACGTCGTCGGGCACCACGTCGCCGTGCTTCTCGGCGAGAATGCCCGCGCACTCGTGCAGGCGCATCGCGCGACGCGGGTACCCCAGCTTGCCCCAGGCCCGGACCACTTCGCCGCTGCTCGACCGCGCCATCGCCGACGGCACCGGCCAGCGCTCCACCCACTCCTGCCAGGGGCCGAGAACCCGGGAAACAGGGGTCTGCTGGAGCATGATCTCGCTGATCAGAATCTGCCAGCCGGATATGCCCGGGATGCGCCAGGGAAGGTCGCGTTGTGACTGGGCGAACCATTCGACGACGACGTGCGGTGGCATACTTTTGCTCATGGACAACCTAACCCCGGCTCAAGCATGGCGAGTGATTCAAGAAGGCAACCAGCGTTTCGTCGAGGGCAAAGTGCTCCATCCGAATCAGAGTAGCGACCTGCGCGCGGCGCTGGCCGCAGGGCAGACGCCGCACGTGGTCCTCTTCGGCTGCGGTGACTCCCGACTGGCCGCGGAGATCATCTTCGACCAGGGACTCGGCGACATGTTCGTCGTCCGCACCGCGGGCCATGTGCTCGACGAAGCCGTCCTCGGAACCATCGAGTTCGGACCCGACGTGCTCGAGGTCCCGCTGATCGTGGTCCTCGGCCACAGCAAGTGCGGCGCCGTCGGCGCCACCCTCGAAGCGCTCGACAACAACACCATCCCGAACGGCTACGTTCGCACCATCGTCGAGAAGGTGGCGCCGAGTGTGCTGGCGGGTCGCGCCGAAGGTCTCACCGACTACTACGACTTCATCGGTCGGCACGTCAAGGAGACGGTGAACCTCTTGGTGGAGCGAAGCAAGATCATCTCCGACCGGGTGGCTGAAGGCAGGCTCGCGGTGGTCGGCCTCACCTACCGCCTCGAAGACGGTCAGGTGGAACTCGTCAAGGTGATCGGCGACGTCGGCGAGTGATCCCGGTGGCGCGCTTCTGAGGCACGCGACACTACGCGAATTCACGACACGCCGATGGGCGTCGCCGCTGACAGGTGAGTCGCGACGTTACGGTTGAGGCGTGATTGAACCACAGGGACCCCTGCCACCCGAGGTGTATTGGCGCCGACGTGTCGTCGCCGGTGCGGGCATCGTGGTTGCGGTTGTCGCGGTGATTCTCCTTATCGTCGCGCTCAGCGGAGGATCGGGCGACGCCCCGGACTCGGCGAATGCCGCGGCCAAGTCGTCGGCGACGCCGACACCTGCTCCAGCGCCGTCGAAGACGGAGAGTGCTGCGCCGAGCAGCGAAGCGCCCAGCGGCGGCGGAAATCACGGCAACGGCGGCGACCCCAGTGCGGCACCGGAAGCCGCTCCGCCCGCCGACACTCCGGCGGAGCAGCCCGCGGGCTCTCCGGCCGAGCAGACCGGCGTTCCCGCCTGCTCCGACCAGAGCCTCTCGGTGGTGCTCTACACCGACAAGCCGACCTACAGCACCGGCGACCAGCCGGTCTTCACGCTCGTCACCACCAACGGTGGCCTGGCCCCGTGCTCGCGTGACATCGGCAAGGCCGCGCAGAATGTCACCGTCCGGACCCTCGACGGCAGTCGCACCCTGTGGTCCGCGCAGGACTGCGCGCCCGACAAGTCGGTGAACATCCAGGTCCTCCAGCCGGGCCAGCAGGTCCGCGACGACATCACCTGGTCGGGCACCACCAGCAGCCCAGGCTGCAAGAAGAAGCGCGTTCAGATCGCGCCCGGCGGCTACCAGGCCATCGGCAAGCTCGGCGAGCGGGAGTCGGCGCCGATCACGTTCAACGTCGTCGCGCCGGCGCAGGCTCCCGTCGGCCAGTAGCCGAAGCGGTCGCTCCGTCCGTCAGTCGAACCGTTCGAGGCTGGTCTCAGCCAAGCGGGACAGGCCCTCGCGGATGTGCCGCGCCCAGATGCTGCCGATGCCTTCGACGGCCTGCAGATCGGCTGCGCTGCTGGCGAGCAGCGACTGCAGGGTGCCGAAATGGCGCACCAGGCGATCGATGTGGCCGAACTGCAGCCGCGAGATGCGGGCGAGCAGGCGGTAGCCGCGCGGGCTCATCGCCGTGTCCTGCGCTTCGAGCGACGTCGGATAGCCGAAGGCTCCGGCCACCATAGTGAGGTCCAAGAGGTCGGCATCGGTCAAGGACTCGACGGCTTCGAGGATCTGACGGACCTGTTCGGTGCTGGCGGGTTCGGGACTCGCGTGATAGTCGCGCACCAGGAGTTCGCGCATGGTGTCGTTGTCGCTGATCAGCTCTTCCAGCTGGAGGGCCACCTGACGGCCGTTGACGCCGAGTTCGAGCACGTACTCCTCGATCTCGACCGAGACGCGACGGACCATCTCCATTCGCTGGGCGGCGCTCATCGCGTCGCGCAGCAGCACGTAGTCCTCGATCTCGGCGCGGGAGAGCTGGCTGCTGACCTCGTCGAGTCGGGACTTGTAGCGCTCCAAGGTGGTCAACGCGACGTTGGCGCGCGAGAGGATCGCGTCCGGGTTCTCGACCACGTGTCGCCGCCCTGCCACGTAGACCGACACGATCGACATGGATGCGCTCACCGAGATCACCGGAAACCCGGTCTGGATCGCGGTGCGCTCCGCGGCGCGGTGGCGGGTACCGGATTCCTCGGTGGGAATGCTCGGGTCGGGCATCAGCTGCACGTTGGCGCGGACGATGCGTTTGCCGTCGCCGGACAGCACCACGGCGCCGTCCATCTTCGACAGCTCGCGCAGCCGGGTGGGCGCGAACTCGATGTCCAGGTGGAAGCCGCCGTCGCAGAGCCGTTCGGTGTCGTCGTCGTAACCGAGGACGATCAGCGCGCCAGTGCCGCCGCGGAGAATTCGTTCGAGGCCGTCGCGGAGGCCGGTGCCGGGCGCCACGCGGGGCAGCGCCGAGCGCAGTTGTTCACCGAGACGGGGCTCGGGCGTCACGGAGTCGTTCACCTGGACTAGCGTAGCGGTACGTGAAGACATCATTTGTGCTGCCCACAGACATCGAGCCGTTGGTACGCGACCCGAAGGCGACGGCGCCCGGCGAGTGCATCGAGCTGCACCACTCGATGTGCTACGGCTGCGGCGACGAAGCTCCCGTCGGATTGCGCATCAAGGTGTTCGCCGGCGAAGGACTCACCGTGACCGCGACCATGCCGGTGGTCGACTGGATGCAGGGCGGCCCCGGTGTGATCCACGGCGGGGTGCTCTCCGGGGCGTTCGACGAGGTCATGGGCACCTCGCCGCTCCTGCTGCGGAAGCCGGTGGTGACCGGTCACCTGGCGATCGACTACGCGCGCCCGATTCCGCTTGGCAGCACCTTGCACTTCACGGGGGAGATTCTGGGCGGCAAGGGACGCAAGATCTACACCCGCTGCTATGCCCACCTGGGCGATCCTGAGCAGCCGGTCGCCGGTGCGCACGCCCTATTCATCGCGATCGACCTGGAGAAGCACTTCGCCGACTACCTCGACAAGGCGGTTCACTCGGGCGACGCCTCGTCCTAGTATGTGCGCGGGGTAGGAGTGCTGGGGCCGCGCACGGTCAGAACGGCGCCTCGGCGTAGTCCCGTCGCGGAGCCTCTTTCGCGGAGATCGCGGTCTTCGCTTCGAGGAGATTGTTGACGCGGGTGATCGCGATGCCCTTCGGCATCTCTTCGTCGCTGCCGACCGGGATGATCACATGGCGGAAGCCGAGTCGCTTGGCCTCGGCGACTCGGCGGGCGATCGACGAGACGCGCCTGACCTCACCGACGAGTCCGACCTCACCGATCGCGACGGTGGTCGACGGGATCGGCTTGTCGAAGAACGACGAGTACAGCGCGAGGAAGATCGCGAGGTCGGCGGCCGGCTCGCTGACCTTCATTCCGCCGACGGTCGAGGCATAGACTTCCTTGCTGCTCGCGGTGATGCCCGCGTGCTTCTCCGCGACCGCCAGCATCATCGCCACGCGCGCCGAGTCGAGGCCGCTGACCGCACGTCTCGGCGACGTCATCTTGGTGTCGTTCAGCAGGGCCTGAATCTGCCCGACCATCGCGCGACGACCGTCCATCGCCACCAGCGCTGCGCTGCCCGAGACATCGGACTCGTGCTGATGGACGAAGATGCCGGAGGGGTCGCTGACCTGGTGGATGCCATCGGAGCGTTGCTCGAAGCAGCCCACCTCGTCCGACGGGCCGAAGCGGTTCTTGATGCCGCGGATCATCCGCAGCGACGAATGTCGATCGCCTTCGAACGAGAGCACGACGTCGACGAGGTGCTCCAGCGATCGGGGACCCGCGACGTTGCCGTCCTTGGTGACGTGGCCGACCAGAATGATCGCGATGCCGCTGGTCTTAGCCAGTGACACCAGCGCGGTGGTGACCGCACGGATCTGGGTGACGCCGCCCGTGACGCCGTCGGTGCCGGTGGCGACCATGGTCTGCACCGAGTCGACGATCAGCAGGGTCGGCGAGACGGCCTCGACGTGTCCCAGCACGGTCGACAGATCGGTTTCGGAGGCCAGGTAGATGTTGTCGTGCACGGCGTCGGTGCGCTCGGCGCGCAAGCGCACCTGACCCGCCGACTCCTCGCCCGTGACGTACAGGGCGGTCTTGCCCTGGGCCGCCCAGTGCTTCACGGTTTCGAGCAGGAGCGTCGACTTGCCGACGCCGGGCTCGCCGGCGAGAAGGATGACCGATCCGGGAACCACTCCGCGGCCTAGGACGCGATCGAACTCGGCGATGCCGATCGGTGTGGCGGTCGCGGAGTCGGAGGCGACGTCGGTAATCCGCACCGCCGGGCTCGACGGTGCCACCGACGTGGTCCCGGTGCGGGCCGCGACGGCCGCGGGGGCCGACTCGCTGATGGTGCCCCACTCACCGCAGTCGGGGCAGCGCCCGAACCACTTCGGCACCTGATGTCCGCACCCGGTGCACCGGAAGATTGATTTCGCCTTGGCCACGGGAGCCACTGTAGGCGACGGATACGACAGTGCCCCGGACCCAAGGGGCCGGGGCACTGTGAAAGAGCTCGGGGTGCGGAGGCTAGTGGCCGCCGCTCTCGCCCTGGCGGTCGCGGATGACGTCCTGACGGGTCACCAGCGGGCTGCCGTCGACCGGAGTCAGGACGGTCGTCGAAACCGTCTCGACCTTCTTGCCGGTGAGGTCGTACACCGAGAAGTTGAAGGTCAGCGGAACGGTCAGGCCCGCCGCAACGGTCTTGCCCGTGTCGTTGAGCTCCACGTCGAGGCGGGTCACGGGCAGGGTGTCGGTACCGTCGGCCGCGGTGATCGAACCGGTGGGCTCGCCGGCCTGCAGCGAATGGGTGGGTCGCAGTGAGGTCGGATCCTGGGCAGCCTTGGCGTCGGCCGGCGGGGTGATCTTCACGGTGCCGGTCTTGGTGGTGATGCCGTCGAGCTTCACCACGCGCGTCGGGCTGTCGTTGGCGATCAGGAAAGCGACCTTGAACGGGCCGCCGTCTCCGAACACTGCTTCCGCCTTGTCCGTCGGGTACAGCACGTGCGCGTTGCGGATCGCGATGGATCCGTTGCTCATCACTTCGTGCGGGCCGACGGTGGTCGGGGTCAACTCAATGGTGCCTGCGGCACCGTTGACGGCGGGCTCCATTGTCGCGGTCTGCGCGATGTGGCCGGAGCTGCAGGCAGTTGTGCCAAGAGCGATGGCGATTCCAAGTGCGCCGACAACTGCAGCCGAGGCCAGACGGCGAGGGGACCGATTGAGCACTGACACCATTTCCTCCGGGTGGTCGTTGCTGTATGTCCGCCGGTGATTGCGGAACTCACTACGCAGCGTAGTGGGCGGGTACCAGAAACGTTCTTCCGGGTCGCCGAAACATCTCGATGATCTTAGCGCCGTGAACCCTCGCGAAGGTCCCTTTCGGTGGCCTCCGAACCGGGCGAACCCGGTGGCTACACCACCGTTCACCTGCCAACACCTGGGTTGACCTGCACCGTTGGTAAAGGCTCCCGGTCGGCGCGTGTTAGACTGGTTACATTCGAAAGGGGCAGGGAACATTGAATTTCAAAGTTGGCGACACCGTTGTTTATCCCCATCACGGTGCTGCTCGAGTCGAAGACATCGTAGTTCGGACAATTAAGGGCGAAGAGGTCGAGTACCTGGTCCTGAAGGTTGCTGACGGCGACATGACGGTACAGATTCCGTCGAGCAAGCTTGAGTACGTGGGTGTGCGCGACGTAGTCGGCGAGGAAGGTCTGGACGAGGTGTTCCAGGTGCTGCGGGCTCCGCACACCGAAGAGCCGACCAACTGGGCCCGCCGCTTCAAGGCCAACCAGGAGAAGTTGATCTCGGGCGACATCATCAAGGTCGCCGAGATCGTCCGCGACCTCTGGCGTCGCGAGCAGGACCGCGGCCTGTCTGCAG
>NZ_JAAYXO010000238.1 GCF_012515855.1 Gordonia sp. (in: high G+C Gram-positive bacteria)
CCCTGGTAGGGAATCGACAGGGTCAGACCCACGTCGCCCCAACAGGTTTCGATGACGTTGAGCAGGCCGGCCATGTTGCCGCCGTTGGCGTTGCCGCTCTGCTTCTTGGCTTTGTCGTCGCGTCCGAGTGCTGCGCCCGCGGCACCCTGCCCGGAGTCGTTGAGGCCCTCCACCATGGCGGCCATCGTGTCGAGCTCGACCGGGTATTCGTGTTCGGCGAGGTCGTACTTGCGGGAGATCGGGCGGAAGATCTGCGCGGCGACCTGATGTGCCTGATTGGAGGAAGCCTTGAGCTTCTTGGGAAGTTCGAGATTGATCATCGACAGGTTCCTTGTTCGGGTCGGACCGTTCAGATGAGGACGACGCCCTCGGCGACGCCGATGGCACGCAGGTCGCGGTACCAGCGCTCGACGGGATGTTCCTTGGTGAATCCGTGGCCGCCGAGCAGCTGCACGCCGTCGAGGCCGATCTGCATTCCCTTGTCGGTGGCGAGCTTGCGTGCCAGGGCCGCTTCGCGCGCGAAGGGCAGGCCCTGTTCGGCGCGGGAGGCGCCGCGGAGGGTGACGAGGCGGATTCCGTCGAGTTCGATCTTGATGTTGGCGACCATGAACGCCACGGCCTGACGGTGGCTGATCGGCTCGCCGAACGCTTCGCGCTCGTTGACGTAGGGGATCACGTAGTCGAGCACGGCCTGGCCGGTGCCCATCGCGAGGGAGGCCCAGCCGAGTCGGGCCAGACGCACCGCGTCGGCGTATTCCTCGGCGCGACGGTCGGTGGCGGCGGTGTCGGTGCCGTCGCTGCCGTCGGAGCCGAGCAGCGCGGTGTTCGGGACCGCGACGTCGGTGAGGTGCAGACGGCCGAGACCGGCGGCACGCAGACCCATGCTCGGGTCGGCTTCGATGACGACGCCCTTGCTCTTGGCTTCGACGATGAACTGGGCCGGGCGGCCGTCGAGTTCGGCGGCGACGATGAACAGTTCGGCGCTGCCCGCGGCGGGAACGAGTGCCTTGACACCGTTGAGCCGGTATCCGCTGGGGGAGCGCACGGCCTTGGTCTGCAGTGCGAACGGATCGAACAGGGGGCGCGGTTCGGTGATGACGACCGACGCCTGCGGAACGTCGTCGCTCGCGAATGCGGGCAGGTAGGTCTTCTGCTGTTCGTCGCTGCCCCACTGGGTGAGGGCGACGGCCACGCCACTGGGCGCGAGGATCGGCAGTGCCAGGCCCATGTCGCCGTGGGCGAGGGCTTCGGCGACGAGTGCGTTGGTGATGCTGCCGCGTTCACCGGCGGCACCGTCGAACGCCTCGGGGACGTTGACGAGGGTGATGCCGAGTTCGGCGGCGCGGGCGAGCAGGTCGGCGGGTGCGGCCGCGGCTGCGTCGGCGTCGTGCGCTGCCGGCCGGAGGATCTCGGCGGCGAATTCACGCACGGTCTCGGCGATCATCTGCTGATCGTCGGTGGGGGTCAGGTCGAAGAAGTCGCTGTTCTTCGGTGCGTCGAGGCGCTGTGGCGCACCGCCGCCGGAAACCTGCTTGAAGGCGCGGGTGGCCGCGCCGAGGGTCTTGAAGCCGGTCTTGGTGGACTGGTAGGTGGCCCGGTCGATGGCCTGGCGGAAGTTGTAGCGATCTGCCAGTTCCGAACCGGTGATCCGCGAGAGCACGCGCATCGCAGCGCCCATCGCGTCCCGCTTGATCGGGTTCAGGCCGACTGCAGACGTATCGCGTCGGGCATTCCGGGCCACACTGTCTTGCTTGCTCATGATCACCAGAAGTCTCTCGAGGGGATCGGACGAAGAACTATCTTACTCTTGGGTAAGATCGGTGTCTACTCCCGGGTAAGAACCGGCGTCCGCACAGGTCGACCCCGACACCGTGTGAGATCGCAGACGCGACAGCATGGCCGACACCACCAGGAGCAGACCGCCGATGCCGCGTGCATACGCCGCGAACTCCGCCACCGAAGGTGAACTGTGGCAACGATTCGGATCGGCGCAGCCCCGACGCGTCCGGGTGCTGCGCCGATAGCCGATCAGCGCAGCCGCGCGAGGACCTCGTCGTGCAGCGCCGTGTTGGTTGCCACAGCGCTGCCGCCGTGCGGCCCGTCGGCTCCCGCGACGTCGGTGAACCGGCCGCCGGCCTCACGGACCAGCACATCGAGCGCCGCCAGATCCCACAGCGACACCTCCGGCTCGAGAGCAATGTCGAGCGCGCCCTCGGCGAGCAGGCAGTAGGAGAAGAAGTCGCCGTACGCACGGACCCGCCACACCTCGTCGGTCAACGCGACGAACTGCTCGCGCAGACCCCGGTCGCGCCACCCGGACAGGCTGGAGAAACTCAGGGACGCCGACCCGATCCGAGGAACATCCGACACCCGGATCCGCCGCGACTGCGCGCCGTCGTGCGAGGCCCAGGCACCCGTGCCCGTGGCCGCCCACCACCGGCGGTTCAGTGCGGGCGCACTGACCACCCCGACCACCGGCACGCCGTCGTCGAGCAGTGCGATCAGGCTCGCCCACACCGGCACACCCCGCACGAAGTTCTTCGTCCCGTCGATCGGGTCGACCACCCACTGCCTGCCGGAGAACACCGCATCCCCACCGAACTCCTCACCGAGCACCGCATCGTCCGGGCGTTCGGTGGCCAGAACCTCGCGGACCAGTCGTTCCACGGCCAGATCCGCATCCGAGACCGGCGTCAGATCGGGCTTGTCGCTCACCGCCAGATCCAACGCGCCGAAACGGTCGCGGGTGACGGCGTCCGCCGCATCGGCGAGGCGCAGGGCGAGGTCCAGGTCGGCGGTGAAGTCGGTGGTCATGCACAGAACGCTAGCCGGTAACCTTGGCAATCGTGCATCCCGATGTTTCCGCAGACCTGGCAGAGCTCGCGACGACCCTCGAGACCGTGGAGACGGTCCTCGACGTGGAGGAGCTGCGCCGTCGCATCGACGAACTCGAACACCAGGCGGCCGACCCCGAACTGTGGAACGACCAGGAACACGCGCAGCAGGTCACCAGCCAGCTCTCGCACGCCCAGGGTGAGCTGCGCCGCGTCGAAGAGTTGCGTTCGCGGCTCGACGACCTGCCGGTGCTCTACGAACTCGCCGAGGACGAGGAAGGCGACGACCGCGCCGCCGCACTCGCCGACGCCGATTCCGAGCGCGCGTCGCTGCGCGTCGACATCGAGGCGATGGAGGTGCGCACGCTGCTGTCCGGTGAGTACGACCAGCGCGACGCCCTCGTCAACATCCGCGCCGGCGCCGGTGGTGTCGATGCCGCGGACTGGGCCGAGATGCTCATGCGCATGTACATCCGCTGGGCCGACAAGCACGGCTACGGCGTCGAGGTCTACGACACGTCCTACGCGGAGGAAGCCGGCATCAAATCGGCGACCTTCGCCATCAAGTCGCCCTACACCTACGGCACCCTGTCCGTCGAAATGGGCACCCACCGCCTCGTGCGCATCAGCCCCTTCGACAACCAGGGCCGCCGCCAGACCTCCTTCGCCG
>NZ_JAAYXO010000239.1 GCF_012515855.1 Gordonia sp. (in: high G+C Gram-positive bacteria)
GTCGCGATCTTGATCCACGCCTCGTACAGCGCCCAAGCGCCGTCCATCTCGACGTGCGACTCGTTGATCGGCGGGACGGCGCCGATGGCGTCGATGGCCGAGATGAACGAGAACGCGCGTCCGGCGAGGTAGTCGGACGATCCGCTGCACCAGAAGTCGATGTCGGTGCGGCTGATGCCGAGCTGGCTGTACAGCTGCTTGAAGCAGGGGATCAGCATCTCGACACCGTTGGTGGTGCCGGTGGTTGCGGTGACATTGGCGCTGTGGGCGAAGCCCACGACGGCGATGCGCGGGAGGTTCGATGAACTCATGTAAGCGTTTCCTTCCCGCTCAGAGGTGGTCGCGGTAGGCCGAGAACTCGGCGTCCGGCTCGCCGGTCGGGGCGAAGTGACTGATGTTGCGCATCGTGAAGTCCCATTCGGACTCCGGTCGCCACACGGCCTTGACGCGCATGCCCATCCGGACGTCCTCTGCGGGGGTGTCGAGGATCAGGTGCAGGAACGGGATGTCGGCGCCGTCGAGCAGCACGTAGGCGGCGACGTACGGCGGCTTGATCTGCTGGCCCAAGAACGGGACGTTCACGATGCAGAAGGTGGTGATGGTTCCGGTGTCGGAGACCTCGACGCGTTCGACGGTCGGGCTGCCGTCGGCGGGGCTCACGTAGCGCGGCGGGAAGTAGACCTCACCGGTCTGGACGCGGCCGCCGATCAGCTTGCCTTCCTTCAGGCCCTCGAGGTACCAGCTCTCCGACTCGGCGGCGGAGTGCATGATCGAGGTGGTGATCGGCGTGGTGATGACCACGCCGCCGTCGCCGTCGACGGTCATGTCGCCGGTCGGATCGGGTGCTGCGGCGGGAGTCTCGCCGAGGCTGAAGTGCGCGATGTCGGTGATGACGCCGGTGCGCACGGCGTGCCACACGGCGTGGACGCGTGCACCGACGCTCATCGCGGAAGGGCCGTCGGCGTCGACGACGTGGAGCATCGATGTGTCGGAGCCGTCGAGCTTGATGAGGGCGAACGCGAACGGTCGGTCGAGCGCCTGGCCGTCGAGCGGCTCGGGCTGCCACGACCAGCTCTGCACGGTGCCGACGGGAGCGACCTCCACCAGTTCGGTGGTGAGGACGCCGGTGGTCGGATCGAACTCCGCGGGGGGAGTCGTGACTCGGCCGTCGGATCCGCGGCTGCCCAGGATGCGACCGTCGCGCAGGGCGAGGGCGAACTGTGACAGGACCGGTCCGAGCGAACGTGTGTAGGCGAAGGTGTTTGTCAGCTCCGCGGACAGAATCTGTGACTCGGGTGCGGGTACCTGCACCTCGGGAGTCGGGTGGGTTGCACTATTGGACACCAACGAAGTAGAACACGTTCTAGTATTGACTCGCAAGGGAACGGTAGAGGGGCTCGACAGTGAAACTTGGCCTACAGCTGGGATATTGGGGCGCTCAGCCGCCCGCAGACGTCCCGGAACTGCTTCGCGCAGCGGAGGATTCCGGATTCGATTCGGTCTTCACCGCCGAGTCGTGGGGGTCGGACACCTACACGCCGCTGGCCTGGTGGGGGGCCTCGACCACCACGCTCCGCCTTGGTACGGCCGTCTCGCAGCTGTCGGCGCGACCGCCGACCACGCTGGCGATGGCGGCGCTGACTCTCGACCATCTCTCCGGTGGCCGACACATCATCGGTCTCGGCGTATCCGGGCCGCAGGTGGTGGAGGGCTGGTACGGCCAGCCCTTCGCCAAGCCGCTCGCGCGGACGCGTGAGTACGTGCGGGTGGTCCGCGAGGTGCTTGCGCGTGAGGGCGCGGTGGTCAGCGACGGTCCGCACTACCCGCTGCCGCTGCGCGAGGGTGCCGGCGTCACCGGTCTCGGCAAGCCGCTGAAGCCGATCGTCCATCCGCTCCGCGCAGACATCCCGATCTGGCTCGGTGCCGAGGGGCCCAAGAATGTCGCGCAGACGGCCGAGATCGCCGACGGCTGGCTCGCCATCTTCTACACCCCGCGGTTGCAGGGTATGTACGACGAGTGGCTCGACGAGGGTTTCGCGCGACCGGGCGCGCGGCGATCGCGTGCGGACTTCGAGATCGCGGCCACTGTCCAGTGCGTCATCACCGACGATGTTCCGGCGGCGATCGATCGCTACCGACCGTCGACCGCACTCTACGTCGGCGGGATGGGTGCGGCGGAGAAGAACTTCCACGCAGACCTGTACTGCCGGATGGGTTACGCAGACGTGGTCGAGGACATTGGCAAGCTCTTCCGAGCCGGCCGCAAGGCGGAGGCCGTGGCCGCCGTCCCCGACGAGATGGTCCGCGAGACGATGCTCGTGGGCACCGCGGACGAGGTGCGCGACCAGATCAAGGTCTGGGAGGCCGCCGGCGTCACGACACTGATGGTCACCGCGAAGGACGTGGAGACGGTGCGTCAGCTGGGAGCGCTGGTTTAGTACTGGCGTGTCCGGACACCGGGCGTGTCGCGCTTGGCGACGCCATGGTGGTCGAGTGCCGGCGAACGGAGTGAGTCGGTTCCTCGAGACCGCCGCTCGCACGATCTCAACCCGGTCCTGGGTGTCTCCGCCGGCAACACGCCCAAAGATCCACGACACGCCGTCGGGTGCAGGAATTGGGAAAGATGGCTGCCGTGGAAGGCGACCTTAGGCGGTCGCTGCGCGTTGCGTGTCTCGACGCTGACACTTGGCTGTCTTCGAGTCCGAGTTCGGGGTCCGAGTTCGTTTTGAGTCAACACCGGCGTGTCTGAAATTCGGGCGTGTCGGCGGCTGGGCCGGCTCGCCTCCGCTGGTCGAGAGTCCTGCCGGCGGCGGTCTCGATGAACCGACTCACTCCGTTCGTCGGCACTCGACCAACCAACGGGGGCGGTGCCCTCAAAACGGCGGTTCGCCGCCCGCTGCTTCCTGCGGTAACGGTGCCTGGCTTCCACCCGCGACACAGTTCGTTTCGGCGCAACCCCGGCGTGTCCGAAATCTGGGCGTGTCGGCGGCTGAGCCTGCTCGCCGACGCCGGTCGAGAGTCCTGTCCGCGGCGGTCTCGATGAACCGACCAACCAGCGGGGGGATGCGGTGTCCTCAGAACGGTGGTTGGCCGTCGGCGGCGTCCCTGACCGCGGCCAGGGTCTGGCGGTGGCGGCGGTTCGCCGCCCGCTGCTTCCGGCGGTAACGATGCTTGGCTTCCACCCGCGACAACGTTCGTTTCGGAGCACCACCGGCGTGTCCGGAAACCGGGCGTGTCGCCGCAACAGCGGGAATGTCGTGGCGGCACGGAAGCAGGCCGAGTTCAGGCAGCAGCCACAGATTCGCCGCCTGCTGACGCACGGTGACCCCTTCCGGAGTGGTGACCTCAGTCCACACCACCCCGTTGGCGTCAACGACCTGGTCATCGAGCCAACCCTCGGCATGGGTTTTCAACCCATGATGAAACTTGCACTTCGGATTCAGATTGCACGCACACGTCGGACCACCCCCAGCCGGATCCTGGTGATCGAACTCGGCCACATGGTCCAGATCGCACCGCCACGCCCGCTGATCACACCCGGCCCACGAACACGTCCCGAACACCCCCCGCACCGCAGTATCGAGCACCGCAGTCGGGCGATACCGATTGCCCGGCCGAGACATCCGCACAGCGAGGTCACCCAAATCCAACGGCTTACAGACCGCGTCCGGGCGGGCGGCGAGATCACGGGCATGAGCGGCCGAGATCGGACCGAACCCATCCACAAACGCCGGCACCTGGGCACCAGCCTCACCGCCAGCCTGGCCGCGGGCCTGGCTGGGGGTCGGGTCGAGGGTTTCTTGGCGGACCACCACGTGCAGCACGATCTTCGCGCACCGGGCCGCGACCGCCGCATCGGACAGATCAGCCGTGCAGTCCTCGCGATCGCAGCGGCACCCGAACCGCACCCCACTGATCCGGGCAACAGCAGCGTCGGAGCGGCGTTGGCCACGGGTGCGGGGATCGTGCACACACACCCCGGCGATCACCGCATCCAACGCATCCTTACACAACGCCGCATCCTCGGCCGCCGTCGTCACGATCAACTCAGCGGCGTCCTCGTTCAGCGGGTTCACCACCACATTCCTGGCAGCCTTAGCCTGCTCCCGAGTGACCGTGACCGCATCCGGATCATGCTCAGCCACGATCGCAGCGACCGCGTCCTCGACCCGCCGCGCCGACAACCCACCCATCGTCGACAACCGATGCGCGATCTCCGCATCAATGAACGCCAACA
>NZ_JAAYXO010000240.1 GCF_012515855.1 Gordonia sp. (in: high G+C Gram-positive bacteria)
AAGGCGTCCAAGAGCATCACCAAGGCGATCCCCGGACGCGTCGGGGTCGCGATCACTCCGACCGGCAGCGGCGAGCCGCTCTTCTTCGGAACGGTCAAGACGGCGCGCGCGTGGTCGACGTTGAAGGCGCCGGTGGCACTGGCCGCCGAACGCGCCCACGTGGCGGATCTGACGGCGCTGGAGAACAAGTCGATTCGCGACTCGGACAACGCCTCGGCGGAAGCGATCTGGGGTGCGCTCGGGTCGACGCAAAGTGCCATCGACGCAGTGACCGCGGTGCTGCGCGAAGGCGGCGACGCGCGGACCGTGATCGCCTCCGAACTCAGCAGCCCGCCGAGTTTCCCGGGCGCGACACAGTGGGCGACCACCGACCAGTCGGTGTTCGCGGCCAATATGACCTGCCTTGCCGGCGCCGAACCGGTGATCGCGAACATGAGTCACGTCGGGACCAACCAGCGCTGGGGCCTCGCCAAGGGCAAGAAGGGCGTCTCGACGGCGGTGAAGGGCGGCTGGGGCCCGGTGTCCGACGCGACCGGCAAGTACGTCGTTCGACAACTCGCCACGGTGACCACCGATCGCGGCGCCGTCGGGGTGAGCCTGGTGGCCGTGCCGAAGAGCGGCTCGTTCGAGGACGGCACCAGGATGTTGACCCGCCTCGGCGACTGGGTGCAGCGCAATCTCAAGAACATGCCGGCCGGGCAGTGCCCGCCGAAGCTCTTCTGATCGCGGCGGGCTGACCGCCGTTCAGCCGCCGAACGTGCTCAGCAGGATCGCCTCGGTGAGCGCGGTGCGCCGCAGCTCACCGGGGTCGACGCTCTCGTTGGGGGCGTGGATGGCGCACAGCGGTTCCTCGACGCCGAGAAGCGCGATCTCCGCGTGCGGGAAGGTCTGCGCGAGGACGGTGGAGAGTGGAATCGACCCGCCCTGCCCGGCGAACTGAACGGGGACGCCGTCGTAGGCGGTGGTCATCGCGTCGATCAACTGCACGTAGGCGGGGCCGGTGACGTCCGCGGAGAACGCGCCACCGAAGGTGTCGGGCTCGAACTGCACCTCGACGCCCCACGGAATGTGCTTGCGCAGGTGCGCCTCCATCAGGTCGTACGCGGCGCGCGTGTCGGTGCCCGGCGGGACACGGAGATTGAGCATCGCGGAGGCGGTCGGCATGATGGCCGCGGCGCACTCGGCGGTGCTCGGGGCGTCGATGCCGATCACCGTGACCGCCGGTCGCGACCACGCCATGTCGGCAGGCGTGCCGGTGCCGAGCACCTCGGTGCCGGGCAAGGCGCCGACCGTCTCGCGGAACTGATCGTCGGTGAACTCGAAGCCCGTCCACTTCTGGTCGGCCTGCAATCCCTCGATCGTGGTGTCGCCGCGCTCGTTGCGCAGCGACGCCAGTCCGGCGATCAGCGCGGCCATCGCGTCGGGTGCGGGACCGCCCGCGCCGCCGGAGTGGACGCCGTTCTTGAGCGCCGACACGGTGACCTTCACATTGGTGACGCCGCGCAGGCTGGTGGTGAGTGTCGGAATTCCGACGGCCAGGTTGCCCGTGTCGCCGATGACGATGAGGTCGGCGTCGAACAGTTCGGGTCGCGTGCGGACCAGGGTGTCGAGCCCCTCACCGCCCGCTTCCTCCGAACCCTCGATGATGAGCCGGACGTTGCAGGCCAGCTGGTCGCCGACCGCGCGCAGCGCGGTGAGATGCGCGACGAGGTTGCCCTTGCAGTCGGCACTGCCGCGCCCGTACCAGCGACCGTCGCGTTCGACGAGCTCGAACGGCGGGGTCTCCCACAGTGATTCGTCGCCCGCGGGCTGGACGTCGTGGTGGCTGTAGAGGGCGACCGTCGGGCTGCCCTCGGGGCCTGCGCGATGGCCGACGACGGCGGGCGATCCGTCGGAGGTGACGATCACCTCGGTCGCGAAGCCGAGTTCGGCGAACGCCTCGGCGACCCACGCCGCGCTGGCGGTGCTCGCCTCGACCTGCGCGTGGTCGATGTGGATCGAGGGGAGGGCCACCAGCGTGGCGAGGTCGTCGCGTGCACGGCCCATGAGGTCGTCGACGCGGTCAGCAAGAGTTTCCGGAGCGATTTCCACGGGGCTCATGCCTCAAGGATTACACGCCGGAAGCCGTCATGCCGGGCGAGGGACGTCGAAGCTCGCGTGCATCTCCCAGTAGACGATCTCGGCGTCGCCGGTTGCGGTCAGCGTGACGGCGCCGCCGTCGGTGAGTCGCACCGCGTCGCCGTCGGCCATCGCGGTGGACGCCAGCGAATCCGCGTCGACGACCACTTCGCCGCGAACCACGTACAGGTGCCCGAAGGGCGCGGCGGGGAGGGTGATGGTCTGCCCGGCGTGCGGCCGGGCGATGTGCAGCGCCGCGAAGCGGTTGGCGATCGGGAGGGCGTCGGTGCCCGCGTGCGCGGCACGACCCGACGCGACGACCACCGGTTCGCCGGAGGCGAGGGCGTCGTTGAAGTCGCGGGTGCTGTGCGCCGGGTCGAGCTCATCGGTGTGCGGCGGCACCCACATCTGGATCACGCGCAGCTTCTGCCGCGAGGAGCGCGCTTGCGCGTTGCCCTCGCTGTGGGTGATGCCGCGTCCGGCGGTCATCGCACCGAGGCTGCCTGTGCCGATGACCTCGCGGATGCCGGACGAGTCGCGGTGCTCGACGGCGCCGTCGACCACCCAGGTCACGATCTCCATGTTCTGGTGCTGGTGTGCGTCGAGTCCCTCGCCCGGCCCCACTTCGTCGTCGTTGTGGATCGCGAGCACCCCGTGGGCATTGCCGAACAGGTCGAAGTTTCCGGTGCCGGGGAACGACTGCCGCGAGGTGAGCCATTCGTTGGCCCAGAAGTGGCGGTCAGCGGCCGGGATGAGCGTTGCGGTCATGGTTCCTTCTCACATCTTCTCGAGATGATCGGCCAGCGCGCGCATGGTGCCGGCCAGGGCGGACGCGTCGTCGTCGGAGACGGCGCTGAAGAACAGTTCGTCGACGTCGGCGCGGTGCTTGCGGGCGACGGGCTCGAACGCGGCGACGCCTTCCGCGGTGAGGACGGCGTAGCTCCCTCGACGGTCCTCGGGTGCGCTCTCGCGCCGTACCCAGCCGCGTTTGCACAGCGCGGCCACCTGGTACGACAGCCGCGATGCCGAGAACACCATCCGGTGGCCGAGGTCGTTCATGCGCAGCCGACGGCCCGGCGCGTCGTACAGCAGGAGCAGTACCTGGTAGTCGGACAGGCACAGGCCGTCGGGGCGGAGTCGACGATCGAGTTCGGTCTGAATGCGGGCGGAGTTCTCGATGAACAGCCGCCACGCAGTCAGCTTCGTGGCCTCGGTCATCGTTTGCCGTAGGGCCTCAGTGCATCGGCCGGGATCTGGCCGAAGCGACCGGACTGGAAGTCCTCCATCGCCTCGATGATCTGCTCGCGAGTGTTCATCACGAACGGTCCGTACTGCGCGACGGGCTCGCGGATGGGCTGACCGCCGAGCAGCAGCACCTCCATCGCCGGGCGGTTGGAGTCCTGGCTCGAATCCGCGGCCACCGTGATGCGATCGCCCGCCCCGAGCACGGCCAGCTGGCCGCCCTCGATCGGACGCTGCTCGGCGCCGACGGTTCCGCGACCGGACAGCACGTAGACCAGGGCGTTGAAATCCTGGCGCCACGGCGTCGACAACTGCGCGCCGGGCTGGATGGTCGCGTGCGCGAAGGTGATCGGGGTGTGGGTGGCTCCGGGGCCGACGTGGCCGTCGAGATCGCCCGCGATGATCCGCACCAGCGCGCCGCCGTCGGACGACGACAGCAGCTTCACCTGACCGCCCTCGAGGTTCTGATACTTGGGCGTCAGGAACTTGTCGTCGGCCGGCAAGTTGACCCACAGCTGAATGCCGTGGAACGTGCCGCCGGATTCGACGAGTGCCGCGGGCGGCGTCTCGATGTGCAGAATGCCCGAACCCGCCGTCATCCACTGGGTGGCGCCGTTCTCGATGAGTCCG
>NZ_JAAYXO010000039.1 GCF_012515855.1 Gordonia sp. (in: high G+C Gram-positive bacteria)
CCGACGACGACGTGGTGCACGTCGACGGTCGCGTCGATCCGCTCGCCGACATCGAGGTGATCGAGACCGAGCTGATCCTGGCCGACATGCAGACCCTGGAGAAGGCGATCCCGCGCCTGGAGAAGGACGCGCGCAAGAACAAGGAACTCGCCGCGACCCTCGAGGCCGCGAAGAAGGCCCAGGAATACCTCGACGCGGGCAAGACCCTGTTCTCGGTGAAGGACTCCTTCGACCTGTCGACGGTGCGCGAACTGCACCTGCTGACCGCCAAGCCGTTCCTGTACGTCTTCAACGCCGACGAGTCGGTGCTGACCGACGATGCCCGCAAGCAGCAGCTGCGCGAGTCGATCGCCCCGGCCGACTGCGTCTTCCTCGACGCGAAGGTGGAGAGCGAACTGCTCGAGCTCGACGAGGAGGACGCCCAGGAGCTCCTCGACTCGATCGGCCAGGACGAGCCCGGCCTGCGCCAGCTCGCCCGCGCGGGCTTCCACACCCTCGGCCTGCAGACCTACCTGACGGCCGGCCCAAAGGAAGCGCGCGCCTGGACCATCAAGCAGGGCGACACCGCCCCCAAGGCCGCCGGCGTGATCCACACCGACTTCGAAAAGGGCTTCATCAAGGCCGAGATCGTCTCCTTCGACGACCTGGATGCCGCCGGCACGATGAACGACGCCAAGGCCGCCGGCAAGGTCCGCATGGAGGGCAAGGACTACGTGATGGTCGACGGCGACGTCGTCGAGTTCCGGTTTAACGTCTAGCGTTATTGACGCTCCCCGTCATGTGCTGGTCGTGTGATCAGGTCGTTCGGGAGCAAGGACACCGAACGGCTGTGGCGTCGTGAGCGTGCGCGCTCGATCGATCCGAGGATTCAGCGGGTCGCATTGCGCAAGCTTCGTCAAGTGGGGTCTGCAGAATCGCTCGACGATCTTCGTATCCCGCCAGGAAACCGGCTGGAAGCTCTGAAGGGTGATCGTGCCGGTCAGCACAGCATTAGAGGTAATGACCAGTGGCGGATCTGCTTCGTGTGGACCGACGCCCGGCCAGAGGAGGTGGAGATCGTTGACTATCACTGACAAGGTCGAGCCGATCCACCCTGGTGAGGTCCTCATGGAGGATTTCATCGAGGGCTTCGGCATTACGCAGAACAAGTTGGCGGTGTCGATCGGTGTGCCGCCGCGGCGGATCAACGAGATCGTGCACGGCAAGCGGGGGATCTCGGCTGACACGGCACTGCGGTTGGCGAAGTACTTCGGTACGACTGCGGAGTTCTGGATCAACCTGCAGAGCCGCTATGAACTCGACCGTGCAGAGGACGCTGCAGGGGAGCAGATCGCCGCGATCGTTCCGCTGCAGGTCGCGTGAGCGACTTGGTCGCTCCGCACGCGATGCCTGACCTTCGGGTGTGTTTCTTCGGGGACTCCTTCGTCGCAGGTCTGGGTGACTCAACCGGTCTCGGATGGGTGGGGAGGGTATCCGTCGCGGCGCGAGCCGCTGGACACAGACTGACTTCATACAATCTGGGCGTGCGGCGGGAGACCTCCGTGCAGGTCGTGGGCCGTATCCCGGTTGAAGCACCACCACGACTGTTGGATGCAGAGGATGCGCGACTCGTCCTTTCCTTCGGGGTGAACGACACCACTGAAGTCGATGGGCGGGCGCGAGTTTCACTCGATGAGACTGTGCGAGCGGTGCGATTCGCCGCGGGCTGCATGCCGGTCGACCGGCTGTAGCTCGTGGGGCCGCCGGCGATCTTCGACGACGAGCAGAATGAACGGATCGAGCGTCTGGATCAGGCGATCTGCGAAGAGGCGAGGGATCTCGGTATTCGATTCATCTCTACGTTTCAGGTGAGGGCATCGACTCTGTCGTACACGCGCTCTGACGTCGCTGGTCATGAGTAACTTGGCGGCATGAAGAGCACAGTCCCCGATGATTGCGGAAACTCACCTCGGAATCTCCTCGTGAGTCAGTTCTCGGTGGACTGGGCGGCGGGAAACATCGATGGTCTGCGGCCGTTGCTCGCCGACGACGTGCGGTGGGAAGTAATGGGAGATCCCGAGCATGAGGCGGAGTCGTCGCTTTCACTCCCGCGGGAGGTGCGGGAGGTCGAGGTCTTCACCGCGATCAATCACGGCAGAGCGGCTTCGTGCAACGGACGCATGCTCACGGCTACGGAGCGGATCGACTTTTGCCACGTGTTCCGATTCTCGGGGGTTGCCAGAACCGAAGGAAAGGCGAGGCATGCGCGGTGAGGAACTGCAACGACTCGCTCGCGAGGCGGCCCAGATGCTGGCGGGCGTGAGCGAGAGCTATCCGTTCACCGAGCACTTGCTGGTCTACAAGGTCAACGGGCGAGTGTTCCTCATCGTCACCGAGGATCCAGACGAGCCGATCATCACGGTCAAGGCCGAGCCGCCCCGCGCCGAAGCGCTGATCCGCGAGCACCAGAGCGTCCAGCGCGGCCGCTGCCTCGACAAGCGTCACTGGATCTCCATCGGCTCCGGCGAGTCCGTCACCGCGTCGCTGATCGGGGACCTCGTCGAGGACTCGTACGACCTGGTGGTCCAGCGGACGACGCGGCATCCAAGCCCCGAGGAGTTCTTCGCCGGCCGGCCGCTCGCGCTGGCCGTGTTCGAGCGTGTCCTGGACGCTGTCACTCCGGATGGGCTGATCGAAGTGCGGGTATCGAAGAGCCAGGTCGCACTCCGACGTCGGCGGGGCTTCGCCTACCTATGGCTGCCGGGCCAGTACCTCAGCCGGCCGGACGCCGAGGTCGTGCTCTCCATCGCGGCAGGACACTGCATCGAATCTCCCCGCTGGAAGCAGGTCGTCGAGCCGACGCCGGGACAGTGGATGCACCACCTCGAGATCCGGGACATCTCCGATGTCGACGAAGAGGTCGCCCGGTGGCTGCACGAGGCGGCCGTCCGGGCTGGGTGACCTCCGCCAGATTCCGACGACGACGTCGGGATGTCTTTCCACCCATGTGTTCCGTTTCTCGGGGGCTGCGTCGAGTCGCTGCCCGCGCGCGAGCGGGACGAGCTGCGACGCGCACTCAGCGGATGTCATCTACTCTAGATCTGTCTTACATATCGTGAGACGCTGGGCATGTGGCTGCAACGATCACATTTCGCCCTGACGATGACGCGCGGCTGGCGCTCGAAGTGCTGACTGCCGACGGCACGCCGGTGTCGCGCGTTGTGCGCGATGCCCTCGTCGAGGCGGCGGCACGTCATGCGAAGGCGCGCCTCCGAGACGAGGCCGCAGCCCTGGCTGCCGACGAGGAAGACCGGAAAGAATCCGCCCGAGTGTTGCGTGACATGGAGTCGTTACGTGCGTGGTGACGTCTTTCGGCTCAATGCGCCGCGACACGTTCCAGGGCACGAGCAGGCGGTGCGACGCTATGCCGTTGTCGTGCAGGCTGACGAGCTCGACAGTCTGTCGACGTGGCTGGTGGCGCCGACATCGACCTCTGCCAGGCCGGCGACTTTTCGTCCGGAGATCGAGATAGACGGTCGTCGGACGCGAGTGCTCGCCGAGCAGGCCAGTGCCGTCGATCCGAATCGTCTTGGCGAGCGCGTGGGGCACCTGGAGCTCGACGAACTGCGAGCGGTCGATGCCGCCCTGCGGTTGGTGATGAGCCTGTAGTGGAGACGTCCAGCATCGGGTCTGCAACGGGTCTAAAATCAGAGAGATGCAGACGACGCTGTTCGTTCTGGGTCTGGTCCTGTTTCTGCTCGGCATGCTGACCGGCCTGGCCGTCCCTGCGTCGAAGAACCCCCGGATGGGAGTGGCCAGCCACCTCGAGGGCGTGATGAACGGGCCATTCCTCATCGTCGTCGGACTGTTGTGGCCGTACCTCGATCTGGCGCACGGCTGGCGGTTGGCGGTCGTGATCCTGCTGGCCTACGGCACGTATGCGTACTGGCTGGCGACCCAGCTCGGGGCGCTGTGGGGTGCGGGTGGCAAGTATGCGCCGATCGCCACCGGCGAGCATGTGGCATCGCCGACGAAGGAGAACGTCATCAACGTTCTCCTGGTCTCGCTCACGCCCGCCATGATCGTCGGCTGCGTCATTCTCGTCGTCGGCGTCGTGTAGCGGGGTCACTCGAGCTAGAATTGTGTACATGAGTACGTTGCCGATCGCCGACGTCCGCGCAAACCTCTCCAAGCTGGTAGACGAGGCTGTGCGCACTCATCGGCGGGTGGAAATCACCAAGAACGGGCGACGAGCCGCAGTGCTGATGAGTGCCGACGACTACGACTCGCTGATGGAGACGCTCGATATCTTGGACGACCGGGAAGCGATGGAGGCAATTCGCGAGTCGGATGCTGATATCGCCGCAGGCCGGCTGTACTCCCTGGAAGAGGTGGAGGCCGAACTCCGCGCGAAGGGCGTCATCACTTCATGACCTACCGGGTCGAGCTGACTCGACGCGCGCGGCGAAGCCTGTCCGAGGAACTCCCCGAGGTTGTGGCGTCGGCGTGTTGGGAGTTCATTCGCGGTCCGCTCGCCGAGAACCCCCATCGGGTGGGCAAGCGATTACGAAACGAGCTGGCCGGCCGCTGGTCGGCGCGGCGTGGCGCTTTCCGGGTTGTTTACGAGATTCATGAGGACGTTGTCGTCGTACGGGTGATCGACGTACGGCATCGCCGCGACGTGTACAGGTGACGCAGCCGGATCCTCGCGCGGTGAGCGCCGTTGGCTCCTACGGTGGGCATATGGCCTCTGAATCCGGAACGCCGGGCGGCAGCACCGAACGTCCGGCGATCTTCTTCCGCGACGCCGGTCAGTTCCGCGCATGGCTCGAACGCCACCACGACACCGAATCCGAACTGTGGATGGAACTCCGGCGCGCTCACGTCGACGATCGCGGACTGACCTGGTCGGAAGCCGTGATCGAGGCGCTGTGTTTCGGCTGGATCGATTCGGTGTCGCAGCGGATCGACGACGATTCCCGCCGCCAGCGCTGGTCGCCGCGCACCGCCCGGAGCACCTGGTCGAACGTGAACATCGCGCACGTCGAACGGCTCACGGCGGAGGGCCGCATGCATCCGGCCGGCCTCGCGGCGTTCGAACGGCGCACCGTCGACCGGTCGGGGACTTACGCGCACGAGAATCCCGAGGCGGACCTCACGCCGGACCTGCAGGCGATCGTCGACGCGTCGCCCGGCACCGTCGCCTTCCTCGCGGAGGCGACCCCCGGGTATCGGAAGGCGGTGCGGCACTGGCTCATGTCCGCGAAGCAGGCTTCCACACGGGAACGCCGCGCGCGGCAGCTCGTCGACTGCTGTGCAGCGGGCGAGCTCATTCCGCCGCAGCGGGCTGGGCGAACGCCGGCGTGGCTCGCGCGTGCGGCCGCGGCGGCCCAGGGTGACTGACCGGCTCGCAGAAAAGAGAGGGCGAAGCGGTAGTACAGATTTCGGCTCAGTCGAAATCTGTACTACCGATCAACCAGGGTCGTCAGATGGTCAACCCGTCGGTGTTCAGAAAGTGTTGAAAGGGGAGGCGACAGTGCGTGAGGATGTCGACGAATACCGCAGAATCCGCGCCTGGCTGATCGGCGCCGTCCACGAGCTGCCGACGGGAATCCTCGACGGCCAGAACGGTGCGACGATCGCACAGTGCGCGGAGATGCGCGACGAGTTGGACGGCTTCGCGGCACTTTGCGAGCGCCTCGGGCTGGCGGATCATCGCGGGTTCATCGAGGACTGCCGCTGGCACTTCGAGCACTACGCGCATTACCTGGGTCGACGTCGGCACTTCGTCGACTACCCGACGTATGTGTCGGATCGGGGCGGGCCGCTCAGCGTACGGATTCCGTCCGAGGCGCATCTGCGGTGACACCGAAATCTGGAGTACTGCCTTTCTCCTTCGTCAATGGGACTTGATGAGGGTTGCCGCAGTGCGTTCTGCGGGTGGCGCAATAGATCAGGAGATCCGAGTACATGACCATCAAGGTGAATGCCGACAACTTCGTCCGCGCCGAGACCCTCGGATGTTCTCGGACAATCAGGCGATGGCCGGGGGTGCCGGACGGTTTCTGCACAACCGGACGCCGGCGCCGATCGACGCCCAGACGGTGATCCGACTCAATCGCGACACCCTCTACAGCTTCGCCGTCGTCGACCTTCGGGAACCGGCCCGCCTGACGCTGCCGAACTCCGGCGGCCGCTACCTGTCGGCGATGATCGTCAACGAGGACCACTTCATCAACAAGGTCCTGCACGAACCGGGCGAGCACCTGCTCACCAGCGACGAGTACGGCTCCCGCTACGTGTTCGTCGCCGTGCGGATCCTCGTCGACCCCACCGAACCGGACGACGTCGCCGCCGTGTCGGAACTGCAGGACGCGCTGGTCCTGGCCGGCCCGTCGCAGGAACCGTTCATCATGCCCGACTACGACATTCCGAGCCTTGATGCGACGCGCACCGCGCTACTCGAACTCGCCCGCGGCCTCGACAGCTTCGACCGGTCGTTCGGCACCCGGGACGAGGTCGACCCGATCCGGCACCTGATCGCCTCCGCCGCGGGGTGGGGCGGGCTGCCGTCGTCGGAGGCGGCCTACGTCGGCGTCGACCCGCAGCTGCCGCCTGGCGATTACGAGCTGGTGTTCCGTGATGTTCCGGTGGACGCGTTCTGGTCGGTGTCGGTCTACAACGCCCAAGGCTTCTTCGAACCGAACGCGCAGGGGTTGTACACCGTCAACAGCGTGACCGGCGTCCGCGACGACGACGGCTCGATCACCGTACGGTTCGTCGCCTCGGCCGACGATGAGGTCCCGCCGAACGCCATCGTCGCTCCGGACGGCTGGAACTACCTCATCCGCCTGTACCGGCCGCGCCCGGAGATCCACGACGGCCGGTGGACCCCGCCGGCGTTGTCGAAGCGGTAGGGCCGATCAGCTGTGCTTGGAGCGCATGGCCTTCAGCTGCTTCACCTCGGGGTCGGTGGCGAGGGCCCGACAGTCGTCGGAACCGAGCGCGACCAGGGCGACGCGGCTGTCGGCGTCGTGGTGGATACCCCACCCGTACCGCTTGGGCAGCGGCGAGGCCCGCAGGCACGCCTGACTCTGGCGAAGAACGCTTCACGAGCGTCGGCACGTTCCTCGTCGGCGACCTGGGTCAGCGTGCTGCGGTAATTCGTGCTTCCCATGCATCCAGTGTCGATCCACTCGACCGGTTGCGCTTGTAGAAATGCGACCACCGCCGCGTGGGCCGAATTACCCACGCGACGAGCTCGCAAGATGCAGTGGCGACGCCTCGACGCCGACTACGAGCTGGCACGGTCGCGGATCCTGCTCGGGCGGGCCCTGCAACTGCTCGGCGACGATGCCGGCGCTCTCCTCAACTTCCGTTCGGCACGTGCCGCATTCGATACCCATGGGGCAGTCATCGACACCGCTGACGCCGCCGACCGGGCCGGGGAGGCGACCCTGCCCGGCGGGCTTACCGCCCGCGAAGTCGAGGTGCTGCGCCTCGTCGCCGCCGGCGAGACCAAGGCGCAGATCGCCGACGAGCTGACGCTGTCGGTCAAAACCGTGGCCCGGCACCTGTCGAATAGCTTCACCAAACTCGACGTCGGCTCGCACCACGTTTAGCGTTTCCGCGAGACTCTTGGGATGGTGGACGGCAGAGAGCACAGCCCGCTGTCGACAACATTCAGGAGCCTTAGAAATGACCTTCACCGTCTACCTTTCCGGCGAGATCCACACCGACTGGCGCGACGAGATCCAGCGCGGCGCGCAGGCCGCCGGGCTGGACGTGACCTTCACCGCGCCGGTCACCGACCATCCCGCCAGCGATGCCGCCGGCGATCATCTCGGCGAGACTCCGGACCAGTTCTGGCGGGATCACCAGTCCGCCAAGGTCAACGCGATTCGCACGCGCACGCTGATCGAGCAGGCCGACCTGGTGGTGGTGCGCTTCGGTGACAAGTACAAGCAGTGGAACGCCGCCTTCGACGCCGGCTACACCGCCGGTCTGGGCAAGTCGTACATCACCCTGCATGACGCGGACATCATCCATCCGCTCAAGGAAGTCGACGCCGAGGCGCTGGCCTGGTGCAAGACCACCGACCAGGTCGTCGAGACCCTGCGCTACGTGCTCAAGGCCTGAGCCTCAAGGCCTGAGCGCCGGCGCTGGACTCGCCGGTCTACTCCGCCGAATCCGGCCGACGCCGGTTCGCCTTGGTGACGCCGCGACGGGTCTTGGCCTCCAGTCGGCGTCGCTGCGAACCCCGTGTCGGCCGGGTCGGCCGCCGCGGCACGGCGGGAGCGACCGCCTCGCGCAACAGGTCGGCGAGGCGCTGACGGGCCGCGACCCGGTTACGCCGTTGCGAGCGTTCCTCGGAGGCGGCGATGGTCAGCACCGTGCCGTCGAGGCGGGCCGCGAGATTCCGCAGCACCCGAACCCGCTGGGCGTCGTCGAGCGCTGTGGTGGCGCTGAGGTCCAGGCTGAGCTGGACCCGCGAATCGGTGGTGTTGACACCCTGACCGCCGGGGCCGGACGACCGGGAGAACTGTTCGACGAGCTCACTCGCCGGCACCCGGAGGCCGTGCGGCGCACCGGGTCCCGAAGGGATGAGCAGATCGTCCATGGCTTCATTGTCCCGCAGGTCCGGCCGGTCACTACTCTCGGACGAGTGAAGAGTCGGGGGAACGTGGAACGGGTGGAGCGCTCACGGGGCGTCGGACGCTGGATACCGGTGATCGCCTTGGGTGTGCTCGCCGTCGCGTTCACCGCGGATGCGATCTCCGGGGATCGGTGGTTCGCCTGGCTGGGCGCGGTGGCGGCCGTCCTACTCGGCCTCTGGTGGGGGGTTCGGCGACACGATCAAGCTGTCGATCCGGGAGTCCGAGGTGGTGGTCAGCGGACCGTTCTATCGGCGCCGCATACCGGCTGCCGAGATCGTGGGTGCGAGCGTCGCGCTGGACGACGGCACCACCACCGGCTGGCTGAACTGGCCCGTCACCCGCTCCGCAGCCGACAAGATCGTCCGGTTGAACCTGGGTGGATCGGCGTCGGTGACGCTCGACCTCGCCGACGGCTCACGGATCCAGTTCGTAGCCGCCGATTTGGCCGCCGCACAGGCGATACACGACAGCATTGAAGCGCCACTGGTACCGTAAACAGGTACAAGTCTTGATGGGGAGGGGTGACTGATGTCGATCAGTGCCAGCGAAGCACGCAAAACGCTGTTTCCGCTCATTGAGCAGGTCAATGACGATCGCCAGGCGGTTGAGATCGTTTCTCGGAAGGGGAACGCGGTGCTCATGTCGGCGGACGAGTACGCCGCATGGCAGGAGACGGCATATCTGTTCCGGTCTCCGGCAAATGCGCGCCGCCTGCTGGATGCGTATGAACGTGCGCGGGCCGGTGAGTTCGAGGAGCACTCGCTCGACCTGGAGGATTGAGTGCGTCTCGTCTGGGACCGCGCCGGATGGGAAGACTACGTCCACTGGCAGTCCGCCGACCGCCGGACACTCAAACGAATCATCGTGCTGATCGGCGCCTGTCTACGCGACCCCTATGCCGGGGTGGGGAAACCTGAGCAGCTCAAATATGGGGCGCAGGGTGCCTGGTCGCGCCGAATCACCGAAGAGCACCGGCTGGTTTACCTCGTCGACGGCGACGACCTGATCATCCTGCAGGCGCGCCACCACTATTGAGGGAGCCCGGCCTTCAGCGCAGCCGGGCGTCGAGCCAGCGCAGCGCGGGGGCCTGCGTCGACAATCCGATGACGTGACCGAGCATCGTGCCGGGCAGCACCGACGGAATGTTCTGGTAGTGCGCGGTCACGTCAGCACCCAGAGCCTGCCAGCCGGCCACCATGCGCTCGGTGCCGGCGGCGGACACCACGTCGTCGCCGCGGTTCTGGCCGACGAAGACCGGCATCGTCGGCCGAACCCGGCCCAGACGCTGCTCGTCGACCAGCGACGCCCACGGATCCTCGGCCAGATGGGCGACGATCGGCCGGCCGTCGACGGTGTA
>NZ_JAAYXO010000241.1 GCF_012515855.1 Gordonia sp. (in: high G+C Gram-positive bacteria)
CGAGCAGCCGATCCAACTCGTTTCCACCCAGCACGCCCGGTCCCGGCGCGGGCGACGGCTGGGTGAACGCGACGAGGATCCGCGCCTGACTTCCCGTGGGAAACCCGGTGACCTCCACGTGCACGGCGAACTCCACCGGGCCTCCGGGCCGCGCTCGACCCATGCGGATCAACCCGGGGCGATCCTCGAGCACCACGATGCCGGCACCCGACAGCGATTCCGCGGCAGCGAGAACCGCCGCGTGCAGCCGGCCTGGCGGCACCGGGGACTGAACCACGCCGGCAACGTCGGCCGCAGCGGAAGCACCGTTCGGCGGTCGTAAAGAGTCGAGCCGGGATTGCAGCCCGCTGCCCAGGTTCGCGGGCCAACCGACTTGACCTCGGGTGAGCAGATGTCCGACCAACATCAGTACTAATCCACCGACGATCAACGGAATTCCTACGGCGAGGCCTTCCGCATCGGTTGTGGACGAGGAACCGGTTTCGTCGAAGGTCGTCGTCGTGGTCAAGGTCGTCGCCACGATGACGCCCGCTCCGAATGTCGGCAGACCGATCACGGACAGCATCCGCCCCGGCTGCACTCGGAGGTGGATGCACACCGCGACGAAGGCGAACGCGAGCCCGACACCCAGCACGCCGAAGCTGTCCATCCCGCTCACCAGAAAGATGAAGACCAGCAGAAGTCCGATTCCGCCGAGCGCTGCGATGCTCACTTTGCGCACGTCGAGTGGAGATTGCATCGGCGTCCTCTCTTGTCGATCACGTCCCGCACGGGTCGCTGCGCCGCAAACCTAGTCGACCCGACCTAATTCGCACATCGTCCGAATCGACGAATAGCGGTGACTCACAGGCAAGTTCGCGCAACCGACTGACACCAGCTGTGGGGGCACGCCGAACGTGCCGCCGCCAAGGTCCATCATTCAAACGACCTCGCGCACGGGCGCATCCTCGGAGTCACAGATACTGTTGGGCACGCGTGAGAAAAACTATCGACATCGCGTGGCCGACGATCCGGGCCGACCGCCCGGGAAATGAAAGTGAGAAACAGCATGGGTGTGAGCCTGACTAAGGGTGGCAACGTCTCGCTGACCAAGGAGGCCCCGGGCCTCACCGCAGTGACGATCGGTCTGGGCTGGGACGCCCGCACCACGACCGGTACCGACTTCGACCTCGACGGCAGTGCCATCGCACTCGGCGCGGACAAGAAGGTCGTCTCCGACCAGCACTTCATCTTCTTCAACAACCTGCGCTCGCCCGACGGCGCCATCGAGCACACCGGCGACAACCTGACCGGCGAGGGCGACGGCGACGACGAGTCGATCAAGCTCGATCTCGCGGGCATGCCGCCGCAGGTCGACTCCATCGTGTTCCCGGTCTCGATCTACGACGCCGATGCTCGTTCGCAGTCGTTCGGCCAGGTCCGGAACGCCTACATCCGCGTCATCAACCAGGCAGGCGGCGCTGAGATCGCCCGCTACGACCTCAGCGAGGACGCCTCCACCGAGACCGCGATGGTCTTCGGCGAGCTCTACCGCAACGGTGCCGAGTGGAAGTTCCGCGCCATCGGCCAGGGCTACGCGGCCGGCCTCGCCGGCATCGCCCGCGACTACGGCGTCAACGTCTAAAGACCGACGTCTTCTCGATTGTGGTCGGTGCGTCGGCGCGTTGCAGCGCCGACGCACTGAACCGGTTGCGCACAAGCGCAGCCGTCCTTCCTTAGCCTGGAAAGGCTGTCTCCCAACGTGTTCTTCCGTATCTTCGGCATCTCGTTCGCAGTCACCATCGCGGCGCTGATCGCGGCCTATTTCTATGGGGGCCTCACCGCAGTCCTCCTCACCCTGATCCTCGGCATCCTCGAGGTGTCGCTGTCGTTCGACAACGCGGTGATCAACGCGACCGTCCTGCGACGGATGAGCGAGTTCTGGCAGAAGATCTTCCTGACGATCGGCATCGTGATCGCGGTGTTCGGCATGCGCCTGGTGTTTCCGCTCGCCGTGGTCTGGCTGGCGTCCGGGCTCAATCCGATCGACGCTCTCGACCTGGCGCTGAACCCGCCCGCCAACGACGCCGCGTACTTCG
This sequence comes from Gordonia sp. (in: high G+C Gram-positive bacteria), assembly GCF_012515855.1. Lineage (GTDB taxonomy): Bacteria > Actinomycetota > Actinomycetes > Mycobacteriales > Mycobacteriaceae > Gordonia. The sequence continues at coordinate 2,079 of NZ_JAAYXO010000241.1, forward strand.
CGAACGGGGACCCGTCGTACGAGACGATCATCACCGACGCGCATCCGCAGATCGCGGCGTTCGGCGGCATGTTCCTGCTGATGCTGTTCCTCGGGTTCATCTTCGACGACAAGGAGATCACCTGGCTGTCGTGGATCGAGCGACCGCTGATCCGCATCGGCAAGCTCGACCAGCTGGGCGTCATCATCGCCACCGGCATCCTGGTGATCACCGCGACGTTCATCGCGCCCGAGGACAAGACGGCGACGGTCATGATCGCCGGCGCACTCGGCATGATCACATACATCGCGGTCAATGGACTGGGCGAACTCTTCCACGTGGAAGAGGAGGGCGAGGAGCCGAGCAGCGGCCCGTCGGACCTCGTCAAGGCCACCGGTAAGGCCGGCTTCTTCCTGTTCCTGTACCTCGAGGTGTTGGACGCGTCGTTCTCGTTCGACGGCGTCATCGGCGCCTTCGCGATCACGGCGGATCCGATCATCATCGCCCTCGGCCTCGGCCTGATCGGCGCGATGTTCGTCCGTTCGCTGACCGTCTTCCTGGTCCGCAAGGGCACCCTCTCGGAGTACGTCTACCTGGAGCACGGCGCGCACTGGGCCATCGGCGCCCTGGCCGTGATCCTGATGTACTCGATCGGCACGCACGTTCCCGAGGTCGTCACCGGCCTGGTCGGCGTGGTCCTGATCCTCGCCGCCCTGGCCAGCAGCATCTTCCGCCGACGGCGCGAAGAGGCGGCAGAAGAGACGGGCGCCGGCGAGAAGCCGGCCGTCACCGACGACGCCGAGGCCGAGCAGAGTCGCTGACCGCGTGCCTGCGGGCGTGATCGCGCCCGCAGGCATCACCTCAACTTCAAGGGAGTTTCCATGGCTGTGAACATGAACAAGGTCACCCTCGACAAGAGTCGTCCCAGTGTTTCGCTGACCAAGCGCGGCGAAGTGCAGGGCAACATGCGCGTCAATCTCAACTGGACGCAGGGCAGCACCGGCGGCTTCTTCAAGCGGAACAAGGGCATCGACCTCGATCTCGCCGCGATGTACGAGCTCGCCGACGGCACCAAGGGCATCGTCCAGGCGCTCGGCAACTCGTTCGGCGACCTGAACCAGGCACCGTTCATCTTTCTGGACGGCGACGACCGCAGCGGCACCAACTCCGGCGGCGAGAACCTCTTCATCAATCTGGGCCAGGTCAACGCCTTCCGGCGCATTCTGATCTTCGCGTACATCTACGAGGGCGCGCCGAACTGGTCGGCGGCCAACGGTCTGGTGACCCTGGTCCCGACCAGCGGGCCGCAGGTCGAGGTGGCGCTGGACTCGGCGGACGATCGGGCGATCTCGTGCGCGGTCGCGATGCTCACCAACGTGAACGGCGAAATGCAGGTCAGCCGCGAAGTTCGCTACATCCAGGGCGCGCAGCGGGCCGTCGACGAAGCGTACGGCTTCGGCATGCGCTGGACCGCCGGTCGGAAGTAGTGAGGTCGGCGCCGGAGTCGGACGAACGACGCCGGCGCCACCGCTCGCTAGCATCGAATCGTGTCCAGCAATCAGCGCCGCGGCTTCTTCGGACGACGGCCCGCCGTCGTCCGCGCCTCTGGCGAGCAGCTGGCAGCGCTGACGGCGGCCTTCTTCGAGTGCGAGTCGCGGATGACCGAGGTGGGTCCCGCGGTCGACGCCGCGCACGCGGCACGCGTTCCCGGTGATCCGAGCGCCGACTGGATCGCACTGCGCGAGCAGTACGATGCGGTCCTCACCGTGTACCTGCGGGTCTCGGCCACCGACTCGGAGGAGGCGACCCCGGCGGCGGTCGACGACTCCATCCGATCGTTCCGCGGTCTCGCCGCCGACATCGATCGGTTCGTCTCCCGCCACGGCCGGGCCCTCGCTGACGGTCGAACCGCCGCCGCGGGTTCGGCTCGCGCCGACCAGGAGGCCCGGATCGCGGCCACCCGGGCAACCAACGCGCTCACCGAGGCGCCGATGCACTTCGCCGCGTTGGCGACCGTTCGAGGCGCAGCCGACGCCCTGGGCCGCGCCACCGCCGCGTTCGAGGCCTCGACCGACTTCGCCGCCCGCCAGGCAGCGGCCGAAGCGGTGAGCGATGCCGCTCGGGAGCTCGAAGCCCGTCTGGCCGCCGCGCCCGAGCTCGCGGGCGACGCCGACCGGACCATTCGCTCGTTGACCACCCGCAGCCAGGCTCTCGAGAACCGGCTCAGCCAGGTGCCCGGCGTCATTTCCAGCCTGCTGCGCGAGTTCAGCGCGGGGTGCTCCGCCGATCTGGTCCACGCCGACACCCAGGCGCGCGACGCGATCGACGCGGGCCTGGCCCTTCTCGAACGTGCGACGCAGATCGCCTCGACCTCGCCCGACGAGTCGTTGGTCGTCTCCGATCAGGCCCGCGATCGACTCTCCGACGCAGGCGACATCATCGACCGCGTCTTCGACCGCCAGCACGAACTGCGCGAGGTCCGCGCCGACCCGAAGGCGGAGGCGGCGCGGGTCCGCTTCAAGCTGCGAGACGCCCAGCACTTCGCCGTGCAGCACGGGCTCGCCGCCGAGTGGGGTTCGGTGCTCGACGCACAGTCCGATCGCATCGACCGCGCGGGCGGCGAACTCGAGCGCGTGCATCCGGACTACTGGTCGTACCTGTCCCAGTTGCGAGTGGTCGACGCTCGGATCACCGAGATCGTCGACCGCATGCGCCACCAGATCGCCAACCCCTGACCCGCTCACCGTCCACGACTTTCCGCATCACCATCACCCCGAGGACTTCCGTTTTGATCGACGCTCCCGCCACCGCAGGCGTATCGCACTTCCGTCACCTTCCCGAGGCGACGCTCGACCGTCTCTTTCTCCGCCGGCCCGAGGCCATCACGCTGGATTCGCCCGCGCGGCGCATCGCCGTGGCGCTCGGCGCGACGCTGTACGTCCCCGCGACCCGCGATGACCTCACCGCGGTGATCCGCAAGCGCGCGGGCGAGGGCGTCACCTCGATGGTCATCGACCTCGAAGACGCCGTGACCGACGACGACCAGCACGCGGCGTTGGAATCGGCGATCGCCACGATCAACGAGCTCACCGAGGCGCGTTGGAACGCCCTCCTGCTGTTCGTCCGAGTCCGCGCCGCCGAGCAGATCACGGCGATCGCCGGCCGGTTGGCGCCCGACCACTGCCTGGCGGGCTTCGTGCTGCCGAAGTTCGAGGCCGCCGACGGCGAGGCCTCCCTCGAAGCCGTCGAAGCCGCGTCACAGACTGCCGGCCGCACCCTGTTCGCGATGCCGGTCCTGGAGACCGCCGCGGTGGTCCATCGGGAGACCCGCGATCCCGAACTCCTGCAGGTCCGCGAGATCCTCAACCGGCACCGGGACATCGTCCTGGCCGTCCGCATCGGCGCCACCGACATCTGCGGCCTGTTCGGCATCCGTCGCGACCGGGACGTCACCATCTACGACGTTCGCGTGGCGTCGGACGTCATCGCCAGCATCGTCAACATGCTGGGGCGCAGCGACGACACCGGCTTCGTCATCACCGGGCCGGTGTGGGAGTACTTCGCGAACCACGAGCGCATGTTCGCGCCCACCCTGCGACACACCCCGTTCCGCGAGAGCGACGCCGTGGTCTTCCGCAGCCAACTGGTGACCCGCGACCTCGACGGACTGCTCCGCGAGATCGCCCTGGACCGGGCCAACGGCATCACCGGCAAGACCGTGATCCATCCGGGGCACGTCGGGATCGTCCACACCCTCTCGTGCGTCACCGAGGAGGAGTACGCCGACGCCCTCGACATCACCGACCGCGACGGCGGCGGCGCGCAGGCGTCGTCGTTCCGCAACAAGATGAACGAGCTGAAACCCCACCGCAACTGGGCCCTCGACGTGCTCGACCGCGCCGCGGTGTTCGGCGTGGCGAAACACGACGTGAACTTCGTCGACCTCCTCACGGCATGGGCGGGCGAATGACGGCCCCCGACTGGGTGAGCGCCGCCTTCGGCGTCGAACTCCACGACCGCCCCGGCGCCGCACCGATCAGCGAACTGGTTCAGCTCGGCCTGCGCCGCAACCCCAAGCGGGCGCACCTGCTGGTCTCGACGGTCCTCGGCAAGCACCTGCCGACCCCGCCCGCCGCGGTACGCGGCAGCGCCGACGACCTCGGCGACGCGGTGGTCGCGCTCCTGGGCCCGCGCGCCGCGGAGGCCACCGTTCTGGGCTTCGCCGAGACCGCCACCGGACTCGGTCACTGTGTCGCCGAACGCATCGGTGCCGCCCGCTACCTGCACTCCACCCGACGTGCGGTGCCGGGCGCACAGGTCAGCGGCACGTTCGAGGAGGGACACTCGCACGCGACCACCCACCTGCTGCTACCCACCGACGCCGCGTTCCTCGACACGCCCGCCACCTGCCCGGTGGTCCTCGTGGACGACGAGCTGAGCACCGGACGCACCGCCGTGGAGGCGATCGCCTCGCTGCACGCCCTCCACCCGCACCACCGCTACCTGGTGGCGTCGCTGGTCGACATGCGCGACGACGCGCAGGAGGCCGACTGCGCGGCCGCCGCCCGCGAGCTCGGC
>NZ_JAAYXO010000242.1 GCF_012515855.1 Gordonia sp. (in: high G+C Gram-positive bacteria)
ATCTGGTCGTACGGCTCGGGCTACGGCGGCAACGCCCTGCTGGGCAAGAAGTGCTACGCGCTCCGTATCGCGTCGGCCATGGCGCACGACGAGGGCTGGCTGGCCGAGCACATGCTCATCCTCAAGCTCACGAGCCCCGAGAACAAGGTCTACTTCGTCGCCGCGGCCTTCCCGTCCGCATGCGGCAAGACCAACCTCGCGATGATCGAGCCGACCCTCGACGGCTGGAAGGCCGAGACCGTCGGTGACGACATCGCCTGGATGCGCTTCGGCGCCGACGGCCGGCTGTACGCGGTGAACCCGGAGAACGGCTTCTTCGGCGTCGCACCGGGCACCAGCTACGACTCGAACCCGACCGCGATGAAGACCATCGATGCGGGCAACACCATCTACACCAACGTGGCGCGCACCGACGACGGCGACATCTGGTGGGAGGGCATCGACGGCGACGCTCCGGCTCACCTGATCGACTGGCACGGCAACGACTGGACCCCGGACTCGGGCACCAAGGCCGCGCACCCCAACTCGCGTTACTGCACCCCGATGTCGCAGTGCCCGACCCTGGCCGCAGAGTGGGACGACCCGCAGGGTGTGCCGATCTCGGCCATCCTGTTCGGTGGACGTCGCAAGACCACCGTCCCGCTGGTGGCGCAGGCCCGCGACTGGGAGCACGCCGTCTTCATGGGCGCCACCGTCGGCTCGGAGCAGACCGCGGCCGCCGAGGGCAAGGTCGGCACCGTCCGTCGCGACCCGATGGCGATGCTGCCGTTCCTCGGCTACCACGTCGGCGACTACTTCCAGCACTGGCTGAACATCGGCCGCAAGGAAGGCGCACAGCTGCCTGCCGTGTTCTACGTGAACTGGTTCCGTCGCGGCGATGACGGCCGCTTCCTGTGGCCCGGATTCGGCGAGAACAGCCGTGTCCTGAAGTGGATGGTCGATCGCATCGAGGGCAACGTCGAAGGCGTCGAGACCCCGATCGGCACCGTCGCAGCACCGGGCGAGATCGACCTCACCGGGCTGGACATCTCCGAGGCGGATCTCGCCGAGGCTCTCGCCGTGAACAACGACGAGTGGCGCGACGAGCTCCCGACGATCGACGAGTGGTTCAACTTCGTCGAAGACGGCAAGGACAAGCTCCCCGCAGAGCTGACGGCACAGCTCGAGAAGCTGCGTTCCAGCCTCGGCTGACACGTACCGACAGTGCGGCCCGACCGGATCTCCGGTCGGGCCGCACTGCTTTCGGCCTCCGGTGAGTGAGGTGGATCGCACGGGGGAAACGGATTTTCCGGGGTCTCCCTGATGCATCGAGGCCCCGCGTCTGACACGGTTGTACGCATGACGCAAACAGCACCGGCAGGCAGGCACGCGGTCATCGCCGCGCGCGCGGACAACGTGGTGAAGACCTACGGCAGCGGCGACACCGTCGTGCACGCCCTCCGCGACGTGTCGATCGGCTTCCGAGGCGGCGAGTTCACCGCGATCATGGGACCGTCCGGATCGGGCAAATCGACCCTCATGCACTGCCTCGCCGGACTGGACACGGTCACCAGCGGCACGGTCCAGATCGGCGACGTCGACCTGCACGGCCTCTCCGACAAGGAGATGACGAAGCTGCGGCGCGACCGCATCGGCTTCGTCTTCCAGGCGTTCAACTTGGTGCCGACGCTGACGGCCGAGGAGAACATCACGCTGCCCCAGGGCATCGCCGGCCGCGAGGTGGACCGCGAGTGGTTCGACACCGTCGTCGACCGACTCGGGATCCGCGACCGACTGTCGCACCGACCCGGTGAGCTCTCCGGCGGGCAACAGCAGCGGGTGGCGTGTGCGCGTGCGCTGGTCGGTCGACCGGAGATCATCTTCGGCGACGAGCCGACCGGCAACCTCGACTCCCGTTCGTCCAGCGAAGTGCTGGAGATTCTGCGTGCGGCCACCGACGAGTTCAACCAGACCGTCGTCATCGTGACCCACGATCCCCGCGCGGCTTCGTACGCCGATCGCGTGGTGTTCCTCGCCGACGGACAGATCGTCCGCGAACTGCAGCGCCCGTCGGCCGACGACGTCTTCGAAGTGATGCGCAATCTCGACGCGAAGCAGCCTGCTCAGCCCACCGAGGCCGATCCTGCGCACGGTGCCGGCGAGGTGAACTGACACATGGCATCGAATGTGATGCGCAAGGTCTCGATGCGGAGCCTTGCCTCCCACAAGCTGCGCCTGGTCCTCACCGTGTTCTCGGTGGTCCTGGGCACCAGCTTCGTCGCCGGTGCGGTCATCTTCACCTCGACAGTCTCGAACGCGTTCAACTCGATCTTCGACAACGTCGCCAAGGGCGTCGCGGTGGAGATCAACGCGGTCGGGGAGGGCCCCGGCGTCCCGGTCGTGATGGTCGACGACCTCCGGAAGAACCAGAAGGAGCTCGGCATCGAGCGCCTCGCGGTCGACAACTCCGGTCCGGTGACCTTGGCCGACGCCTCGGGTCGCGCGATCCAGTCGGGCGGCGCTCCGAGCATCGGGATGAGCTACCTGCCGCCGGATCAGGCCGTCGGTGAGGAGTCGACCATCATCTCCGGGCGGGCACCGGAACGTGCGGGTGAGATCGCGCTGAACTCCGAGGCGGCGTCGAAGGGCGACCTCAAGATCGGCAGCAAGACCAAGCTGGTGGTCGGCGCCGGACTCGCCAAGCCGATGGAGGTCACGGTCGTCGGCATCACCGAGATGCCGTCGTCGAGCGGCGGATTCATCGGCGTGATGTTCGACAAGGACACGGCGGCGAAACTGTTCTCCGACGGCAAGTACGTCGCGACGGTCGGTCTGGCTGCTCGCGCTGGCGTCACCGACGTGCAACTGCGCGACGCGGTCCAGGCGCACCTGGAGGGTGTGCTCAAGGCACAGGACCCGAAGATCGATTTCGACGAGGTCTACCAGGTGCGCACCGGTGACCAGGTCCGCGAGGACGCGAAGGCGAACATCGATCAGTTCCTGACGATCTTCCGCGCCATCCTGCTGGCCTTCGCCGCGATCGGCCTGCTCGTCGGCACCTTCATCATCTACAACACCTTCTCGATGATCGTCGCGCAGCGGAACCGCGAGCTGGCCCTGCTGCGCGCGATCGGTGCGAGCCGCCAGAACGTCTCGCGGTCGGTGCTGCTCGAAGCGCTGATCGTCGGCGTGATCGGCGGCGTCCTCGGACTCGCTCTCGGCATCGGCATCGCCGCGGCGATGGTGGCGTTCACCGAGGCGCAGGGCGTGCCGTCCGATGGGCTCCAGGTGGGGGTGGCGGCGATCGCTGCGGCGGTGTTCGTCGGCATCGTCGTGACCTTGCTCAGCGCGTGGATCCCGGCCCGCCGCGCCTCGCGGATTCCGCCGGTGGAGGCGATGCGGGAGAGCACTGTGGAACCGGGCGCGGGATCGTTGCGTGTCCGAACCCTGGTGGGCGCGATCTTCGGCGTTCTCGGTGTGGTGGCGCTGGTGGTCGGCGGCCTCGGCGAGGGAACCGGCCCGGCGCTGATCGTCGGACTCGGCGCGCTGCTGGCGATCGTCGCGGTGGTCCTCGCGGCACCGATGATCTCCCGCCCGGTGGTCGGTGCGTTCGGCGCGGTCTTCGAGAAGCCGTTCGGCACGGTCGGCAAGCTGGCGCGGACCAACGCGGTCCGCAACCCGCGTCGCACCGCGGCCACCGCGTTCGCCCTGACGCTCGGTCTGATGCTCGTGGTGATCATCGGCACGCTGGGATGGTCGTTCAAGGGCACCGTCGACTCCGCCGTCGACAAGGGGCTGCGCGCTGACTTCGTAGTCACCGGCAACAACAACATGCCGCTGCCGCTGTCGGTGGTCGACTACGTCAAGGACGCACCCGGTGCGGGCGAGGTGGTCGCACAGGCGTACGGCGCCGCGAAGTACGACGGGCGGGACGAGTACCTGAGCTCGCCCTACGGCGGTGCGATCGGCGACGTCGCCGCCATCACGATGATTGAGGGCACCGACGATCTGCCGGGTGACGGCCTGCTGATCAGCAACACCGTCGCGCGCGACAACGGCTGGAAGCTCGGCCAGGAGGTGACTTTCACCAGCACCGGTGGCGAGGAGGTCCCGACCCGGGTGACGGGCGTCTTCGAGGCCAACGAGGCGATCGCCGGGACGATGGTCGGCTGGGAGACGTACGAGCAGTTGATGCCGGTCGCGATGAAGCGGATCAGCGGCCCGGTGCTCGTGGTCGCGAAGCCCGGAGTCTCCACCGAGGAACTGCGGACGCAGCTCGAGGATGCGACGGCCGAGTTCCTCACCGCGCAGGTGCTCGACCGCGATCAGTTCAAGAACAGCATCTCCTCGCAGATCGACCAGATGATGGTGACGCTCTATGCGCTGCTCGGGCTGTCGTTGATCATCGCGGTCCTCGGCATCATCAACACCCTTGCGCTGTCGGTGGTCGAACGGAAGCAGGAGATCGGCATGCTCCGCGCGGTCGGCATGAGCCGCGGACAGGTCCGTCGCACCATCTATCTCGAGTCGACGTACATCGCGGTCTTCGGTGCGCTGCTGGGCACTGTGCTGGGCCTCGCGATCGGCGTGCCGCTGGTGCGTACGCTCGCTCACTGGGGTCTGGAAGGCGTGGTGATCCCGTGGGCCCTGATCGGGGTCACGCTGGTCGGCTCCGCGGTGGTCGGCGTGATCGCGGCCCTGTGGCCTGCCGTGACGGCGGCCCGGACGCGTCCACTCGAGGCGATCACGTCCGAATGACGCCGATTCCGCAGCAGCGATACGGTGGGTGCCATGAGTAGCCCGTCGTCGTCCGGTCGCAGTCGTACCGTGTTGCTCTCGGTGGTCGTCGTGCTCGCGGTGATCGTCCTGGGGCTGGTCGGGTTCCTGGTGTTCGGTGGGGCATCGTCGTCCGACGACGCCTCGCACACCGGCCCGGCCACGACCACCCGGACTACCGCACCGACGTCCGAGACGACGGCGAGCTCGTCCACGTCGTCGCCGACGCGGACCACACCCGCGGTGGCGCCGGGGTCGGTGACCTACCAGCTCACTGGTTCCGGCGAGGTGGTGGGGCTGGCGTACCGCAACGACAGCGGGCGCGTGGTGATCGCCGCGACGGGATCGCCGTGGTCCAACAAGACGACCGCCTCCGACCGCAACGTGGAACTGACCGCCGTGGTGGTCCGCGGCCCGGTCACGTGCACGATTCTCCAGGGCGAGGAACTGATCTCGTCCAGCACCAGCAGTGGCGGGCCCCTGCGCTGTGCCGGAAAGCTGCCCCGCTAGGTTCGAGCCGCTGGTTTCGGGCAGCCAGGCGAACTCCTTCCACCGTTGATCGTTACCCAGAGCGGGTAACGATCAACGGTGGATCTGTCATGCGCCGGTACAGTGGTGCAGGTAATCTGCTATTCAAACGTGTGTTCGCCCACAGTTCCGGAGTTATCCACAGGGCTTGTCCACAGTGGGGATGAATTACACACATGTAATTTCCACAGTGGGGATAGTTCTCGAGGGTGTTCGGTGGATCGAGAATCAACCCCTGACCTCAGTTTTTGCGGAGAACGAGGACGAGGTTGGTGGCCGCCACCTCGCGAATTCCAGGGATGTGAACAACCGGCCACACGAACCTGGGGATATAGCGAGGGACTGCGGCGAGCAATTCAGCGTCGGCTGTGGATCGCGCCCACTGCAGGCCGGCCGCCGCGGTGATGGGGAACAGCGAGACGCCGAACAGATTCTTCGGCAACCGGCCGTGCTTGCGGGTGTACCAGCGCACTGCACGATGGCCGCCCGCGTAGTGGGTCAGGCCCATCTCGTGACCGCCGAACGGACCCCACCACAGTGTGTAGCTCAGGATGATGGTGCCTCCCGGGCGCGTCACGCGGACCATCTCATCGGCCATCGCCCACGGGGTCGGGGTGTGCTCGGCGACGTTCGACGAGTAGCAGACGTCCACGCTCCCGGTTCGGAACGGCAGGTGCTCGCCCTGGGCGCGCACCGCGGTGCGCTGATCGAGCCCCGCTGCCGACATCTCGCCCGCGTCGGGTTCCACCGACAGGTAACGGGCCCCGCGGGCGGTGAACGCGTCGGCGAAGAAGCCGGGGCCGCCGCCGACGTCCAGGATCACCTTGCCGTCGAGGGGATCGGACACCAGGCCCGCCACCATCATCGCGGTGTCGTCGGCCAGCGCAGAGTAGAAGCGCGCGGGGTCCGTCTGCTCGTAGCGGAACTCCCGCAGCAGGTGCACTGCGCGGCGCAGGGTCGCGGTGCGAGCGAACGGGGTGGCGGGCGTGCGGAGACGCGGCATGCAGTCAGGGTCGCATACCCTGGGTCGGGTGAATCCCCCGACCGACGTCCTGCTGCTGTGCTGGCGCGACACCGGCCATCCGCAGGGCGGGGGTAGCGAGCGCTATCTGGAGCGGGTGGGTGCCGAACTCGCCGCCCGCGGGTCGCGCGTGACCCTGTTGACCGCCGGGTATCCGGGTGCGCCGCGCAAGCAGATGCGGGATGGGATGCTGATCCTGCGAGCGGGCGGTCGGCTGAGTGTGTATCCGCGCGCGCTGGGGACCATGCTGGCCGCGCGACTGCATCGCGGCCGGCTCGCGGGTGGCCTGCGCGCGCCCTACCGCCCCGACGTCGTCGTCGACACCCAGAACGGGGTGCCCTTCTTCGCGCGACTCGTCGTCGGTGCGCCGACCGTCGTGCTGGTGCATCACTGTCACCGTGAGCAGTGGCCGGTGGCCGGACCGGTGCTCGCACGGATCGGGTGGTGGATCGAGTCGCGGGTCTCGCCTCGGTTGCACCGCCGCAATCGCTACGTCACCGTTTCGGAGCCGTCGGCGAACGAGCTGGTGGCCCTCGGGGTCGACCGCGCGCGCATCAGCGTGGTCCGCAACGGCATCGACCCGATCCCGGCGGGCATCGAGCCGAGCGAGGCGGGCCCGGGGCTGCGGCTGATCGCGGTGTCACGGCTGGTCCCGCACAAGCAGATCGAGGACGCGCTGGCCGTCCTCGCGGGCCTCGTGGGCGACGGGATCGACGCGCATCTCGATGTGGTGGGCGACGGCTGGTGGGCGGAGCGTCTGCGTGGGCGCACGGCATCGCTCGGCATCGCCGGACGGGTGCGGTTCCACGGCCACGTGAGCGAGCAGTGCAAGCATCGGCTGCTGGCCGCCGCGGACATCCACCTGATGCCGTCGCGCAAGGAGGGGTGGGGGCTTGCGGTGGTGGAGGCCGCGCAGCACGGCGTGCCGACCATCGGCTACCGCAGCTCAGCGGGCCTGGTCGATTCCATCTGCGACGGCCACACCGGACTCCTGGTGGACGACGCCGCCCAGCTGGCCGCCGCGACCGCGGCACTCGGCCGGGACGGTGAGCGTCGACGCATGCTCGGCGAGGCGGCGCGGGCGCGGTTCGCGGATTACTCGTGGTCGCGGACGGCCGACGAGTTCGCGGCTGTGCTCACCGGAGCGATGAGGCGGTAGCTTCTCCGATCAGCTCGGCACCCGTGCCTCGACGATGGTCGGGTGCGCCGCGATGCGGTCGTCGGGCATCAGTGCGTTGAGCAGGAATCCGGTGAGGCGCTCGATCCGCTCGGGGAGGTCCTCGAGGCCGGAGACCGCCTGCGACAGGACTTGGGAGCCGACGAACGCTCCGGTGATGAAGACCGCGGCGTCCTTGGGGGTGATCTCGGGCCGGACATCTCCCTCGTGGATACCGAGCGATACCAGATAGTGCAGGGCTTCGATCCACGCGAGATAGGCGGGAATCGGGGCCTCGCCGGAGTTGAGTTCGATCGTCAGTCGGATGCCTGCGCGGACCACCGGATCGACGGTCAGCAGGCGTCCCATTTCGCGATTCAGCATCGCGATCTGACACATCGCGCACTGGCCCGTCGCGGCGATCGCGGCGACCGCTTCGATTGATGTCGCCTGGAACTGTTCGACGATGATCTTCGCGATCTCGTCCTTGGACTGGAAGTGGAAATAGATTGCGCCGCGGGTCAATCCGGTCTCGCCGACGATGTCGTTGAGGCGGGCGCGTTCGTAGCCGACGCGACTGAAGAGGTGGGCGGCGGCGACGACGATCTGCTGTCGGGTCTGGACGGCTCGCGCCTGCTGCGCCATGTGTCCCCCTTGTGGATGAATTTGCAAGCGTCACTGTGAAAGTGGCAACTACCTGCGGTGATCGACTTGCGAGCGGTTACTCGAGAGTATAGCGTTACATACCGGTGAACCCGTTTTATCGGGAACGGCACTGGAGCTGCACATCGGCTGGGATACGGAGGAACTCCGCCGAAAGGGCCGAGGGGTGCTTCAGGACGAGACCTAGCGAGGTTCGCCGACGCCAGTGCGCGACCCCCGCGCCGTCAATCGCGAGGGTGGCGCACTGGCGTCCGTCTTTCCGGGGTCGATCGCGACCGGAGCCGACGATTCGTCCGTTTCGAGCGCAGGATTCAGCTGTCCCGAACTGTTAAGTGACTAGTCCCGTCAGGGTAAGTTTTTGCCACGGGCCTTTCCTAGCATGAATCCCATCACATCAACGAAAACATGTGGCGCAAGCCTCTCGCTCGGATGTGTCCACGCCCCGCTTCAAGCTCGAAGGAGTCCCCATGCATTTCCACGACGACGCTCTGTTCCCGGAGTTGCAGGACAAGTTGGTCATCACGGCTGCGCCGTATGGTCCGGAGTGGGAGCTTGATGACTTCCGCGAGGATCTGCCGTTGACGATGGAGGAGCACATCCAGCAGGCGGTGGATTGCTACGAGGCCGGCGCGACGGTGCTGCACATCCATGTGCGTGAGGAGGACGGC
>NZ_JAAYXO010000243.1 GCF_012515855.1 Gordonia sp. (in: high G+C Gram-positive bacteria)
CGCGGCCGCTGCGCCGCCTGGTGCAGCAGGCCATCGGCGACAAGCTCGCCAAGGCCCTGCTGGCCGGTGACATCCGCGACGGCGACACCGTGCACGTGGACGTCGACGACGCCACCGACTCGCTGAAGATCAGCTGAGCCGACGAGCTCTGCAGCCCGCAGAAGGACGGCCCCGCATCGCAACTGACGGTGCGGGGCCGTCGCCCTGCGGGGAGCAGAGGAGCGCACTAGGGTCGGGAACCACACCCGATCACGGTCATTGGAGGCTCGAGAAATGCACATCGCGCGCAAGTCGGCAGTATTCGCCGGGGCGGTCGCGGCTGCGCTCGCACTCGCGGGCTGCGGAGACGACGGCGACTCGGCACCGGAAACGGTGACCGTCACGTCGGGGCCCCAGGCGGAGCAATCACCGACCCACGACGACTCCAAGCCCGGTGACGACGACGGCAGCCGGCACACGGCTGCGAACGACCAGACCGTGCGGATCACACAGACCCCGGCCGAGGTCCGGTGCACCGGCGGCGACGTGATCGTCGCCGTACCGTCGGCGCAGGTCTCGATCACCGGAAACTGCGACGACGTGAAGATCGAATCGTCCGGCGGCACGATCACCGCCGAGAACGTCGACGACCTCGACGTCGCCGGCTCGGACAACACGGTGACCGCCGGACTGGTCGACGATCTGGACGTCGACGGCGACAACAACACCGTGACCGCGCAGCGCATCGACGACGTCGACCTGAACGGCAACGACAACACCGTCAACTACCGGGAAGGATCCCCGGAGATCGACGACGAGGGCAGCGGCAACACGGTCGGCGTCGGCGGCTGATCGCCGGCCGGCATCCGCGCAGGGTATAGACGGTCGCCGCCGCACTGACTATCGTCGGGCGAATGCCAGCGAAGCGAACGATCGTCATCACCGGTGCGAGCGACGGAATCGGGGCGGTGGCCGCACGCGCGCTGGCCGACCCCGACATACAGCTGATCCTGGTCGGCCGTTCGGCGGACAAGATCGCCGCCGTCGCCGCCGACACCGGCGGGATCGGGCTGACCGCCGACTTCGCCAGCCTGGATCAGGTGCGCGAACTCGCCGACCAGATCGCCGGCCACGCCGGCGCCGTCGACGTGCTGCTCAACAACGCGGGCGGCACCTTCGAGCCGGAGCCGCGCACCGCCGACGACCACGAACCCAACTTCCAGATCAACCATCTGGCCGGCTTCCTGCTCACCAACCTGCTGCGCGAGCGCCTCGCCGCGGCCGGGGACGGCGCGCTGGTGCTGAACACGGCCAGCGCCGGGAATCTGTTCGGCCGGGTCGATCTGTCCGACCTGGACTGGGAGCGGCGGCGGGCCTTCCAATCGCGGTGCTACGGCACCAGCAAACTGATGAACATCATGTTCACGCGCGGGATCGCGGAGCGTTGGGCCGACGACGGAATCGTCTCGGCCGCAGTGCATCCCGGTCTGGTGGCCAGCCAGTTCGGCCGGGACTCGGCGGCTGTCGGCTTGATCTACCGCACGCCGCTGAGCAAGGTCGCCGCGATCACCCCGGAAAAGGGGGCCGAACCGCTGATCGCACTCGCACAGCGCGGCGCCGACCCCGACGTCAACGGCGTGTACTTCAGCCGATTCCGTGCAGGCGGCCGTGAGAACCGCCAAGCGCACGACCCCGCACTGATCGACGGGCTGTGGGAGGCGTCCGACCGCCTCGTCGGCCTCGGCTGATCCCACAGACGACGCCCCGCTCCGCCGACGGCGGAACGGGGCGTCTGTGTTGGCCCGAAGGCTCAGGGGGTGCGGATTCTCGCCGACGATGGCCAACGCCAGAATCGCCAGGCCACGGTCATCGAGATGAGGACCGCAGTGGTGAGGTTCCGGCCCCTGCCGGACTGGACCGTCGAGAACGTCGACGAGTTCGGCAACGTCCCCGCGCTCAATGAGCCAGCCACAGCAGCCAGAAAACGCGGCCGCTCCTCAACTCCTTCCGGGATCTGGCCGAGTCAACGTCCTACCTGCGTATTCCATTGCAGCAGTTGCGAGCTCACCATCTCCGGCGTGGGGAGGCTGTCCGGGTCCACGAGCCACTGAACGATGAGGCCGCTGAGCATCGCGTAGCCGGCGGTGCCGAACACGTGCATCTGATCGGGGTCCGAATCTGACCGAAGTATCTGCCCGAGAAGCGATGACCGTGCGTGCTCGACGGCGCGGCGCAGTTCCTGTCGGATCCGCTCGTTGTCATCGGCTTGCGCCATCAACTCGAACGAAGCGGCGAGGACACCGCGGTACCCCTCGAAGGACTGGACGACGCATCGGTAGACGTTCGCGAGATGCTCCGGCAAGTCTGTCTTCGGGAGGGCGGTCAGGCTTTGGTCGAGAACTGCCGACCATTTCTCCAAGCCATTCAGCAGAGCCTCGATGAGCAGGGCATCAGTCGTGCCGAAGTGGTAGCCGATCGCTGCAGTGCTCACCCCTGCAGCCGAAGCGACGTCTCGGGCGCGAGTTCGCGCGTACCCGCGCTCATCGAGACAAGTTCGGGCGCCGCGCAATAGCGCGTTTCGGTTATCTTCGCGCATGCTGGAAGAGGAGAGTGCCTGTCATGACTCGACGCCGGAAGATCACTTGGAGTCTCGCGGGCGGCCCGCTCGCCGCCATCGCCTTGCTCGCCGCCATCGGCAGTCTGCGCGAGAGTCACCTCATCAAAGTGACCAGATCGACCTGCGCGGATCGAGACGTGATGTGGGATCTGTGGGCCGATGTGCCCGAGCGTGTCGAGTGGGACAAGGGCTTGGAATACATCAACGTCGACGGATCCTTTGAGGAGGGGGCGACCGGGACGGTCAAGGTCGCAGGGCAGGGCCCGATCAAGTACAAGATCATCGAGGTGGATCCGAAGAGCGGCTATACGGACCGATTCGAGAGTCTGCTGTGGACCCACACCGACTGGCACCATCGGATCGAATCCACTGGTGAGAGCTGCTACGACGTCACCTGGGAACTCAAAGCACGAGGGCCGCTCTCGCTCATCTTGCTGCCTGCGCTCAAAAACATCTTCGGCAAAGAAGTCCCAACCGCTGTCGACGAGTTCGTTGAACTCGCGGAGTCCCGCAGCACGTCGTACTAGCTAGTTCACCCGACTCTCGTATCCGGGGGCGGGCTCCGGCGCGTGCATCGCTTGACCCGACGCCGCCAGTGCGACGTCGTCGATGGACGGTTGAGTTGAACGGCGTCGAAACCAGGCCGGGACCTGCCGGGCGAAGCGGATTACCCTGGCGACCATGACCTTCCCGAGCGTCGCCGAGATCGCCCAAGCCAAGTACGTGATGTTCACGACCTACAAGAAGGACGGCACGCCGGTGGCCTCGCCGCTGTGGGCGGCGCCGGACGGGGACGACCTGGTGGTGTGGACCGTGGCCGACTCGTGGAAGGTCAAACGACTGCGGCGCAACAACAACGTGCTGGTGCAGGCCTGCGATGCGCGGGGCACCACGACCCGCGGCCCGGTGGTCGCCGGGGTCGGCGAGGTGATCGACGGTTCCCTCGCGGCGCGGCGGATCGAGCACAAGTACGGGATCCTCGGGCGGCTGACCGTCCTGGGCTCGCGGCTGCGGCGCGGCGCATCGGGCACCGTCGGGATCCGCGTGCGCGACGTCGTCTGACCGATGCTCCCGGCGTGAGATGTGGCCGTCTCCTCCGGCGATGGCAGTATCGAATCATGCCGGTGAACATCCCGCGCGACCTTCCCGCCCGCGCGACCCTCGAGAGCGAAGGCATCTTCGTGATGTCCGATGAACGCGCGCGTTCGCAGGACATCCGGCCGATGCGCATCGCC
>NZ_JAAYXO010000244.1 GCF_012515855.1 Gordonia sp. (in: high G+C Gram-positive bacteria)
CGCGACACCGGACACCCAGGAGGCGTCGGCCTGCTCGGCGTGATGCAGGGCGCTGCGCAGCACCAGACCGCCCATCGAGTGTCCGATCAACACGATGCGCTCCACCGGGACGGGCCACCGCTCCACCAGCTCACCGATTAACGACGCGAGTGCCAGCCCGTTCACCGAGATGCGCCTGCCGGTGTTGTAGCGGACAAAGAGCGGAGTGAACCCGTGCGTCCCGAGCACCTCGTCGTAGTGCGGCCCCTCCCCGAAGGCGAAGGTGTGCTCGGTCCCCATCAGACCGTGAGCCAGGACGACGATCGATCCCGTCGCGCCCGGATAGGCTGCGGCGACGTCCTCGGGAGCCACTGACACCCCGTCGACACGCACGCTGACCCCCTCCTCGACGAGGACCGAGCGCCGCGCGGCGAGGTCGTCGCCGATCAGTCCGGCCACGGCGCCGATCGCACCCGCACCCAGCGGTGTCTCCGACGGCGGTGCCGCCAACGGCAGATCCGCCACCCGCTCGCCCACCGCCGCCGCGATGGCCGCGGTCGACTGCACCGTCCGGTACACGCCGTCGGTGATCGCATCGTGGATCACCTTCACCGGCAGCGCGGAACCTCCGACGAAGAGGCCGACGGCGCCGAACACCCGGTCGGAGACGCCTCGATGGGTTCGGTGCACGCCGCCCGCGGCTCGGCTCGACTCCCGTAGGGCGAGCCCGACGAGTTCACGTACCTCGCTGCGACGGCGTTCGGCTGAGATCACAGAATTGAGAGTACATCCGTTCTCTCAATTCTGTGGTGATCACAGGCCTCACCCGCGGACGATCGCCCCCAGCTTCGCGAAGGTGTCTTCCCACCCGTGCACCGCAATGGCGTCGATGCCCAGGTCGGCGACGGGGCGGTCGTTGCCGCCCTCGTCCAGGCGGTCGCCGAAGAACAGGATGTCGTCGAGATCGAGTCCGAGGATCTCCATCAGGCGACGCGCGCCGTAGGCCTTGTCGATGCCCTTCGCGGTGATGTCGACCGAGGTCGATCCGCCGCTGCGAACCTCGAGATCGGTCAACCGCTCCGCCGCGTAGGCGCGCAACGACTCCTTCTTGCGGCCGTCGGGATCCCACGCGGCCTTGGCGTCGACCGGCGCCGACTGACCGAGCGCGGAGAACGTGACCTGACTGCCGCGGTCCTCCAGGATCGGCCCCCAGGTCTGCTCTTCCCAGAGCCCGAGTTCGCGCGCTCCTTCTTCGACGACGGCCATCGCGCGCGACTTCTGATCCGCGGAGAGGTCCTCCGCGTACACGGTGTCCCAGGCGTCACCGTTCCAGCGGATGTAGCGGGTGCCGTTGGTGGGCATCAGGTGCAGATTGGCCCGGTCCGGGAAGTCACCGAGCCGGTCGAGCACCTGCGACTGGAACTGACCGTACTGACCGCCGGAGATGATGCAGCCGAGGCTGCCCGAGAGCAGTTCGCGGAACAGCTCGACCATCTCGTCGCTCATCGCTGTCTTCGACGGCGCCAGCGTGTCGTCGAGGTCGAACATGACCAGCTGATAGGTCTTGCCATTGTGCGTGACGGACACTTGCCCACCCTTCCGTTTGTTGTGCGGCACGAAGTGTAGCCCGAGCAGCGCATTCCGACGATCTCGGACTCGACGTGGCTACTCGCCGATCACCCAGGCGAAGGCTTCGGCCTTCGACCGCGCACCCTGCGCCGTCCGCGATCGTGACTGCTCGTCGACGTCGGCCAACAGGTGTTCGCCCGCGCGGACGAGGTCGGCGAGCACCGTCGGCGTCAGACAGTCGGGTCGGGTGGCGAAGAGCAGATCCTCACTCGCGGTGTTGCCGCTGGCGCCGGGCGCGAAGGGACAGCCGCCGAGACCGCCGAGCGCGCCGTCGACCAGCGTCGCTCCGCCGTCGGCTGCGGCGAGAGAGTTCGCGACGCCCATCCCCCAGGTGTCGTGACCGTGGAAGACGAGGCGGCGGTCGCGCGATTCCACGGACGCGAACAACTCCCGCACCTGCCTCGGGTGCGCCTGACCGAGGGTATCGGCCAGCACGACGTCGTCGGCATCGGCGGTTCGCGGATCCGCGACGATGCCGCGGACTCGGTCGGGGTCCACCGGACCGTCGAACGGGCAGGTGAACGCGGTCGCGAGGCACAACTGGATCCGTCCGCCGATCTCCTTGGCGGCAGCGATCGCCTCCGGCATGGCGGCCACGCTGTCCTCCGTCAGTCGACCGATGTTGGCCTTGTTGTGAGCGTCGGACACCGACAGGCAGTACTGGAAGTTCCGCACCCCCGCCGCAGCGGCTTTCACCACGTGCCGAGGGGTCGCGACCCACACCCAGCAGCGGTCGAGTTCCTCGGAGGTCAACTGGCCGACGATGTCGAGCGTGCCCGCCATCGGCGGAACCAGATCCGGCCTGGCCATCGACCCGATCTCCAGCTCCGGGACCCCCGCGGCGAGCAGGGTGCGGGCGAGTTTCACCCGCACGTCGACGTCAAGGACCTTGCCCGTGAGCTGCAGTCCGTCGCGCAAGGTCACATCACGCAAACCCACCCGCGAGTAGTCGATCATCGGGAGCCTCCCAGGAAGCGCCGGCGGATCTCGTCGGTGTGCTCACCGAGGTCGGGGCCCACCGAACGGATGGGCAGCGAGGCGTCACCGAGCACGGGCACGATGCCGGGGAAACCGACCGTGCGCGGGGCGTCGCCGCCGGCGTCGACCTCGAACTCCTGAACCATGTTGCGTGCCCGGTACTGCTCGTCGGCGATGATGTCGGCCGCGGTGTAGATCGGCCCCGCCGGCACCGCCGCGGCGTCGAGCGCGGCGAGCACGTCGTCGCGCGAGCGCGCTCCGGTCCACTCCCCGATCGCCGCGTCTATCTCGTCGCGGCGTCGCCAGCGGCCGTCGTTGGTCGCGAGGTCCGCATCGTCGGCGAGATCGGCGCGACCGATGGCGCGCATGTACCGAGGGAAGATCGCGTCGGCGTTGCCGGAGATGACCACCGAACTGCCGTCTTCGCAGAGGTAGCCGTTGGACGGCGCGATGCCCTCCATCCGACCTCCCGTGCGCTCACGGGTGACGCCGTAGGCCCCGAGGTCGGGCACCAGCGACTCCATCATCGAGAAGATCGCTTCATTGAGCGCGACGTCGACGATCCGCTCCGACAGCGGCAGCGACGTGTGGCTCTCGTCCCGTCGACGGAGCCGTTCGTACAGCGCCATCACCGCGCCGAAGGCGCCGTAGAGCCCGGCGATGGAATCGCCGATCGAGACTCCGACGCGCACCGGGGGACGGTCGGGATCGCCGACCAGCTCGCGAAAACCGCCATAGGCCTCGGCCACCGCGGCGAATCCCGGGCGCTCGGCGTAGGGGCCGGTCTGGCCGAACGCGGAGATGCGGACGAAGATCAGGTCCGGGTTGGCCTCACTCAGTTGCGCGGGCCCGATGCCCCACTTCTCCAGCGTGCCGGGCCGGAAGTTCTCCAGCACGATGTCGCACTGCGCGGCGATGGCCTTCACATCGGCGCGACCTTCGTCGGTTCGCAGGTCCAGCACCACCGACTTCTTGTTCCTGTTGATGGTGCGGAACAGCATCGACGTCTCGCCGTCGTACAGCCGCCAGTTGCGGAGTTCGTCGCCGGTCTCCCGTTCGATCTTGATGACCTCGGCGCCGAAGTCGGCGAGCATGCGGCCCGCGGTCGGGGCGGCGATGTAATTGCCGAGCTCGAGGACGCGGACGCCCGCGAGGGGAAGGTGAGGTGTCGATCGGGAAGCCACGTCCCCCAGCTTATTACCCGCCGGCCCAGCACTGTCCGGATCACTCACCCC
>NZ_JAAYXO010000245.1 GCF_012515855.1 Gordonia sp. (in: high G+C Gram-positive bacteria)
CGAGTTTGCCCGTCTGCGCCGCTTTCGGCGACAAATCAATCACGTCGTCAATCAATTGGAATGCGACGCCAATACGTTCCCCATATTCGGTGACCGGGTCGGCATATTCTGCGGGAGCGTTCGAAAACATGACCCCCATGCGGGCGGCCGTCGAAATGAGTGCACCCGTCTTATCGGCAAGCACCTGAAGATAATGAGCCATCGGGTCATCCCCGGGTTCCGGGCCGACGGTCTCGTGCAGTTGCCCGAGACACAGCCGCTCGAAGGTTTGCGCCTGCAGCAGAATCGCCTCTTCGCTCATTCCTGAAACCAGCGACGATGCGCGGGCAAAGAGCAGGTCACCTGCAAGGATCGCAACCGAGTTGGACCAGACGGTGTGCGCGGCGGGAACGCCCCGTCGCAAATGCGCATCATCCATCACATCGTCGTGATACAGCGAGGCGAGGTGGGTGAGCTCGACCGCAATGGCGGCTCGACGCACCAACTCGTTTGGCCCGTCGCCGAGTTCACTGGTGAGCAAGGTGAGCATCGGCCTGACCCGTTTGCCCCCTGCCTCGGCAAGGTAGCGTGCCGGAGCATCAGCCACCTTCGAAGCGAAGGCGAGCTGTTCGAGCAGCGATGCCTCCACGACATCGAGCTCAGCCTTCAAGCGGTCGGCATAGCGGCGTTCCGCGGCTCCTCGGAACAGGTGCAGCGGCATTGCCTGCGTCGCAGTTTCTTCGTTGACGGCGCGGCTCATGCGTCACCCGAGTTCTGCTTGACGGTGGCGCCTTCGGGCGCCTTTTCGCGCGGCACAAACCCGCGATGCAGCGCGACAATACCAAAGGTCAGGTTGCGGTAGGCCACCCGTTCATAGCCGGCTTCGCGCATCCACCGAGCCAGCTCGCGCTGATGTGGCCACTGTTCAATTGATTCGTTCAGGTAGGTGTACGCTTCAGCAGCGTCTCGGTTCAAGGCACCGGCGATGCGCGGCAGAAGATACTTTCCGTACAACCGATAGGGAACCCGCACGACCGACGCAGGGGGAGTCGAGAACTCGGCGATGACCACTCGACCACCGGGTTTCACCACCCGACGCATCTCTTCGAGCGCCTTCCGCGGGTCACTCACATTTCGCAAGCCGTACGAGATGGTCGCGGCGTCGAAGCTGTCGTCGTCAAACGGCAGTGCCGTGGCATCAGCCCACACGAACTCGATAAGGTCGTTCCCCGCATGGCGCTTCCGCCCCTCTTCAAGCATGCCCTCTGAGAAATCTGCCGCAACCACGTTCGCACCGTGCTTCGCGATCGCGGCGCTTGAGGTGCCGGTGCCTGCCGCCAGATCAAGCACGCGCATTCCTTTTCGCGGGGCAAGCGCTCTGGTGGTGGCAATGCGCCAGAGACGATCGTTGCCGACGGTCAGCACATCATTAATGAGGTCATACCGAGGGGACACCTCGTCAAACATGCTCGAAACGTCGGTGGCCAGCTTTGTGGCTGTGTCAGGGCGGGTCACCCTTTCATGCTACTCGGTAGATTCTGCGGTTATGCAGAGTAGATTGGCAGGGTGACTTCTGCGCAGCGCCCCCACCTGTTTGCCGTCACGCGTCCCCTCCGGCGAGTGCCCCCATTGCTTCAGGTGGCAGACCCCCGCAATCCCCTCCTGTGGATGCGCGGGGATCGTGGGTGTGTGGGGCTTGGCGAGGCGCTCAGGCTGACCTTCCGCGGCCCCAATCGTTTTGCCGAAGCTGATGCTGCCTGGCGGGAGATCGCGGCGCTCGCCACGATCGACGACACCGTGCAACGCCCCGGCACTGGATTACTAGCGTTCGGTACGTTCACGTTTGACGACCGCAGCGCAGCCGAGAGTGTGCTCATCGTGCCACGCATGCTTGTGGCGCGCCACGGTGCGATTGCGTGGGTGACCGAAGTCTCGCTGGCACCGCTCGAACACCCTCGCCCTCTGTCTGAACCGCAGCCACGCGGCGCGTGGAGGGGAACCTCACTCGATACCACGGCTCCGAACGACGAGTATCTCAAGGGAGTTGTTGAAGCAACCGCGCGTATTGAACGTGGGGAGGCAGAGAAGATCGTGCTGGCTCGCACCGTGAGCGGCACTCTCGACGCAGCAGATGACCTTCGGGTGCCACTGAGCCGACTCGCCTACCGCTACACGGACTGCTGGACGTATGCCGTTGACGGCATGATGGGCGCAAGCCCCGAGACCCTGGTGCGGCAGACCGCCGGAAGCATCACCTCTCGAGTGCTCGCCGGCACCCGCGGTCGTCGTGAAGACGAAGCCGCTGACCTGCTCACGCGTGATGAACTTCTCACGAACGAGAAAGAGCAGCAGGAGCATGCATTCTCGGTGCAAAGCGTCGTGTCTGCGCTCACTCCCCTCGTGGCAGATCTCAGCACCAGCGACCAACCGTTTGCACTGCAGTTACCAAATGTGTGGCATCTCGCTACCGACGTTACCGCGGTGCCCGCAGATGGTGGCTCCTCGCTCACGCTCGCTGCGGCGCTGCACCCCACCGCGGCAGTGGCGGGAACACCGACCGCGCAGGCTGTAGAGGCAATCGCTGAGCTTGAACCCTTCGATCGTGAGCGGTACGCCGGTGCCACCGGGTGGATCGACGCCAACGGAGACGGGGAGTGGGTGATCGCTCTGCGAGGCGCTCAGGTGCGAGCAGCACAAAACGGGCGCCGTGAGATTGTGGCATATGCCGGCGGAGGCATTCTCGCCGGGAGTGATCCGGAGCACGAACTTCGCGAAACCGTGTCGAAGTTTCGACCGATTGCCGAGGCCTTTTCGGAGTAGCCTTCTCAGCGACTGAGCGGCACCTCGATGAGCGCGGTACCGGTGACTGGTTCGGTGAGCAGCGCCTCAAGCTCTCCACGGGTTTCGATGCGACGAAAGTCCCACCCGTAGCCCCGCGCAAGGGCTTCCATATTGACATTCTGCGGCGTGTACATGACACGGTCGAAGTCCGTAGCATGGGCC
>NZ_JAAYXO010000246.1 GCF_012515855.1 Gordonia sp. (in: high G+C Gram-positive bacteria)
CGCTTGCCGGTTTCGGGGTGCATGCCGACGACACGGTCTTCGAGTGGCTCGGCATCGGCGAGTTCGTGCGCTCGTGCCGGAGTCAGTTCGTCTGGGGCGAGGCCGTCGGGTATGTTCACGCTGCGGGGCTTGAGTGCGCCGTCTTCGCCGACCTCACATTTGTCGTCGTACACCTCAAGGTAGGGGCCGTACTTGCCGTTGCGAAGAGAAATTTCGTCGTCGATGCGAATCGTGTTGATGGCTCGGGCGTCAATCTCACCGAGGTTATCGACCACACCGCGTAGCCCTGGGTGGCTGTCGCTCCCGAAGTAAAACTCGCGCAACCAGTGGGCACGGTTCTCTTCGCCGGCGGCGATTCGGTCGAGATCTGCCTCCATTTCGGCCGTGAAATCGTAGTTCACGAGTTCCGAGAAGTGCTCTTCCAAGAGGCGAACGACCGAGAAGGCGATCCAGCTCGGCACGAGAGCCTGACCCTTTTTCGTGACGTAGCCACGGTCGGAGATCGTGCTGATGATCGACGCATAGGTCGATGGTCGGCCGATCCCCAGGTCTTCGAGCCGTTTCGTCAGGCTTGCCTCAGTGTAGCGAGGCGGAGGGCTCGTTTCGTGCCCCTTCGCTTCAACCTCGCGCATGTCGATGCGCTGCTGTGCGGTGAGTTGAGGCAGGTCGACGCTCTGATCTTTCGGCGAGCGCTTCTCGTCTTTGCCCTCTTCGTATGCGAGCAAGAAGCCCGGGAAGGTGATGACGGTGCCGCTTGCGGTGAATTCTGCGGCCACCGCGCCAGCAGCGGGCTCCGCCACCTCAACGCCGATCGTGACGGTGTCAGTGGAGCCTTTCGCGTCAGCCATCTGGCTCGCCACGGTGCGCTTCCAAATCAGGTCGTAGAGCGCAAACTCACCGGCGTTCAGCTTCTGCTTCAGCTCGCTCGGCTTCGCAAATCGATCACCTGCGTGTCGGATTGCTTCGTGTGCTTCCTGTGCACCCTT
The DNA here is from genome assembly GCF_012515855.1 of Gordonia sp. (in: high G+C Gram-positive bacteria). Taxonomy (GTDB): domain Bacteria; phylum Actinomycetota; class Actinomycetes; order Mycobacteriales; family Mycobacteriaceae; genus Gordonia. Next base: position 987 of record NZ_JAAYXO010000246.1, read on the forward strand.
CGCTTTGCCGGTGTACACGCGTGGCGCATCGGGCACGGTGTCAGCACCGTAGAGTTCCGCCGCTTGTGCGCGGGCGGCCTGAATCGCCTGCGTTGACAGTGCAGGCGAATCGGTTCGCATATAGGTGATGTACCCGTTCTCGTACAGCGACTGTGCGTACGACATCGTCTGGCGCGAGCTGTACCGCAGTTTTCGCGAGGCCTCCTGCTGCAGCGTCGACGTGGTGAACGGCGCGGCGGGCCGGCGAGTGTGTGGCTTTGTCTCGATGGACTGCACGGTCGCCGAATCAAGTGCGGTGAGTGCGGTAGCGAGTGCTTCGGCACGTGTCTGCGACAACAGCACAACGCCTGCCTGCTGCGCTTTCGGCTTCAGTTGACCGGCATCGTCAAAGTCGGAGCCGGTGGCAAGACGCTCCCCACCGAGACGCACCAGCTTCGCTTCGAAGGCTTTCTGATCGTCCGGCGCACCGGGGGCCGGGCAGAATTGGGCGGTCAGGCCCCAATACTCGGCGGGCACGAAGGCCATGCGCTCGCGTTCGCGATCGACCACAAGTCGGGTAGCCGCGGACTGCACACGCCCAGCGGACAGCTTTGGAGCGACTTTGCGCCACAGCACCGGTGAAATGTCGTAGCCGTAGAGACGATCGAGGATGCGGCGAGTTTCTTGCGCGTCGACAAGCGCAATGTCGAGGTCGCGCGTGTTCTGCTTCGCGGCTTCGATGGCTTCTTTGGTGATCTCGTGAAACACCATGCGCCGTACGGGGACCTTCGGTTTCAGCACCTCGAGAAGGTGCCACGCGATCGCTTCTCCCTCGCGGTCTTCATCGGTTGCGAGCCACAGCTCGTCCGCATCTTTCAGGGCCCGCTTGAGCTCGGTGACCGTCTTTTTCTTGTTGGCATTGACCACGTAGTACGGGGCGAAGTCTTGCTCGACGTCTACCGCGAACTTGCCGAAGGGGCCTTTCTTCAGCTCAGTTGGCAGTTCAGACGGTTCAGCGAGGTCACGGATATGACCGACCGATGCGATGACTTCGTAGTCGTCGCCGAGGTATCCGCCGATGGTTTTCGCCTTGGTTGGCGACTCGACGATGACCAGTTTCTTCGCGCCCACTGCGCTCCTTCTTACAGTACGTGGTGTGGTGTGCGGATCGTTGTTGTGCTCTGGGGCACCACTCTATGCCACGGAAGGCCCTGCCCGAGCACGCGCGTGCACCCTCTTGAAGATAGTCTGCACGCTCACCCTGACACGAACCTGGCCGCTGGCCACATCAGTATCGCACGTGTCGAGCACCACATCGTGAGCGAACGCAACCTGCGCGGCAAGGTCGCAGGGATCTGCCGCCACCCACCCGGTGAGTGCGTCGGCTGCGGCGAGCGCGGCGGCGTCTGCCGCGGTCGACGCTCGACCAGAGGCTTCGAGTGCGCCCGACGCTGCGACCACGGCAAGCCCAATCGTGAGCGCACCGCCAGCAACAGCGACCAGGATCGGCGCGCTCACGCGGTCTCCGAGGCATTCCCGAAACCCTTACCCGCGCGCGTGCGGTAGGGCTTCACGCCGTTTCCTCGGTGCTCACCGCTGCGCAGCGTGTCGCGGACACTTCGAGCGCTGCGAGGAGCCCCGCAGCGGGAGCGCTGCGCAGGGTGACGCAGTGCAGGGCACCATGCAGTGTTCGTTCCACGGTCACCGCGTTTCCGACACGAGCGAGGTGCATCCCTGCGGTCGCGTGGTCACCCCGAGCTTCGTGCCGTGCGATCTCCGCTGCGGATGCTCCGAGGCTGAGTCGCTGGGTTGCCAGCATCAGTGACGAAAGCACCACCGCGAGCACCGCAAGCATGGCCGGCAGCACCACCGCGAATTCCGCGGTCACACTGCCTCGGTCGTGCGATGCCACCCGATTCACCCCGCGCTGCCGAGGGCGCGCTGCACCAGATCGACGAGCATGCCACGCACCTCCTCTGAGCCAAGAATGACGACGAGCAACCCCGCAAATGCGACCGCGCCCATGATCACGACAGCGTATTCTGCGGTGACGGCTCCGCGGTCGCCCTGCGTTCGAGAGCTCCACCACGATCGAAGACTGTCA
>NZ_JAAYXO010000247.1 GCF_012515855.1 Gordonia sp. (in: high G+C Gram-positive bacteria)
CCTTGCGTCGAGCCTCGAACCGGGCGAGGGCGGCGAGCATCGTCGCCCGGAACTCTCCGTCGGCCGTCGAGAGATCGATCTCGCCGTCCACCGTGACGACGCGCAGGCCGAGGTCGATCAGCGTGTTGAGGTCCTTCGTGCTGCGCAGGAGCCGGTCCATGTCCACGGCGACCACCATCGAGAACCGACCTGCTCGGGCGTCGTCCAGCATCTCGGCCCACCGAGTGCCAGCGCGGCGCTTCTTCGTCGCTGACACAGCGTTGTCCTCGTAGACCTCGACCACGTCCCAGTCCTTGGCCTCGGCCAGTGCCCTGATCTTCCTCAGTTGGGTATCGACCGTCCAGCGGTCGCCCTTGCGGTCCATGGAGGCGCGGACGTAGGCCGCCACCTCGTTCGTCTTCCTCAGCGCTACCAGTTCGACCATGCAACCAAGCTTACGTGAACGAGTGTTGCAACCCCGACATGCGCTACCGCAGCTCCATGTCGCTGGTCGTTGTCCCCCAGGGCGTGCGACGGGTGCTCCCGGCACTGATGAATCAGTTCATCGTGCTGATCAAGGACTCCTCGCTGATCTACTTCCTGGGCCTCACCCTGGCCCAGCGCGACCTGTTCGCCGTCGGCAAGGACTTCAACGCCAACGGCGGCAACCTGACGCCGCTGGTCGCCGCGGGTCTGCTGTACCTCGTGATGACCGTGCCGCTGACGCATCTGGTCAACTACATCGACACTCGACTCCGCACCGGAAAGGCGTGAGCATCGTGACGCAGCCGCATCCCACCGCCGACACCCGCGGCGCGGTCTCCCTGACCGGTCGTGATCTGCATCTGTCGTTCGGCGACAATCACGTCCTCCGCGGCGTGAACATTCACGTCGACGCAGGCACCACCACCACCGTCATCGGCCCGTCGGGCTCCGGCAAGTCGACCCTGCTGCGAGTCCTGAACCGGCTGCACGAGCCGCAGCGGGGCGACATTCTGGTGGACGGTCGCAGCGTCCTCGACGACGATCCCGATCAGCTCCGCAGGCGGATCGGGATGGTGTTCCAGCAGTTCAATCTGTTCCCGCACAAGTCAGTCGCCGACAACGTCGCTCTCGGTCCCCGCAAACTGCTCGGCATGGGCAAGAGCGAGGCTCGGGAGTTGGCGGTCGCCCAGCTGGAGACGGTGGGACTCGCACACAAGGCCGACGCACGGCCGTCGACGCTGTCCGGTGGTCAGCAGCAGCGGGTCGCGATCGCTCGAGCCCTCGCGATGAAGCCGCAGATCATGTTCTTCGACGAAGCCACCAGCGCTCTCGATCCGGAGTTGGTGAAGGGCGCCCTCGCCCTGATGACCGAACTGTCGCAGGAGGGCATGACGATGGTCGTGGTGACCCACGAGATGGGCTACGCCCGCGACGTCGCCGACCAAGTGGTGTTCATGGACGAGGGATCGGTCGTCGAGACCGGGACCCCGGAGGAGATCTTCACCGATGCGAAGAGCGACCGATTGAAGGCCTTCCTCTCCCAGGTCCTCTGACCGCTTCCCGACTACCGCTGCCCCGTGATCTCGGCGAACACCGTCGATTCGTAGAACGGCGCGAGTCGACGACGCAGAGCACGCTCGACCACACCGTCGGCATCGAGCCGGTCGATCACCGCGGGTCCGAAGCGCATCGCCTCTTCCACCAGGTCGGCCCGCCGGACACCCAACTCGTCGAGCAACTCCGACAGCGGGGTCTCGCCGTAGGTGTCGAACACCTCGTCGACGCCCTCGGCGAGCAACGACCGGAAGTAGTCCGTCTCGCGGAACGTCCGCCAGAACTCGAACGCCAGGACCACCGTGTCCTCGACGTCGGAATCGCTGAGCACCTCGCGCACACGCTGGTCGGCGCCGGCCAGCCAGACTTCGCGTGCGGCGTCCAGGAGCAGGTGGTCGGACTCGGCGCTGTTCGCCGCCAGGATCCGTCGGGCGCCCCGACGGACTGCCCGCTCGACGACCGAGTCGACGGCCTTCGCCAGGCCGCTCGGCAGCCGCGAGGAGTCGACGGCCCGCTGGACCGCCTCCACGCACACGTCCTCGGTCGCCGGACTGTCGAGCACCCGTCGCACCGCACGACGGGACAGTCCCAGATCGGCGACGCCTGCTGCGAGTTCGTCGAACCGACGACGGTCCAGCACGTCGTCGAGCCGAATGTCGTCGCTGATCGACGAACCGTACAGGCGCGAGGCGACCCGGCCGACGAGTTCGGGGATCGCGCCCTCGACGGGGAACCCGATCGCATACTTGGCGGCAACGGCCTTGATCAGGTCGCGCGAGACCGCTTCCTCGAGTGGGAGGTGATCGGCCACGTCGAGGAAGGCATCGATCTCCTCCTCCGCCGCCGCGGCGAAGGCCACCGGATCGGTCAGCCGACGCCGCTCGAAATCGACGTGCGCGTCGAGAAGTCGTGCGGCCAGGTCTTTCTCATCCGATGGCATGGCAACCATGCTACGAAACCGCGTCGGGGTCAGCCGATTCGCCGAGTACCTGGACTTCGCGATATCGCACCACCGAGCTGTCCCGGCCGAAGTCCCCGGTCCGTCTGCGCACCGTCACCGTGGCGATCGTGACGACGGTCAGGACGCCGGCGCCGATCCACATCGCCCCCACCGCCCCGGTCAGACCGTGGGTGAGCGCGCCGAGGACGCCGCCGACCGCGAGCGCGAACCACAGCGACAAGCTCCGCAGCCAGAGCCATCGCGGCCCGCCCGCCACCGCGTCGACGAACTGCTGCCCCGCTTTGACGAGCGCGCCGGTCATATAGGTGAGGCCGATGCTGACCTCCCCCTGTCGGAGGAAGGTCGCGTTCATCGCGCCCATCGCGCTCGGCAGGCCGATCATGACGGCGATCGGCGGATCGACCACACTGCTCGCCGCCGCGGTCCCGACGAGGAGCGCGGTGGTGACCGTCAGCACCGTGGTGCGGGCGTCGCCGAACCGAGCGGCCACCGCCCCGAGCATCACACCGACCACGAACATCCCGAGGAGGACCGCGACCGAGCCTGCACCGGTGGCTGCGCCGCTGCCGAGGAAGGTCGAGAGCTCGGTGGTGTTGCCGCTCATGAACGAGACGAACTGGCCGCCGAGCACGATGAAGCCGACCACATCGAGATAACCGGCGAGCGAGGAGAGCACCACGGCGAGCCCGATCTCGCGACCCCGGGCTTGTTTCACAGGGTTACCTTCACTGGGGCTTCCTTCACCGACCGTCGAGCATCTGCCGCAAGACGCTGACCACACCGGCCTCCGCGTTCGACGGGGCCAGGAAACGGGCGCGGTTCCGCACTTCCGGGTGGGCATTGGACATCGCGAACGACCATTCGGCGGCGTCGAGCATCTCGAGATCGTTCAGATAGTCGCCGAAGACGACGGTGTTGGCCGGCCCCGCTCCGAGCAGCCCTTGCAACGCACGGACCCCGATCGCCTTGTGGGTCCCGGGAGCCGTCACGTCGATCCAGTGTTTGCCGGAGACAGCCATCTGGTGATCCCGCGCGACGGGAGCGAGCAGATTCGCGGCGCTCTGCTCCGCATCGCCGAAATCGTAGATCGCCAGTTTCACCACGTCGCCGGGGACCTGCGCCTGATCGTCCACGTGATCCAGACGCGCGCAGTACTGGCGGGCGTGACCGATGAACTCGTCATCGTCGGATTCGATGAAGGCGCCGTCGATGCGGTGCACGATCAGCCGGAGGTCGTAGCCGTGGTCGCGGGAGGTGCGAACGGTCTCGAGGACGCCGTCGACGACCTGCGGATCCACGATCGACGACGTCAGCAGGTCGCCGCCGTGCATCACCATGCTGCCGTTCTCGGCGACGTACGAGAGAACGCCCCGGTGGCGAGCGAAGATGTCTGCGAGCGTGTAGTACTGGCGGCCGCTGGCGGGAACGAACGCGATGCCGCGGGCGGTCAGTTCGTCGAGCATCGGCCAGAAGGCGTCGGGGACGCGCCCGCTGCCGTCGAGCAGTGTGCCGTCCATGTCGGCGACGACCAACCGGATGTCGGCAGACGCCAACCCCTCCGCGAATCCCTCAACCATGGCCCCATGGTATCCGGGCGGCTTTGGCGAGGAGGACGGCTCGCTGCCGCTCGTTGGCCATGGCCGCCGCCGCTTCTTCGAGTGCGGCACGGGCCTCGTCGTACCGCCCGACCCGCTGCAGAAGCTCGCCGCGGACGCTCGGGACCAGGGGCGACGCGCCCGATCCGGCCGAGTGAGCGATCGCATCGACCGCCGCGAGCGCGGCGTCGACATCGCCGGTCATGGCGAGCGCGACCGCCCGATTCAGGCCGACCACCGGACTGCCGGTGAGGAGCAGCAGACTGTCGTAGAGACCGACGATCGCCGACCAGTCCGTCTGCTCCACCGACGCCGCGAGCGCATGCTCCTGGGCGATCGCAGCCTGCAGTGCATAGGCGCCTCGATCGTGGGCCAGGGCATCGGCGCGAGCCAGGCGGTCGCGGCCGCGGGTGATCTGACTCCGGTCCCAGCGTCGCCGGTCCTGGTCCTCCAGGAGCACGGCCGAGCCGTCGGGCGCCACCCGGGCGGCGAAGCGCGAGGCCTGGAACTCCATCAACGCCACCAGCGCAGTGGCCTCGGGCTCGTCCGGGACCAGGGCAGCCAGAATACGTCCGACGCGCAGTGCCTCCGCGGCGATGTCCGGCGCGACGACCGCCGTCCCCGACGTCGGCGCGTAGCCCTCGGTGAAGATCAGGTAGATCACCCGCAGCACCCCGCCGAGTCGCTGCGGCCACTCCTCGCGCGGCGGGGTCTCGAACGGCACCTTCGCAGCGGTCAGGGCTTTCTTGGCCCGAGTGATGCGTGCCTGCATCGTCGCCACCGGGACCAGGAACAGTCGGGCGATGGCTTCGCTCGACAAGCCGCCGACGGTCCGCAGGGTCAGGGCGATCTGCGCCTCCCGACTCAGAACCGGATGGCAAGCGGTGAACAGCAGGCGCAACAGATCGTCGTCGATCGGTTCGCGGTCGACCACCAGCGACGCCGGATCGTCGCTCGGCTCGGCCCGTTCGGCTTCGGCGATCAGCCGCTTGCGATGCTCCTCGAACCGCTGGTCGCGCCGCCACCCGTCCACAGCGCGGCGTTTGGCGACCGCGGTGAGCCACGCGCCGGGGTTGCGCGGGACACCGGTGTCGGGCCATTGGGCCATGGCCGCGGCGAACGCCTCTTGCGCCAGATCTTCCGCCGCAGCGAGATCGCCGGTCATCGCCGCCAGCGAGGCGATCACGTGGCCGCCTTCTGACCGCCACACCGCATCCAGGGTGGCGGTCAGGTCGGTCACTGCCCCAGTTCTTCGCGCCAGCCGACTTCCTTCTGGATGTACTCGTTGTCGGCGAAGTCTGCGAAGTCGCTCTCGTCGGTGACGCGGCGGATCTCCAGCTTGGTCCCCGGGCCCAGCGGGCAGCGCCGCGCCCACTGGATGGCCTCCTCCTTCGACGCCACCTGCAGAATCCAGAAGCCGTTGAACAGTTCGTGGATCTCACCGTAGGGCCCGTCGGTGACGATCGGGTCGTCGCTCGAGAAGTCGACGACGGCGCCCTCGGCCGCGTCCGACAGTCCCTCACCGGCCAGCAGGACTCCGGCGTTGATCAGCTGCTCGTTGTAGGCGCCCATCCGGTTGATCATCTCCTCGAACGGGATCTCCTTCGCGGCCTCGACGGCCGCGTCGTTGATGACTCGCATGATCAGCATGTACTTCATCGTCTGCTCCTTGATTTGTTCGATGTGGGATGTTCGGTGCGGGCGGCGCGGGTTCATCGCCGCTCACCATGTCGTCGAACGGGATCGACTCGGATCGACAGGCTTTCGGAAGAAATTCTGCCGGAAATAGTTCGACCGTTCACCCGACTGCCTTTTGCCCGGTTCACCGCTTTACTGGACGGAGTGTTGAGTCGTAAATTCTGCCTTCTTTCCGTTCCTCTCGCCGCGGTACTCGCAATGACCGCCTGCAGCAGTGACAGCAACGTCTCCGACACCACAGCACCGACCGCCGTCTCCGCCTCATCAGCCCCGGCAGGAGCCACGGAGAGCTCGTCCGCCCCGGCATCGTCGAACGAGACCATCACCATCAGCTGGACCGGCGACAACATCCTCGGCACCGACGCCGATTTCGGCGGCGGCACCCTCCCCGAAGTCTGGGCAGCCAATAACAAGGCTCCGGACTACTTCTTCCGCAACGTCGCCAAGTACTTCACGAAGGACGACCTCACGGTGGCCAACTTCGAGGTCGCGCTCACCTCGCAGCGCACCGAGCGCTACAAGGGCGACGGCGAGACCTATCACTTCTTCGGCGAACCCGCCCTCGCGAAGACGCTCACCGCCGGCGGCATCGAGGCGGTCACCCTGGCCAACAACCACACCTTCGACTATCGACAGAAGGGCTTCGACGACACCCTCGCCGCACTCGAGAAGGCCGGCGTCGAGTACTTCGGGACCGGTTCGGAGAGCGAGGGGTCCGACTACGACTACTCGCTGATCCGCGACGTCAAGGGCGTCAAGATCGGCCTGGTCGGCTATCAGACCTGGCTCGACACCCCGGAGATCCGGAAGAAGATCAAGAGCGACTTCGCTTCGCTCCGCAAGCGCGGCGCCCAGGTGGTGCTCCCCTACTTCCACTGGGGCATCGAGTCCGAGAACCGCCCCTACGACGTGCAGACCGAGCTCGCCCAGTTCGCCATCGACAACGGTGCGGACGCCGTCATCGGCACGCATCCGCATGTGCTGCAGTCGATGTCGACGTACAAGGGCAAACTCACCGCCTACTCGCTCGGCAACTTCTCCTTCGGCGGCAACACCAACCCCTCCGACAAGCGGACCATGGTGCTGCAGACCAAGTTCAACGTCCGCGACGGGAAGGTCGCCGACAGCTCGTTCCGCGTGATCCCCACGCGACTGTCCTCGGTCCCGGACTACAACGACTACCAGCCCACCCCGTACACCGGAGCCGAACGCTCCGAGGTTCTCGGCTTCATCAACGAGATCTCGCCGAAGTTGAACGGAAAGATCAGCACCCGCTTCACGCCGGTGCCCGC
>NZ_JAAYXO010000040.1 GCF_012515855.1 Gordonia sp. (in: high G+C Gram-positive bacteria)
CAGCGCGACCGAAATCCCCGTCCACGACGTTCTGTGGGAGAGCGTCGTCGTCGTTGTCGTCGTTCTCGTAGTCGCCGTCGGCATCGACCTCACCGACCTCGTCCTCGTCCTCACCGACCCGGTCTTCGCCATCGGTCTCGTGCCCACCGTCGTCGTAGTCGGCATCATCGCGGACATCGTCGATGTCGTCGGGGTCGTCGGGGTGGTTCAGGTCGCGGTCGTCGTCATCGTCGTGGTCGTCGTCGGCAGCGACGCCCGCACGGCGGCGACGGCGGGCGAGCTCGCTCTCCGCACGCTCGCGACGGCGCGTCAACCCGGCGAGTGACAGGGCGATCGTCGTGGACCCGATGATCCCGAACATCAACAGCGCCATCCCGGCCGCGATCACCGCCCCGGTCCCCACCGTGCCCAGCACGCCGAGCTCGCCGCCCGCCACCACCGGGGTGAGAAGCAGGACCACCGCGACGATCGCCGCCGCGAGCCACGTCGCCTTGACCGCGTCGCCGGTCGTCCGGAACCAATGCGCCACTGAGCGGGCCAGCACCGCGGCCACCACCACAGTCACCAGCAGCAGCCCCTGCACCACCCAGTGCGGACTCGTCGTGGGCAGCGCCGCCGCGAGCGGAACCTCGGGCATCGGTCCGCGGGACAGCGCGAACACGCTGTACGACGCCTCGCCCAGATGGGCCTCGCCACCCACGGTGAGCGCGGCACCGGCCATCACGACGTTCGGCAGGTACGCCACCGAGATGGCGGTCAACGCGGCCGTCCCCACGAAGCCCTTGCCGATCTCCAGGCTCGCCGCGATCGGATCCCACGCGAACAGGACACCGATCAGCACCATCGCCGCGGAGATCGCCCACGTCGCCCCGACGAACGCGACACCCAGATGAATGCCGCCCCGCACCCACATCGGCAGGATCTCGCGCAGGTCGTCGCGGAAGTACAGCCATACGCCCAGGCCTGAGCCGGTGATCCCGACCGCGGCAGTCCACGCCAGCGCGAGAGGCAGAGACGTCTCACGCACGGCGAACTCCGATGCCGCGGAACTCACGAGCAGCGACGCCAGTCCCGTGAGCACCAGTCCCGCCACGGTCGCGCCGACAACTGCGGCTCCCGCCTCACGGGCCCCCGGCCGCTCGACATCTGCGAGTACTGCCCGCGTCTGCCGCGACAGCATCGCCACGTACAGCAGTGCCGGAAGCAGGGGCAGGAATCCGAGGCCGACCATGTCCACGGTCAGCGGCACGCGGTTGACGACGAGCCATTCCACGGCCACCACGGCGAACAGCGAATCGAACCCCCGCGCCGTGAACACGAGCACGCCCAGGGTGAGAACCGCCAGGACCAGCACGGTGACGATCACGGGGAGCGCCGCGGCCGCGGCGGTCCACAGCAACGACCCGGCGCCTGCGGGAGAGCGACGCGCTGCGGGCCGGATAACACGTTGGGGACTCACTCTGACCACCGTAGATACCCGCCCTGGAAGTGGCACCCCCGGCACGCCGCGACCCCCGCCATCCGGAGATGACGGGGGTCGCGGTGAAGGCTGGTCCTCCAGCTCAGTGATCGATTCCGATCACAGGGAGTCGAGGATCTCCTTGGCGAGCTTGGCGGTCTCGGAAGGCGTCTTGCCGACCTTCACGCCAGCGGCCTCGAGGGCCTCCTTCTTGGCCTGCGCGGTACCCGCGGAGCCGGAGACGATGGCGCCGGCGTGGCCCATGGTCTTGCCCTCGGGAGCCGTGAAGCCGGCGACGTAGCCGACGACCGGCTTGGTCACGTTGGCCTTGATGTACTCGGCGGCACGCTCCTCGGCGTCGCCACCGATCTCACCGATCATGACGATGACCTTGGTCTCGGGGTCCTTCTCGAACGCCTCGATGCAGTCGATGTGCGTGGTGCCGATGATCGGGTCACCACCGATGCCGATGGCGGTCGAGAAGCCGTAGTCCGACAGCTCGTACATCATCTGGTAGGTCAGGGTGCCCGACTTCGACACCAGGCCGACCGGGCCCTTGCCGGTGATGTTGGCCGGGGTGATGCCGACCAGCGACTCCTCCGGCGTGATGATGCCGGGGCAGTTGGGGCCGAGGATCCGGGTCTTGGAGCCCTTCGACACGTTGTAGTTGTGCGCGACGGCGGTGTCCAGAACCGGGGCACCCTCGGTGATGACCACGGCGAACGGGATCTCGGCGTCGACGGCCTCGATCATGGCGTCCTTGGTGAACGGCGGCGGGACGAAGAGGATCGTCGTGTCGGCGCCGGTGGCCTCCATGGCCTCGGCGACGGTGCCGAACACGGGGAGCTCGACGTCGTTCCCGTCCTTGTCCTTGTGGGACACGGTGGTGCCGGCCTTGCGTGCGTTGACGCCGCCGACGACCTGGGTGCCGGCCGCGAGCATGCGGGCGGTGTGCTTGGAGCCCTCGCCACCGGTGATGCCCTGGACGATGACCTTGCTGTCCTTGTTGAGGAAGATCGACATGTCTTCTGGTTCCTTCTCTTCCTACTTGGAGGCGAGCTCGGCGGCCTTGTCGGCGCCGGAGTCCATGTTGTCGGCCAGGGTCACGAGCGGGTGGTTCGCCTCCGCGAGGATCTTGCGACCCTCCTCGACGTTGTTTCCGTCGAGACGCACGACCAGCGGTTTGTTGGCATCGTCGCCCAGGATCTCCAGAGCCTTGACGATGCCGTTCGCGACGGCGTCACACGCGGTGATGCCACCGAACACGTTGACGAAGACGCTCTTGACCTGCGGGTCACCGAGGATGACGTCCAGACCGTTGGCCATTACCTCAGCGGAGGCGCCGCCACCGATGTCGAGGAAGTTGGCGG
>NZ_JAAYXO010000248.1 GCF_012515855.1 Gordonia sp. (in: high G+C Gram-positive bacteria)
CATGAGCCAGTTTTCCCAGTCCCTCGCCGACCTGGATCCCGATGTAGCCGCAGCGATGAACGGTGAGCTGTCGCGTCAGCGCGACACGCTCGAGATGATCGCGTCGGAGAACTTCGTTCCGCGCGCAGTCCTGCAGGCGCAGGGCAGCGTGCTCACCAACAAGTACGCGGAGGGCTACCCGGGCCGCCGCTACTACGGCGGCTGCGAGCACGTCGACGTCGTGGAAGACATCGCCCGGAACCGTGCCAAGGAACTGTTCGGCGCCGAGTTCGCCAACGTGCAGCCGCACGCGGGTGCCCAGGCGAACGCCGCCGTCCTGCAGGCGCTGATGGAGCCGGGCGAGACGCTCCTCGGTCTGGATCTGGCGCACGGCGGCCACCTGACCCACGGCATGCGGCTCAACTTCTCGGGCAAGCTCTACGAGAACGCCTTCTACGGCGTCAGCAAAGAAGACTTCCGCGTCGACATGGACGAGGTCCGCAAGATCGCCCGCGAGTGCCGCCCCAAGGTGATCGTCGCCGGTTGGTCGGCGTACCCGCGCACCCTCGATTTCGCAGCGTTCCGCGAGATCGCCGATGAGGTCGGCGCCCACCTCTGGGTCGACATGGCGCACTTCGCCGGACTGGTCGCCGCCGGGCTGCACCCCAGCCCCGTGCCGCACGCCGACGTCGTCTCGACCACCGTCCACAAGACTCTCGGCGGACCGCGATCCGGCATGATCCTGGCCAAGAAGGACTGGGCCAAGAAGCTCAACTCGGCCGTCTTCCCCGGCCAGCAGGGCGGACCGCTGATGCACGTCATCGCCGCCAAGGCCGTCGCGCTGAAGATCGCTGCGAGCGAGGAGTTCGCCGAGCGTCAGCGTCGCACGCTGTCGGGCGCCAAGATCCTCGCCGAGCGGCTGATGGCCGACGACGTCGCCAAGGCGGGCATCTCCGTTCTGACCGGCGGCACCGACGTCCACCTGGTGCTGGTGGATCTGCGCAACTCTGACCTCGACGGCCAGCAGGGCGAAGATCTGCTGCACGAGATCGGCATCACCGTGAACCGCAACGCCGTGCCGTTCGACCCGCGCCCGCCGATGGTCACCTCGGGTCTGCGCATCGGCACCCCGGCGCTGGCCACCCGCGGATTCGGCGACGCCGAGTTCACCGAGGTCGCCGACATCATCGGCACCGCGCTGGCAGCCGGAAAGTCGGCCGACGTCTCCGCTCTGCGCGCCCGCGTCAGCAAGCTCGCCCTCGACCTTCCGCTGTACGAGGGCCTCGAGGACTGGGGCCTGATGTCCGGCGCGTAACGCGTCACCTTCTTGACGGGCGGCCTCGATCGGTTACCGATCGGGGCCGCCCGTCGATTAGGGTGGGTGACGTGGCCGTACTGAGCAATGAAGACCTGATCAACGCGCTTGAGAAGGCGCTGCCGGAAATCTCCGAAGAGCACGCCGAGGGCGCCATCTCGTGGACCCCGTCGGACTGGGTGCCGTGGGACCTCGGTCGCAACTTCGCCTTCCTGGGCGGCGACGACTACGTGCCCGCCGACTCCAAGGTCTCGGACACCGTCGCGACCGGCCTGCTGGCACTGCTCCTCTCGAAGGACAACCTGCCGTCGTTCCACCGCGTGCTGGCCATCCACTTCCCGGTGTTCTCCGACTGGCGTCAGCTGGTCGGCGTCTGGACCGCCGAGGACAACCGCCACTCGCTGGTGCTCCGCGACTACCTCGTGGTGACGCGCGCGATGGATCCGGTCGAGGCCGAGAACTTCCGCCGCATCCACGTGGTCGCCGGTTGGCGCCAGACCCCGGAGGCCGTCGCCGACCTCGGTCCGATGGACGTGCTGGCATTGCTCGCCGTCCATGAGAACCAGTGCGTCGCGTTTGTAGACAGCCTGCTGGCCCACGTCGAGGACGACACCCTGAAGCAGATCCTGGGCAAGGTGCGCACCGACGACGCCGTCCAGGCCGCGACCTTCCAGGCCTTCCTGATGGCCGGCATGGTGGCCGACCAGGAGACCACCGTCCTGGCCGTCGACCGCGCACTCGCAGGCATCGAGCACATCGGCTCGGACATCGCCGACTTCGACGACCGCCGCGACTTCATCGCCGACTTCGAGGACGTCTCGACCGATTCGGCGATCGCCGCCAAGTTCGCGCAGGAACTGAAGCTCGACAGCGTGCAGGAGCTGAGCGAAGAAGCCGAGGCCGCGCGTCAGCGGATCCTCGCGCGCGCCGCCGGTCAGGCTTGATCAGTAACGAATCGCCCATCGCTACCGTCCTCACCGGAGGAGGTAGACGGTGGGCGTTCGTGTTCCGTAGATCGTTGCCCGCCTGCGGTCACGATGTACGGAGTTCGGAAGCTGACTGCTCCTTCTCGTCATTCAACGTTCATCGACACGCACCCTGGCTTTACGGGTCGGCGATGTGATGCGGCGTACGTTGAGCAGTAACGGGCCGCGGGGAAGCGGTTCGTTCGGGAGGTTCGATTCGTGAACGACGCAGGTGTCGCGAGAGGGTCGGCCCCGGCTCTCGCCGAGGTCCGCTGACCGCTTGCCAGTGCGGAGAGCGGGCTGGGCACGAGCCGACCGGCTGCCCAACCAACGAGGGTCCGTGCGGGGCCGCATGGACGCCTAGGAGCCCGACGTGACCGCTCGCACCCCCGCTCGCCGCACTTACGTCCTCGACACTTCCGTTCTCCTCTCCGACCCCTGGGCGATCACTCGCTTCGCGGAGCACCACGTAGTGCTGCCGCTGGTCGTGATCAGTGAGCTCGAGGGCAAACGCCACCACAGCGAGCTCGGCTGGTTCGCCCGCCAAGCCCTGCGCCTGCTCGACGACCTGCGTGTGCAGCACGAGCGCCTCGACGTCCCGATTCCGATCGGCGACGACGACGGCACCGTGCAGGTGGAGTTGAACCACACCGATCCCGCTGTGCTGCCCGCGGGCTTCCGGAACGACACCAACGACTCGCGGATCCTCGCGTGCGCCCTCAACCTGCGCGCCGAAGGCCGCGACGTCACCCTGGTCTCGAAAGACACGCCGCTGCGCGTCAAGGCCGGAGCGGTCGGCCTCGCCGCCGACGAATACCACGCGCAGGACGTCGTCGTGTCCGGCTGGACCGGGATGGACGAGGTCGACGTCGCCGACTCCGCGATCGACGCCCTGTTCGCCGACGGGATCATCGATCTCGATGAGGCCCGCGAGCTGCCGTGCCACACCGGACTCCGGATGCTCGGCAACGGGCACAGCGCCCTGGGCCGAGTCACCGACACCAAGCAGGTGCAACTCGTTCGCGGCGACCGCGAGGCCTTCGGTCTGCGCGGTCGGTCGGCGGAGCAGCGCGTCGCACTCGACCTGCTGCTCGACGAGTCGGTCGGCATCGTCTCGCTCGGCGGCAAGGCCGGAACCGGTAAGTCAGCGCTGGCGCTGTGCGCGGGACTCGAGGCCGTGCTGGAGCGGCGCACGCAGCGCAAGGTGGTGGTCTTCCGGCCGCTCTACGCGGTGGGCGGACAGCAGCTCGGCTATCTGCCGGGCAGTGAGGCCGACAAGATGGGGCCGTGGGCGCAGGCGGTGTTCGACACCCTCGAGGGACTGGTCTCGCCCGAGGTGATCGACGAGGTCCTCGACCGTGGGATGCTCGAGGTGCTGCCGCTGACGCACATCCGTGGACGGTCGCTGCACGACTCGTTCGTGATCGTCGACGAGGCGCAGTCGTTGGAGCGGAATGTGCTGCTCACCGTGCTGTCTCGGCTGGGTTCGGGCTCGCGAGTGGTCCTCACGCACGACGTCGCGCAGCGTGACAACCTGCGTGTCGGACGGCACGACGGCGTCGCCGCGGTGATCGAGAAGTTGAAGGGCCACCCGCTGTTCGCGCACATCACCCTGACGCGCAGCGAGCGGTCACCGATCGCCGCCCTCGTCACCGAGATGCTGGAGGAGTTCGCGCCCGGCGCGAGCGTGTGAGCCGAGCGGCTCGACCCCCGGGCTGATCGAGCGGGACTTCGCCCAGGCTGATCGAGTGCGACCTGCGAGCGCAGCGAGCACTGTCGCGTATCGAGATCGACGCGCAACACCACCTCGACCCGCGTCGCACTCGATCAGCCAGGCGACCCCGCGCTACCGGTGCCGCAGCACTGAGACCGCGAAATCGGCGTCGTCGTGCCAGGGGCGGATGTCCCAGGTGGCGAGCCGGAGGTCGAGGACCAGCTCGGTCTCGGCGAGCGCGGCGTCGAAGTCCTCGAGGGCGAGCTTCGCGACGTGGAACCCGACCACCAGGCGGCCCTCGGGCTTCAGGTGCTCGGCGAGTCGGCGCAAGACGAGCGCTTCGGTCTCCGGGGCGACGAACGCCAGGACGTTGCCCGCGCAGACGATCGCATCGAAGCGGATGCGCGAGCCGTCGTCGTCGTGGAGGTCGAGCTCGGAGAGGTCGCCCACCTGCCAGTCCGGGCCGGGGTAGTCGGTCTCGGCGGCGTCGATCAGCTTGGGGTCGACGTCGACGCCGGTCACGTCGTGCCCGACGGCGTGCAGGTAGCCGCCGACACGGCCCGGGCCGCAGCCGGCGTCGAGCAGCCGCGCGTTGCGCCCGACCATGGCGTCGATGAAGCGGGCTTCGCCCGCGAGGTCGGAGCCTTCGGCGGCCATCTGGCGGAAGCGTTCGATATACCACTCGCTGTGGCCTGGGTCGGTGTCGGTGATCCATCGGGGAGCGGGAGTCATGCCTCCACGGTAGCCCGATCGGGCTGCGGTGGACGGGCCGGGGAGAGGCCGGTTTCGGCTGCTCACGGGAGCGTTGCGGAAAGGTGACGATGGTCTCGGCGGGTGGCGGAGCCGCTGCGGCGACTGGCAGACTGACGTGGTGCTGAAGTTACTGATGAGGCGAATGTTGCAAGTGGGATTCGCGATGACCGCGCTCCTGGGAGCACTCGTGGTGGGTGTCGGACAGGCGGCGGCGATGCCGCAGAGCCCGGCTCCGACCGGTGCCGACCCGGTGACGACGCTGATTGAGAATCTGCTCAAGGGGCTCACGACTCCCGGTGCGCCCGCCGTGCCCGGCGCCGCCGAGACGCGACAGATGATTGTCGCGACCGCGCCGGTGGCGACGTCGCAGACTGCCACGCTCACTGCGTTCGAGAAGGACGACGCGGGCAAGTGGGTGCCGGTGATCGGACCCACTGAGGCGGATCTCGGCGAGAAGGGCATGGGCAAGGCCCAGGACAACGTCTACCGGACGCCGCAGGGAACCTTCCCGCTCAACGTCGCCTTCGGCCGTCAGGACAAGCCCGAGGGCACCAAGATGGAGTACTTCAAGACCACGCCGCGCGACTGGTGGGACTCCAACATGAAGTCGCCGACGTACAACACCCACGTCATCTCGGACGTCAGCCCGGGTGCTGACAGTGAGAACCTGTACAACATGGGGCCGGTGTACGACTACGCGGTCAACATCAACCACAACCCGAACCGCACGCCGGGCGACGCGTCCGCGATGTTCCTGCACGTGTCCAACGGTGAGCCGACCTGGGGTTGCGTCGCGATCGCGCGAGACAAGATGATCGAGGTCCTGAAGTGGCTCGATCCGGCGAAGAATCCGCAGATGACGATCGGCGTCAACGTCGACGCCCCGCAGGAGGCACCTGCGGCCAAGTTGCCGCAGGGCGACCTGCTCGGTGGGATCGTCGGAAATCTGGCCGGGCTGATCCCGAACATGCTGTCGGGAGCTGCGTCCTGACCTGACGAAGCCATATCGATAACCCGGGGCCGTACGCGATACGCGTGCGGCCCCGGTGTCGTTGTTCAGCGAGTGTGCGTCGGCGGCGACCGCCGAGCTTGCGGTGCTACTTCGGGCGGATGAGTTCGAACCCGGACGCGTCGGCGGCATCGAACCCGTCGATGGGTGCCGTGGACCACTGCACTTGGGCGCGGGCCTGGTCGATGACCGGGGTCTCCGGGTCCAGGACCTCCAGGTAGACGCGGTGGCACGCCAGCGATTCGACGGCGCTCTCGGTGAAGCCGGTGACGTCGACGGCGTGGGTCGGTGCGGGGCCGTTCCAGAAGAACTGCGCGGTGACGCCGGGAAGCTCGTCGTAGGCGTCGATCACCGCGGCCGCGAACTCGATGTGGTCGCGCTGGTTCGGTCGGTCGGGACCCCAGCCCGGGCCGCCGTACGTGCACAGGATGATCTCGGGCTGCACCCGCTCGATCACCTCGGTGACCTTGGCGCGCAACTCGGGCGAGTTGACCACCTGGCTGTCGGGGAAGCCCCAGAACTCGACCTCCTCGACGCCGACCACTGCAGCCGACGCGATCTGTTCGCCCTCGCGCAGGGGGCCCGCGGTCTCGGCGGGCATGCCTTCGATGCCGACTTCACCGCTGGTGGCGAGGGCGTAGACGACGCGCTTGCCTTCGGACGTCCAGCGGGCGACCGCCGCCGCCATTCCGTACTCGGGATCGTCCGGGTGCGCCACCAGAACGAGGGCTGTCGACCAGTCTGTGGGGAACGTTGCAGGGCTCATGCTGGCCACGGTACGCGGAAACGAGGGAAGTCTGTCTGCTGAATGACCCGGGGACCTCCATTCCGGACTCCACCGGACCGCGCGCGATAGTGTCGACGCACACGGCAATGTGAACAGAGGGTGAGTGGTGCTCGGGACGACTGTTGATCGCGGGTTAGTGTATGTCGGCGAGAAGCTGGGCGATGGCGGTACAGCGACGGTCTATCGAGCGACTGTGCCGGAACTCGGGGCGGTAGCGTTCAAGGAGTATCGCGTCGGCCGTGACGACGGTCTTTGCTCCCGGCCCGATGCCGCCTCGGTGCAGCGTCTGATGGCGCGGATCATGGTGATGTCTACCGAGAATCGGTCGAGATGGCTCGACAGCTTCGCATGGCCACTCGCTCTGGTGGAGTCGGACGGTCAGCCAGTCGGGTACCTGATGCCGTTGGCGCCGGACCGCTTTCATGTGGACTACGTGACCGGGAACGGCGCGCGGCAGCGGACAACGCGACGGTTTGCCGACATGCAATTGCTGTTGAACAGTCCTGAGTTCCTCGCCCATCGCGGCATTGGTGTCTCGCGGGATCAGCAACTGCAGTTGCTCCGCAGCGCGGCAGAGGGGTTCGCGAAGCTCCATGCGAACGGACTCGTAGCCGGAGATGTGTCGGCGAGGAATCTTGCGTTTGATGTCAGCGCGAATGACTGCGCCGTGTACTTCATCGATTGCGACGCAATGACCGAGGTAACGAGGTCGGGCGGTGGGCGATACATGGAGACTGCGGAATGGACGGTCCCGGTTGCTATTGACGGGTCCCGGGAGCAGCTGAACACGGTTGCGACGGACTCCTACAAGTTCGGGTTGCTGGTCCTTAGGCTGCTGACCGGTCGTCAGGATGCCCGGGATCCGATCCTTCTGCCTGGCGATGTATCGAGTCTTCGGCCTCTACTTACTCAGGCGTTGGCAGACGATCCGCTAGCTCGGCCCAGGCCCGCCGACTGGGTGCCGTCGTTGATCATCGCGATTCGCAGAATCTCGGCAGACCGGCCTGAAGCGGTGCGTGGACGGATCGATCGGGGTCTCGTGCCACAGCAGTCGGCGGTCGAGCCGGCTGCGGCAGGCGAGTATCTCCGGTCCCCGGAGCATCGCAATGACTTCCCGCGGATGGAGGCGCCGTGCGACTCAGAGAAGCAGTGCGTGTCGACGGGGGTCGGCTTCGATCAGTACGGCCTTCGGGTGCACTCCGGCTCGGATGACGTCACGCGGTTGGACGATGCAGACCTCAGCGCACGTGACAGGCAGCGCATCGTCGGTCGGATCGCCCGGTGCTTGACCACAGCGGCCGAACGCGGGTTGTCCCATCCTGGATTGACGATCGACAATGTCGGTATCCACGAGCGCGGCGGCAAGCTCGAACCGGTGATCTTCGGATTCGAAGAGATGCGGTCAGGTGTCGTCGCGACACGCCCTCCTGGATTCGACCAACTCGTGCTGAAGATTCTCCGCGCAGAATCGCTTCTCGCTTCGTCCCGCAAGCACGCAACGCCGGGAACTGAGTTCCGGCCGGGTGCGACATGTGGCGAGTATGTTGCGCAAGTGGTCGCGCTACTCAAGGAGACTTCGGAGGTTGCGGCGACCAAGGTAGTTGTGTCGGAGGTGCCCGCAACGACATCGGGCGAGACGCCGGTCTCGATGAGGATGCGCCTCGTGGCGCTGCTCGGTCCCGGGATCATCGCGGTGCTGGCGTTCACGGCTCCGTGGATGCGCGTCAAGATCGACGGCGAGCCCTATGTGGGGTTCTCGCTGGCTCGGACCATCGTCGACACCCCATCGACGGACGTTATCACCGAGATTCCGTCAGACAACGCAGGGTGGGCGGTCGCGCTCGCGGTGATCGCGGCCGTGCTCGGAGTGCGGTCGATGGTCGCGCGCGACGCTGAGGCGGCAGCGATGCGAGTCGCCGGCGGCGGACTCGTTCTCGCGGCGCTCGTCGTCGCAGCGTGGGTCGGTCGCTCGGATTGGAGCAGTGATCACACGTTCGTACTTGCGCAGCAGGGCGGCTTCGTTTCCAACGTCAGCTTCCACATGGCCTGGGGGTACTGGCTGTCGTTGTTTGTTGCGCTTGCATCGGTGGCTGTCGCTGCGTTCGTTTACAGCTTCGATGAGGTGAGGTTCGAGAAGCGTGCGAGAAGGATCGAGGAGCGATAACGATACGGATCAGAGGGAGACAGTAGCGAGCAGCGCGACGATGCTCGCCAGACCGACCGTTATGCCGACGAGCGCGACGGTCCGGCACCGTTGCTCTGCAAGCGCGGCTGCCGAGCTTCCGGAGGCCCGAAGTTGCTTCGAGCGGCGGCGCAGGACGAGCGCGAAAAGCCCGATGGGAAGAAAGAGTAAGCACGCCAGGGCTGAGAGTGGCACCAGGTCAGATGATTTTCGCGAGTCAGTCGCACTAGTCGGTTGGGCACCGATCGTCGGTACGACGGGTGCCTCGACGGTCGGGACCTGGTGTTCGACAGAGTCATTCAGCGAGTTCGTGGCCGACCGGGCGGGCGCTCGGGGTGACGCAGTCTCCTTGCGTGGCGGTGTCGGCAAGTGCCGCAGATCAATATGCGGAAGCGCTTCTCGTCCGAGCCCGGACCCCGGTACCGGCGGATCTTCCGGTGGAACTACCGGATCGCCAGAATCGGTCCGCCGCCATCCACCCGGAGGTTCAGCCGGATGCACCGCGTTCATCGACGCCTCGTGTCCTCGTGCTGCCGGTGCCGCAGACCAATCGTGCAAGTTCTCATCAGGTCGGAGTGTAGCGGCAATCGCACAACGGAGTGTGCAAGCGCTGCGTGCTCATTCAGCCGAATGGTAGATCCGAGGATCGGGTCAACACACACTAGGGTGTGATCCAGACGGGTGGGAATCGCCTGCCGGATGACTGTGAGGATCGCACGTTGGAAACGCTCGGCACCGTTCTGCCCATCTACTTTGTCGCTGACGAGAGCGCATCCATGGGGCCGCACGTCGGGGAGATGAACGACGCGCTCGACGAACTGCTGGCGGCATTACACGAACAGCCGTTTGCTGCGTCTAAGGCGCGCTTCTCGATCATCGGCTTCTCCGATCAGGCTCGGCTGTACCTGCCTCCGGCTGACGTCCGTGATCTCACCGCTCTGCCGCAGTTGACCGCGAACAGCGTGACGGAATACTCGGCGGTCTTTGAACTCCTGTCGGTGCAGATTCCCTACGACGTCCAGCGGCTGAAGGACGAGGGCTACAGCGTTGCCCGCCC
>NZ_JAAYXO010000249.1 GCF_012515855.1 Gordonia sp. (in: high G+C Gram-positive bacteria)
CGCTTCCGCAGTCGTCGACGGCGAGTCCGGCGAATCGGCGTCCGATTCTACGGCTGGCTCTGGATTCTGGTCGCTCACGAGGCAATCTTCACACAGCCCTGCGACATTCGCGCGCAGTGGCACGCGCGGGGTCCCCGGCGACACCGGAAGCCGCTGCCTGTGGACAACGGTGGAACCGATTCGGCGTCGGCTGCGTCCAATCTACGAGTCGTTTCGCAGAGCGCACCGGCGACCGCTGGTCGGCGACGACTCGTGTCAGCGCTGTGCCGTCCGCGGCACTCGATCCACGACATCTCCAGGGGGACCTCATGACCGCTCAGCCCGTGCCGACCGATCCCACGCCGGCCGACCCGGTACCCGGGCTCGGCTGGACCACCGTCACGACGCCGGACGGACCGTTCACGATTCTCGTCGACGACGCCGAGACCGTGTTCGCGGCGGGATGGACGGAATCGCCGGACTACTTGGATGCGCTGATCTCGACGTCACTGCGCATCGACGGGCTGCACCAGCGCGCACCGGGCAGCGCTGCCGACGCGGTACTCGCCTACTACGACGGCGACTTCGGCGCCCCTTCCCGTATCGCGGTGCGGCAGGACGCCGGTCCGTTCATCCAGGAGTCGTGGGCCGCACTGCGTCGAGTCGCGCCGGGCCATCCCGTGACCTACGCGCGACTGGCTGAGCTCGCGGGCCGTCCCACCGCTGTCCGCGGCGCCGCCCAGTGCTGTGTTCGCAACGCTGCGGCCCTGTTCGTCCCGTGCCACCGAGTGACGCGTTCGGACGGCACCCTCGGTGGCTACCGCTATGGACTCGCGCTGAAGGCATTGCTGCTTGATCGGGAGGCGATCGACCTCGACGTCGCCGTCTGATCACGGCCGATCGGCGACGGCCAGACGTCGAACCGAGAATGGTCGAACCGAGAATGTCAGAGGCCTCCGCCATGATGTGCCCATGACACCCGCAGCGATCATCGGCCCGATCTGCCTCATCGTCGGGGCGCTCCTCGGCTGGTTGGCCCGTGGCGCGTCGCTCGCCGCGCACGCAGGCACCACGGCCGGCCCGGAGAGCGGACGGGTGGGAGCCGAAGTGGACCTCGTGGTCGGGCCGCTGCGCGACACCCTCGGACGGCTGTCGGAAGAGCTCCGCCGGAGCGAGGCCGGCCGCGTCCACGCGTATGCCGGGCTGGCCGAGCAGATGCGCGGTGTTCACGCCACCTCACGCCGCCTGCAGCAGCAGACCCACCAGCTCGCGGGCGCGCTCCATGCGCCTCAAGTTCGCGGCCGGTGGGGCGAGGTCCAGTTGGAGCGCGTCGTCGAGCTCTCCGGCATGTCGCGGCACTGCGACTTCTCGACGCAGGTGCACGGCCAGTCGGAGGCCGAGCGCGCCGTCCGCCCCGATCTGGTGGTGCAGTTGGCGGGCGGACGGCGGATCGTCGTCGACGCCAAGGTTCCGCTGCAGTCGTACATGGAGTCGACGTCCGCGGCGGTGGCCGACAACCGCGAACTGGTGGTCCGGCACGCCCAGGCCGTCCGTGCACACGTGACCGCACTTGCCGGAAAGAGCTACTGGTCGGCACAGCCGGTGTCGCCCGAGTTCGTGGTCTTGTTTCTACCGAACGACGGCGCATTGGAGTCGGCGCTGCGCGGCGACCCCGAACTCCTCGACTTCGCGTTCTCGCGCGACGTGGTGCTCGCTACCCCGAGCACGCTCATCGCACTGCTCCGGACGGTGGCGTTGGGCTGGCGTCAGTTCGCGCTGGCCGAAGACGCGGAGACCATCCATGCGCTCGGGAGACAGCTGTATCAGCGCATCGATCAGGTACTCGGCCACTTGGAGAAGACCGGTGCGTCGTTGCGGCGAGCAGTGGAGTCGTATAACTCCACTGTCGGAGCCATCGACTCGCGACTGGGTGTGACGGCACGAAAGCTGGCCGATCTCGAGGCGTTGTCCGGACCCGAGAATCGGTCGCCCCGGGTGGTCGAGGGGGTGCCGAACGTCGATTCCGTTGTGAGATCCATGTCACGCACATTGTGAAATTATCGAAACGCACAGGTTCGGATCACCGGGTTCGGACTTCTTGCCGGTACCGTTTAGATGTGTCTTCGCGCTTGCTAGCCGGCTCAGCCGTGCCCTCCGACGAGCGATCTGTCGTGCCCACCATCAAGGGTGTGCCGTGGTGGGGCGCTGTTCTCATCGGAGTCGGCGCCACGACGCTCGGTGCTTTCATCGATACCGTCATCCTCGACGATTCCTCGTCTGCGCTCGGTCGCGCCTTCAAGATCTGTTACATCCTCGGCTGCCTGTTGGCGGCGCTCGCGGTGCGCCAGCGCGCCTTGTTCACCGCCGCCGCACAACCGCCCCTCATCGCCTTCATCGTCGGCGTCGGGACGCTGTACACGCTGAATTCCGACAGCGCCGAGGGAATGAAATCCATCGTCCTGAAGGTCGTCCTGCCGATCGCCACCAGTTTCCCGTGGATCCTGCTGGCCTTCCTGCTGACGCTCGTCGTGGTCGGGGCCCGGTGGTTCCTCGCCAGGCCCAAGGGGCAGGCGCTCTTCGGCAAGGCCGCTCGAACCCGCACGGGTAGCGGCGGAAGCAACAGCACCAAGACAACAAGCACCAAGGCAGCGGCCGGCGCACAGAAAGCCGCCGGAACGACGGCCGCGGCAAAGAAGTCTGCTCCGAAGAAGTCTGCTTCCCGGCCGTCTGCGACAACCAGGCCTGCAACAACCAAGACCGCGGCAACCAAGACTGGCACCAGCAAGACCGCCGCACCTGCCAAGAAGGCCGCACGACCACCGCAGGCTCGACCCGACGCTGCGACCAACGCTCCGCAGCCTGCCCGGCGGGCCGCACCGCGCCCGTCCTCGCCGAGTGCACCGCCGGCTGCCACTCCCCGTTCGGCACCCGCACAGAAGCGCCCGGCGCCGGCCTCCGCGACCAGGCAGGCACCCGCGAGAAAGTCGGCAGAGACGCCGCGTCGCGCCGCTCCGCAGACCATCCCCGCGCGCGATCCCAAGGCGCCCCGCCGGACGGCAGGACAGATGCGCGACAACGGCGCGATCGAGGATCTGACGGCGGGAGCCGACGACCGCTAGCCGACAACAGGCACGTCACTCAACGCGCGAGTGACACCTGCTCGCCGAAGCCGGTGGCAGCCAGCCACTCCCCCAGTTGACGCGCTGCCGCATCGATCACCGACGGCCAGTCGAAGGATTCTTCGTCGGCGTTGTCACTGACCACCTTGACCAGTCGCACCGGCACACCGAATTCGGCGCAGACCGCGACGACGGCCGCGCCCTCCATGTCGACGAGATCAGCACGCTGTGCGAGCCGCGCGCGATGAACGGCGTCGGTGACGAACATGTCACCCGTGGCCAGAACAGATCCGTCGCCGTCCGGGATCTCCCACTCGTCCGGCTGGTGGTACCCCATCGCGGCCAACTCAACCGCGCTGATGTCGTGCTCGACGACCCGCGACGGAGTGAAGAGACCGACACGACCGTCGCGCAGGGCCCCCGACGTGCCGATGTTCACGACACGGCCGTAGTCACCGAGTGCGAGTCGCCGCGCCACGGCGCTGGCGGCGCGTACCTTCCCGATTCCGGTGATCAACAGTTCGGTGCCGGGCGGCACGTGCGCTGCTTCGGCCTTGGTCGCGGCGACCACCAGCACGCCGCCGGCGCGGATGGCGCTCATTCGGCGCGCTGCGAGGCAGCGGTCCCGGACCGGTCGGCGGCGGCATCGCCCAGACCGCTGAGCCGCGACAGATGGTCGAAGCGATTGTTGGCGATCCGCATGACGACCTCGTACGGGAACGCGAACTTGCGAGCCCACCAGTAGCCGAAGCGGATGTCGAACGAGGTGTAGACCATGTACTTGTTGCGCGTCACCCCGCGCAGGATCGCCGACGCCGCCTTCTCGGGCGTCACCGCGATCTTGTGGAAGCCGGCGATCTCCTTCTGGATCGCAGTGTTGCTCCGGTCGAGTCCGACGATGTCGACGGTCTCGACCAGCGGAGTCGCGACGCCGCCCGGGCAGACCAGTGACACCCCGATATGGTGACGACGGAGGTCGAACCGCAGCACCTCCGAGACGCCCCGGATGCCGAACTTGCTGGCGCTGTACGCGGCATGCCACGGCAGCGCGAGCAGGCCCGCAGCCGACGAGACGTTGACCAGGTGGCCGCCTTCTCCGCGGCGCACCATCGGCGGCACAAAGCACTCGATGATGTGGATCGGCCCCATCAGGTTGACGTCGACCAACTTCTTCCAGTGACGATGCTCCAAGTTCTCCACCGTGCCCCACGCGGAGATACCAGCAACGTTCATGACGACGTCCATGACGCCCACTTCGGCTTCGACTCCGCGCGCGAACGCCGCCACCCAGTCGTAGTCGGAGACGTCGCCCGCACTGTGGAAGAGGACCGTGCCGTGGGCGTCGATGATCTCGGCGACCACCTCGTCCAACGGACCCGCCTGCACGTCGGTCAGCACCAGCTCCGCGCCGGCCCGCGCCGCGGCGAGCGCCGTCGCCCGCCCGATGCCGCTGGCGGCTCCGGTGATCAGCACCTTGCGGTCGCGAAGCGATGGCACCGGTGTCGGCACCACGAACAGTTCGCGGATGGTCTTCAGTCTCGGAAGTTGCGGCAATGTCAGCAGACCCATGCATTCAGCCTAATGCGAAAACGCCAGGAGAAGCTCTCCTGGCGTTTCACGGGTCGAGGGCTGTCGACGTCAGATCGGCAGCTTGCCACCGAAGACCGCGTAGACGACGGCGAGGATCGCCTTGAGGACGTCAGCGGAGACGTCCTGCCCCTGTGTCATCAGGATCTTCTGCGCCTCCTGCGGGCTCTTGGCCTTGGCGAGTTGATCGATCAGCGGTCCGATCGCCTCAACGCCCGAGAGACCGGACAGATCGGGACTCGTCGACTCGGCCGGGGGCGCCGCGGGATCTGTCGGCTTGGCGTTCGGATCCGGTGCCGGTGCCGTCGGGTTGGCTGCCGAGGCCCGACCACCGAGGTAGTCGGTGATGCCGTCGGTGATGGCCACCGCGTACTTGGTGGCGCCCTGCGGCGTGGACAGCACAGCCGCATCGGCGGGGTCGGACAGGTTGCCCATCTCGATGAAGGCCAGCGGCACGCGCGTCAGGTTGGACCCGGCGATGTCCGGGCGGGTGACGACACCGTCGATCGCACCGCCGTAGTTGGCCGGCGCGATCCCGGCCTTCTTCAACGCGTCACGCACGGTGTTCGACGCCTTGCGCCCTTCACCGGCCTGCACCGCGTCGACCGCCTTGTCCGGGATCGGGAGGGTCGGAACGATCATGTGGAAGCCCGACTTACCGGGGTCGGCGCCCTGGCTCGTCGAGTCGGCGTGCAGGCTCACCGCCAGGTCGGCGCCCGACCTGCTGGCGGCTTCGGCGCGCTCGTCGACACACCCACCCCAGCCGGTGTCGTCCTTCCGGCTCATCAGGACCCGTGCACCCTTGCTTTCGAGTGCGGCCTTCACCAGCTGGGCGACCTCCCAGTTGATGGTGTGCTCGGTCTTGCCGCCGACGGCCGTGGTGCCGGTGGTCTGGCAGTCCTTGGTTCCACCGCGGCCGTCGTTGACCTGCTTGGACAGGTTCTGTCCAGCCGCGGACCCCTGGTGCCCGGGATCGAGGAAGACCGTCTTGCCGGTCAGGGCGCCCGCGGTGGGTGCGGCGTCGGTCGGCGAAGCGACGAGCACCCCGCCGATCAGCGCCGACGAAGCCAAGAGGGACGCCGCGACCATCACGCGACGCCGTACACGTACAGCAGCCATAGGTAGGTGGATGCACACCGGCCACGGGGCCGACGCACACCGCTCTCCTTCCGAATCCACATCATCTGTCACATAGAACACTTGCGTAACAGTCAACCAGTGGTTGAGGTGGGCCCGCAAACCCAGGCTCGGAACCAGCGGGGAATCGTTAGGTCGCTGTGACCAGATGTCGCGTCAAATGAAGGATGCCGTTGGTGTCGTCGGGGTCCGCGGGAACCACCACACCGTCCAGAGCCGCCCGCGCCTGCACCGGATCGAGACCGGCACCGATCACCACCAGCGACGTCCCACGCGACCTGCCGCGCCACGAGCCGGCTTCGACCCTGATGAAACCGCCGACCGACTGCACGACGTACGCGATGTCGCGATGCTCGGGCAGATCGACCAGCACCGTTCCCTTGATCCGATAGCTCCCCGCGGGCGGTCGTTCCAGGAACATCGCGAGGCGGCGGGGGTCGACCGCGGCATCTGTCTCGAGCGAGGCGGAGTCGAACGCGGCATGCAGGTGCCCGTGCCCGGCACCGCAACCGGAATCGGCGTCATGGTCGGCACCGTGGTCGGCGTCGGCCAGCATCAGTTCGTCGAAGGTCAGCTGGCGCGCACCGTCGTCGCGCATCCGTTGCTCGGCCGGATCGAAGAGCAGTTCCGGGTCGACGACCGCGTGGCTCACCGGCAGCACCGGTGCACTGGGGTTCACCGACCGAATCCGTTCCACCAGCGCCTCGACGTCGCCGGGCTCCCCCACCATGTCGACCTTGTTGCAGACCACCAGATCGGCGAGGGCCACATGCGACGACATCTGCGGGTGCTCGACGAGGGTGGCGTCGAAGTTCGCGCCGTCGACCAGGTAGACGAGGCCGCCGTACGCCACCCGCGCGCTCCGCGAAGCGAGCACCATGCGGATCAACGACTTCGGCTCGGCGATTCCGCTGGCCTCGATCAGGATCGCGTCGAGACCGGCCGCGGGGTCCGCCATCGCCTCGAGATTCTCGGCCAGACCCGTGGCGTCGGTGGTACAGCACATGCATCCGTTAGCCAGATTCATGGTGCCGCCGGATTGACCGGACACCAGCAGCGCGTCGATGTTGATCGATCCGAAATCGTTGACCATCACACCGATTCGACGGCCTCCGGCATAACGCAAGACGTGGTTCAGCAGCGTCGTCTTTCCAGCACCGAGGAAACCCGCTAGAACGACGACGGGCACCGTACCCCGAGTCACCGTTCCAGGCCCTCCTGGCAGTCGACACAAATGACGGCGAGGTCCCGACCGTCTCCGTCCGGGTAGTTAATGACCTCGCTGCTCGGCATTCCGCAAAGCGCACATTTGCCGATCACCGCCGGTCCGGCGCTGAAATCAACCTTCATCCGACTGTCGAACACGTACAGCGAACCCTCCCATAGCCCGGAGTCGCCGAACGCCTCGCCATATCGAACGATGCCACCGTCGAGTTGATAGACCTCGTCGAAACCCCGAGCCGCCATCAATGCGCTGAGCACCTCACAGCGAACACCGCCCGTGCAGTACGTCACGACGGGTCGGCCTTTCAGGTGGTCCAGGGCACCACTCTCGATCAGCGGAATGAAGTCGCGGGTGGAATTCACCTCGGGGACGACGGCATCTTTGAACCGGCCGATCTCCGCTTCAATCTGGTTGCGACCGTCGAGGAAGACGACGTCCTCACCCCGATCCTGGATCAACTCGTGCAGTTGTTCAGGGGCCAGTCGTCGGCCGCCACCGACCACACCCGAACCGTCGACATGGAGTTCATCGGGCGCGCCGAAGGTCACGATCTCGGGTCGCACTTTGACGCTCAACCGCGGGAAGTCGTCACCGGTACCGTCCGACCACTTGATATCCGCGGACTTGAAAGCCGGGTAGCTGCGGATAGCCCGCACGTACTTCTTGACATCGCGAATATCGCCACCCACTGTTGCATTGATGCCGTGGGATGACACGATGATCCTGCCGCGCAGTCCAGCGGCCTCACACACGCTCTGCTGCCACAACCGGATCGCCTCCGGGTCGGGCAGCGGCGTGAACACATAAAACAACACGATCTTGGGAGTCGCCACAGTGCAAGGGTACGGACCACGGAAGCGCCGCTTCCTCACTGCCCTGACGGGCGCCACCCTGGCCTGCTTTGCCGTCGTGGCGCTGCCCGCCTGCTCACTGCTGGAGATCGACGAGACACCCAGTCCGATCGTGATTCCCGAGACCGACGCACCGATCACCGAGTCGCTTCCGTCCTCGGTGGCTCCAACCTCTGCGCAACGCTCCACCGGCGCCACCGGACCGGCCTCGCCCTGGAGTTTCCAGCGGGTCATCAAGGCCGCACCCAGGGCGAGCAATTCCCAGTTCCAGATCGGCGCGACCTCAGAATCTGGAGACCGCTCGGAAGTCTCGGGTTATCACTTCTCCACCGAGGATCGCTCCGTCCGATGCTCCACTGGAAACAACGGCGCGAATACCCTCGCCTGCGTTGGCACCGAACTGAAGGACGCCCGTCGTCCCGCGGACAGCGATTCCAGCAAGTGCGACTGGCAACCCGACTACGCGACGCTCGACGCCAACGGGGCGACCGCGGGCGCATGTGCGAATAGCTATCCCGTGTTATTCCGGTCTCGAATCCTCCCCTCCGGGTCGTCGCTCACCATCGATCGTTTCGCGTGCCTGGCCGATAAAGGTGACCTCTACTGCATCGAGTCGAGCTCAGGTAAAGGATTCGCGATCACCGCTGATGGATTCGAGCAGATCCGTTCTGATGAGCGGGCACCTCGAGCATTGTTGGGACTGACCACCGAGAACGAATCCTCCACAGAGCGGACACCTTCTTCCGACGTGGCACCTACCAGGTGAATACGTGTATTCTCACTCGGAGAATAGCCTTCCCCAAAAATAGTGCGATTCCAAAACGCTCGCACTGCCGACTTAAGGATCCGCCTCCATGGCCAAGAAGACCGTCATCCAGATCGTCGACGACATCGACGGCGCAGAACTCGACGAATACGAAACCGTTCGCTGGAGCCTCGACGGCAAGAGCTACGAGTTCGACACCTCGCCCGAGCACGCCGAAGAGTTCCGCAATCACGTCGCGACCTATGTGGCTGCATCACGATCGACCGGAGGACGCCAGGCCGGACGGCGCCAGGCAGCAACGGGACGCAGCGCCAACAACACTCGGGCCGTCCGCCAGTGGGCTTCGGAGAACGGTTACACCGTCAGCGACCGCGGACGAATCCCCGCCGACATCGTCGCAGCCTATGAGGCCGCAAACTAGACACGTCTCGACAAATCGGGCGTTCCGGATCTTTCCGGGACGCCCGTTTTGTTTCTCGACCTTTACTTGACCATTACCTCGGGCGTTCCCTAGGCAGTATTTTCTCCAGCGTCATTTTAATTGCGGAGTTTCGGATCAAGCCGATTACGCTTGCCTATCATGACTCTGCTTTCCGCAGCTCGGCGCTGGTTGCCGCTCCTGGTCGCCGCCCTCGCGATCGCGTTGCTCGCGTCGTGCTCGAGTTCGTCGTCGAGCGACGACACCGGCCTCTGCGCACCGCCCGGCGTCGAGTCCGCCTCGACGGCTCCGACCAATCTCGCAAGTGCCGCTCAGGCGCCGGACCGGTTCACCACGCCGACCTCGACGCCGCTCGATCAGATCGACGTCTCGCAGTTGCAGTTGGTGAAACCGGGGACGATCACCGTCGGAACTCTGTCGGACGCCCCGCCGAGCATCTGCGTGAACTCCAAGCAACAGTTCACCGGCATGGACAACGAGATGTTGAAGGCCATCGCCGACAGACTCGGGCTCAAGGTCGAGTTCGTCGGCACGGAGTTCTCCGGTCTCCTGGCCCAGGTGGCGAGCCACCGGTTCGACGTCGGCTCGTCGTCGATCACGACCACCGACGAGCGGCGCGACACCGTCGACTTCACCAACGGCTACGACTTCGGCTACTTCGCGCTCGCCGGCGCCGGAGGCGGCAAGATCCGCAGCTTCGGCGATCTCAACGCCGGCACCCGAATCGGTGTCGTCCAAGGCACGGTGCAAGACGACTACGTCACCAACACCTTGAAGCTGACACCGGTGAAGTTTCCCGACTACGCCACCGCCTACGCGAACCTGAAGTCCGGCCAGATCGACGCCTGGGTGGCGCCCAGCCAGCAGGCCGAGGGAACCGTTCAGGCCTCCGACGGCATCGAGATCCTGGAGAACACCTTCAGCATCAACAACTTCACCGCCTGGGCCGTGGCCCGCGACAACCCGAGGCTGGCCGAAGCGCTGAACAGCGGCCTCGATGCAATCATCGCCGACGGCACGTGGGCCCGGCTCTACAGCGACTGGGCCCCGCGTCCGCTGCCCGACGGGTGGAAGCCCGGTTCCAAGGCCGCGCCCATGCCCGACCTTCCGGACTTCGAGGCCATCGCCGAGCGCAACGCCGCCAAGCCGCACGAGAACGCGTCCGACGCAGCCCCCAAGAGCACGTGGACCCAGCTCCGCGAGACCTTCTTGAACGGCGAGCAGTTCCGCAAAGCCCTCCCCGAGCTCATCACGACGGGCTTGCCGAACACCCTGAAGATCTCGCTGGCCTCCGGCATCATCGGCACCGTTCTCGGCATGCTCCTCGCGGTCGCCGGCATCTCCCGGTCCCGTTGGCTCCGCTGGCCCGCCCGGGTCTACACCGACATCTTCCGAGGCCTGCCCGCGGTCGTGGTGATCCTGATCGTCGGCCTCGGCTTCGGTCCGATCGTCAAGGACCTCACCGGGGGCAATCCGTTCTGGCTCGGGTCCATCGCGCTCGGACTCCTCGCCGCGGCGTACATCGGCGAGATCTTCCGCTCCGGCATCCAGAGCGTCGAATCGGGTCAGATGGAGGCCGCGCGCGCACTCGGCTTCTCGTAGCGCATGCCTGGGTTGTAGCACCCGTTGTCAGTGTCGGCGCGCTCTACAGCACAACGTTGACGACAATCCTGGCTGGTTTTCGATGAAAGCGGCTCTTCCTGCGCTGAGCGTCGGTGCGATGATCGCGTGCTCCACCCTCATAGAGGCGCATCGAGTACTTCGCGCAGCTGATCGACGGTGGGCGAACCAGCCAGCCCGGCAGGAGTGCGGAACACTCGACAGGCAAGCCCCACCGGCGTGTGCTCGTCGGCGAAGGGGTCGGAGCCGTCAATGAGGACGGTCGGGGACCCGTGGAACCCGAGGCGGGCGGCGTCCTCGGCAGTCTCGACTCGCTGATGCACGACGCGGACGTCCGATCGGCCGTCGAGGGCCTCGGTGAGCCGCCGGTCGAGCACCTCCCAGTTCGGGCACCCGTCGAAGTACTGCAACGTGATCTCCATGATCCACTCCTCTCAGTCTCTGTCCGCGCGGACCGTGGCCGGTGAAGCCGTCTCAGGCGACACAGCCGCCGCCGGGCGCTTGGCACGCGCGGCGCGCAGCCCGTTGGCGATGACGACGAGCTCGGCGACCTCGTGGACGAGGACGACCGCGGCCAGGCCGAGCACGCCGGTGATGGCCAGCGGCAGCAGCACGGTGATGATCGCCAGGGACAGCACGATGTTCTGGTTCATGATCGCCCGGCCGCGGCGGGCGTGCCGCAGCGCCTGCGGGATCAGGCC
>NZ_JAAYXO010000250.1 GCF_012515855.1 Gordonia sp. (in: high G+C Gram-positive bacteria)
CCGGGGCGACGGTGTCACCGGCGAACTCGGTCTCGATCTGCGCCTGTCGCTGCAGGATCTGCGCGGCGATGTCCGGATCGGCCAAGACCGCTTCGGCGAGCTCGGAGAGATCCGTGGCCGCCACGGTGCGACCGCTCGCGAATCGGTGAGACCCACCGGGAAGTGCGAGGTCGGGCAGTTCGGCCGCTGCGATCACGAGGGCCCCGGGCACCTCGACGTCGTCGGCCGCGGGGACACAGATGAGGTCGGTGCCCGCCGCGATCTGCGCGGAGGCGTTCTCCGGTCGATCGTGCGTGGACCACGACAAGGCCTTGCCCGCCGACGGCGGGAGCAGATGGGTGATCGACGAGATCCACGCGACCGACTCCTCGTGGTTCGCGGTCTGCAACACGATCGCCGGCCCACCCTGCATGCGTGCGACGACCGCATCGATCAGTGCGCGGAACAACTGCTGCCGCTGCATGGACGCGCTGACGAAGGCGATGGCCGAGGACGGGCCGATCGCCGGGTTGGGGGCGGGCGGCCAGGCGTCGACCAGTTGCGCCGCGGCCACGGCGGGCGCACCGTACGGACGCAGCCAACCCTCCGAGCGCCACCGGGAGATGGGCAGCGGTCCGTCCACCGCGCCCGGATCACGATCCACCACGACGTGTGCGAACACATTGCCGGGACGGCCGGAACCGTCGCGACCGGCGTCGACCGTGTGCCACAGCACCGACGATCCGTCGGGAACGGCGCCGTGACACAGGCGAGCGGGCCGACTCAGGACCTGCTCTTCGGTGGGGAAGTCCGGGAGGCGCGGTTCGAGGTCGAACGACGTCCAGATCCGGTTGGTCAGCGTCTCCTGGTCGACAGCGGAGAGCTCGCCGACCACCTGCTTCACCTGCCAGCCGCCGCGGCCGGAGCCGTTGTCGAAGGACGAGTAGGTGAGCTGCGCATACTGTCGTTTACTCAGGTCAGCCACGGAACATCGGCCCCTGCGGCTGCTGCAGCGGGTAGTGAAGCTGCTGAATGGGCGGGTCTGTCAGTGCGTACCGGACACCGCTCGCCCCGGAGGCATCGCCCTGGTTCTGAATGGCGAAGAGGCGGACGAATCCGCTGATCTGCGTCAAGTCCAGCGAGTACGGGGTCGGTGCGAACGACTGGTCGGAGCGGATGGGGCCCAACTCGGCGAACGGCCGCGGGTCGCCCGCGGTCAGGAACCGCAGGGGCTGGCCGTCCTGGGCGTCGAGCGGGAACCGCTCGGTGTTGTTGACCGCGACCAGCATCGGCGGGTGGGGCACATTGACGTCGGCGGCGATGCCGACGGCGACGATCCGCGACTGCGGGGCGCCGGGCAGCGCCGGTGGGGCCTGCATCGGCCGCAGCTCATAGTGCATTCCGATGAGCCCGGCGTACGACAGCTCGGCGATGGTTCCGCGCAACTGTTCTCCGTGCGTGTAGGCGACCGGCACGATGCAGACCTTGCATCCGCCGGGACTGAGCTTGCGCGGCAGGACGATGGCGCCGTCGCGTCGATACTGCGTCTCGTTGACCTCGGCGTACGGGGGTCCCTGACAGAGGTTCTCGGCAGGGGTCTCGGGTGCGCCCACGAAGACTTGGACGCCTGCGGCGCCGCTGGGCCACCCGAAGGCGATCAGCTGGGTCTCGTAGCGCTCGATGATCCGCGGTCCGATGACCGGCGGGATCGGGCGGGTGAGGATCTCGGTCCGGCCGATCCGGACGCGACCGTTGAACGAGGTGACCGGCGTCAGGTACGCGCGGTTCCAGTCGGCGGGCCAGCGGACGCCGACGATCTGCGAGCGCGTCGCGTCGAGGAGACGGATCGGATCCTTGATCTTCTGCTCGTTGGTGAACCCCTCCATGGCGATCGCCGACGCCTCGCGGTCTTCGGACTCCAGGCCGGCGGGCGGCGCGGTGGCGAACCGGTAGATGTCGACCTGCTGGCCGGCCTCGGGCGTCGACCACGCGATGTCGAACGACGCTCCGTCGGTGGCGGTCGCGGTCAGGTCGGCAACCGGAACCAGCGAGACGGAGACCAGGATCTCCTGCTGGACTGCGGGCGCGAGGTGCACCTTGTCCGAGACCTCGACCTCGGCCTCGGCGCGATAAAGGAACCGACGGCCGCGCGGGACGTCTTGATCGACGAAGCCGCTGAAGTTCTCGGCCGCGGTCCCGATCTGCTGGGGACCGCCGGCCGCGCCGTCGAGGGAGATTCGCGTGACGCGGACGCCGCGGGTGCCCTGCCGGACGTTCCAGCGGCCGATCACCCGGCCCTCTTCTTCGAAGATCTCAAAGTCTTCGACGGCACTGACGGCGTGACCCTGCGCCCACAGCACCGGCTGGTTGCGGCGGGCCGACACCGGGTCGGCGCCGACGTGAGCCCACACCTGATAGATCCGGTGCGCGCTGGTCAGGAACCGGCCGTCGGTGAATCGGGTCTGGTGATCGGCGCTGAGCAGGTCGCCGATCTCGGGTTTGTACAGGGATCCCTCGTCGAGGGACACCAGGCGGTAGACCACGGTCTGACCGGCCTCGACGTCGAACGGCTCCCAGTGAAGCGCGATCGTTGCGGAGACCCGTTCGATGACCAGCGTGTGGCGCGGTTCCTCGTAGGTACCGGGCTCGAAGGCGAACTCGCAGAAGTCCGCGTGGGTGAGCGTCAACGGAGCGTTCGGCACCGGTTCGGGTGTCGGTGTCTGCTGCGTCGGAGTCTGCGGTGTCAGAGTCGGCGGATTCGGCGCCGGTGGGGAGAAGGCCGGAACCGGCTCGGGTGCGGGAGGGGCCGGAGCCGGCGGCTCGGACCAGGCAGGCTCGGACGTTACCGGCTCGGAAACCGGGGCTGCCGTCGGGGACGGTTCGGTCGGTGCAGCGTGTCGCGCGCGAGTCGGCTGCGGCGTCGGCTCAGGCGTGGTGGGCGGTGCCTGCGGAGCGGCCACGCCTGCCACCACCGCGGCCATGACTGCAGCCAATTGGTCGGCGAGATCGGCGGCCGGGCCGATCAACGCCGACCGGATCTCGTCGGCGGTGGTCCGGTCGTACTTGACCAGGTTGCGCAGGGTGATGTCGCGCAGTGCGTCGGCACCGGGCACGCCCGCCGCGACCTGTTCGCTGCGCCACGCGATGAGGGCGTCGGTCATGGCCTGTTTGAGGTCGACCGGGGGCTCGGGTGTCTGGGGTTCGGGGATGTGGGTTTCCGGGATGTGCGTTTCTGGGGTTTGGGGTTCGGGTGTCTGGGCCGGAACCGCCTCGGCGGCGGAGGCCCCGGTGCTCGCGGCGGACCCCGCCGTGGTGAGACGGTCGGGCAGCAGCGCGACGGCGGCCTCCGGCTGCACGCCCAGGCGCACCTGTCGCAGCAGGTGGTCGATCGTGGAATGCCAAGCCGACTCGGCGGAGTCCTGCGCGGTCCACGTGCCCGCGTTGTCGGCGGCGATCTCCGCGAGCCGCACCGCCGAAGGCACCGCGAGGCCGCGCGTGCGGGCGTCGTCGCCCCACGCCGCCAGGGCGGTCCGACTGTTCCTCACCACATCGTTCATGGTCAGAACCCGAAGCCCTTACCGAAATCGGGGGCCCGGAACTCCGCTTCCGGCTCCGGCTGCGTCGGACCCGCGGGTGCCGCACCCGAGTACGGCTCGGAGAGGGTCGGGGCGTCCCATGTCTCCTGCACGGTTCCACCGGCGGTCCGCAGGCGATCGATGGTGAACGCATCGCTGTACTGCGTCGCCGCACAGATGATGCCGAGACCCTTCCGGGTGGGACGACGGTGGTCGACGCTCACCTCGGCGGTGGCGTTGGCGATGGCGCCGTCGGTCAGGATGTCCTGGGCGAAGGTCCCGCGAGCGCCCTGCTCCCGGTCCAGATCGCCGAGGAACTCGGCCAGCGGCTGCACCGGTCCGCCGATCACCGAGACGGTGCCGACCAGATTCGGCACCAGCTGGTGCATCGACGTCGACAGCAGCTCGAGCGCGTTGCGCCACACCACGTCGGCGCCCGAAGACTGGAGGCGACCGGAGAAGAGGTCGTCCGACCACCGCTCCAGGCCCGACTGCGACTGTCGTCCGCGGTCGTGCCACAGCGGCGATGCCAGCGCGGACGGCTGCTGTCCCGGTCCCGGCGGCGAGGTCCGCAGGATGAGGTCGTCCCACGAGTTGGTGAGCCAACCCGGGTGGTAGAGCGCGCGACGCAGATGTCCCGAAGCCTGTGAGACCTGTTCGTCGGCGGGCTGTGCGACACCGATCGAGGTCGACATCGGCAGACCCCACGCCACGTCGAGGGGCGTGGTCGGCTGCTCGCGATCGGGGCCGAGAGGCGCGGACAGGAAGCTGCCGATGGCCCGGCTCCAGGACAGGAACTGGCCGTAGGCCTGCCAGAGGCGACGAACATCGCTGATCAGCGTCTGCAGGTTCTGCAGGTCGACGGCCTCTTCACTCTTCTGCCGCCGCCGCTGATGCAGCAGGGCGAAGAGTTGTCGCTGCGATTTGATGAACGCCATGCACAGGCACACCAGCAGGATCACCAGCGTGCCGACGATCACCGAGACCGGGACCCACCACTCCACGGTGCCCCGAACGCCCAACCAGATGAAGACACCGGTCAGCACCAGCCACAGGAT
This sequence comes from Gordonia sp. (in: high G+C Gram-positive bacteria), assembly GCF_012515855.1. Lineage (GTDB taxonomy): Bacteria > Actinomycetota > Actinomycetes > Mycobacteriales > Mycobacteriaceae > Gordonia. Next base: position 4,613 of record NZ_JAAYXO010000250.1, read on the forward strand.
CACCAGCACCTGCGTCCAGCGCGCCAGTGTCAGCTTGGCCTCGCCCGGGTCGGGGGCGGCGGCCGCGTTGCGGACCTTCTCGAACAGGTTCTGCATGTCGCGACGGGCCTCGCCGTACGAGGTCGCCAGCCGCTCGCCGACCAGCGAGCCGAAGCTGCGCGAGGTGGTGGCGGCCCAGCCGTCGAGCTGCTTGAGGGCCGAGCCCGCGGCGAGCCCGTGATCGGGGCTGGCCTGTAGTTCGTGGAGCTGGAATCGGAGATCCTGGATCCCGAGCGGGTCCGTCGCGTCGACGCCGTCGGTCCGGACCGCCGCCGCCACCACGCCGGGGATGTCGGAGAAGCGTTCGCGGGCGCCGGGGACGATGCTGCCCGAATGGCCGATGACGCCGCGCGCGGCGCCCACCTGAATCGGCGGGAGGCCGCCGGACACGCCGCGGGTGCCGCCGTCGGCCAGGGTGAACGACGCGCTCGCGTAGTCCTGCCACACCAGGCTGAGGTCGGCCTGTGCACTCTCGGTCTGCCCGATCCCCGCGACAGCGGCGAGGTGTTCGGTGGCCGCGCCGACGTCGTCCCAGCTCGCGTACTCGCCGTTGGCCTTGCGGCCGCGGACGACCACCTCGTAGGCCGCCGGAGCGTCGGTGAAGACGGCGTTCTGAATGCCGATGGCGACGCGGTCGGAGACGTTGTCGACCAGACTGCGGTACCAGGCGCTCGGCGCGTTCTTCAGCGATGCCCACAGGAAGCCGAAGAACATCGTGATGGCTTTCCAGCCACCGATCTCCTCCGTCGTCACCGCCTCGTACGGCAGCAGATTGCTGCGCAGCACGGCCGCGTGTTTGGTCCAGAAGGCCTGCGCCATGGTCGACGCGGCGAGCCCCGGATCCTGCACGTAGATCACCTGCGAGTGCTGGTCGGACGGCAGCGGCAGCTCGCCGTTCTGCGCGAGGATCACCGACCGGAGACGCTTCTCCACGTCGTCGGTCCGCAGTCGACGGTAGAACGACCGAGTCAGCCGCACCACACGTCCGGGGAGCGGGTCGACGCCGTCGAGCGGTGCGTGCGCCACCCCGCTCCACAGTCCGGTGACGCCGGCGACCGCGGGGGCCGCGAACCGGGCGAACTCCTGGGGGCCGGGCGAGGTGGGCGTCGCGATGCGACCGAACGCCGGGGCGCGCGAGTCCTCCGGCGACACGAGGACGTTGTGGTAGCCCTCGATCACCAGGCTGTCGAGATCACCGGAGATGCCTTCGGGACCGGCCAGCAGGAAGCGGACCCGGGTCACCGACATCGCGCCGGACACCGAGACCAGGCCGTTGGTCGCGGCGATCTCGGTGCCGAGGTCGGCGCGGACGGCGTCGGGCGTCGCGGGGACCAGGGTGGCCACCCGCAGCGCGGGGATCTGCCGGCCGGTCACCAACTGTTCCAGCGAGACGTCGGTGGAGCGACCCTCGGTGACCAGGGTGACCTTCTCGATGCGTGACGATCCGGCGACGCAGCGGATCCAGCCGAACTCGTCGATCAGCCCGGCCGCGGAGAGGTCGGTGAGGCCGGCGATGACGCCGTCGGCGTGCTCGCCCGGCGACAGCAGGATGGTGAGTGCAGACATCAGAAGAACTTCCCTCCGGTGCCGCCGTCGAACGACGGCGCAGTCCAGGTCTCTTGTTCCGCGGCCGGGACCGTGGGCCCGCCCGCGGCGGTCGGCGCACGATGCGCCGCCGCGACGGCGGTGTCGAGCAGGCCGAGCAGCCTGTTGGCCACCCAGTAGATGTCGGGTGCGAGGTCGCGGAAGATCGGTGTCGCCGACGCCTGACGACGCTGGTTGACGGTCGCGAAGGTACCGCCGCCGGGTGCAGGGGGCAGCCCGTCCTCGGCGCCGTCGCCGGGCTTCATGAAGTGCTGCCCGGTGAAGCCGACCCAGTGGTTCAGGTAACCGCGGAGGGCCTCGGCGCGCTCTTCGATGCTCGCCTCCGGGCCGGTACCGGTGAGCACGGAGGCCACCCCGGTGCGGGTGTCGCCCGTGCGCAGCCAATCGGCCATGTTGACCGCCGCCGACTGGTGCGCCTGGTCGAGCCCGGCGGTCATGCCGTTGAGACCCTCGTCGAAGATCCGGCGCATGGCGCGGTACGGCAACATCGAGTTCATCACCGGCGGCTGATGCGACTGAGCGATCGCGATCAGCACCGACTCCATGATCGCAGGCAGCCAGTCGTACTCGGCCTTGAACTCGGTCTGCGGGGTCAACAGCGGCTGCGGGAACGACAACCAGCGTGCCGCGTCCCGGTCCCACACCTGGACCGGCTGGGTGAACGGCGGCTCGGGCACGCGGATGAAGCCGATGGCGCGACCGAGGATCCAGCCGGCCACCATGGCGCGCCGCTCGTTCTCGTGCATCGGCAGGCTCGCGGCCAGCGGGCGCGTGCGACGGTACTTCCAGAACGCCTGCCGCTCGATGGCCGACGACGCCAACCACTGGCGTGCAGCGGGCTCGACGACCGCCTCGTAGACCAGCGGCGAGTAGTTCGGGTAGGTGCCGAAGATGTCGATGCGCTTGACGTTGCCCTCGTCGGAGAGAGCGCGGGTGAGCGCGTTCACCGAGTTGTGGTCGATGCGCGGATTGCGCGTCAGCTCCTCGGCCATCTCGTCGCCGAGGGTCAGGCCGTTGAACGGGACCGCCGAGAACTTGAAGCGGTAGACCATCTCCGAGACGCCGTGCACGGCGCCGAGGGCGCCCTCGTTGACGCTGGAGAGCGGGCGTGCCAGCTGCACGGCCTCGTCGAATCTGCGGATCACGTCGCGCCGACGCTGGGTCAGCTCCGACTCGGGGACATGCTGCTCCACGCCGCCCGCGCGACCGGTCACGAAGTCGCGCAGCGACAACGAGCAGTAGCGGTCGAACGATTCGCCCGGGCGCGCGACGAATCCGCGGGTCCGCTCCAGGAGTTCGGCGGGACGGGTGTGAACGTCGAACGCCGACGGCGTCGCGATCAGGGTCTCGCCGGTCTCCGGATTCCGCGGGAAGGCACGCGAGACCCACTCGTTCTTGCGCTCGATGACCGGGTGCGCCACGCCGGGCGGCTGCGTGCCGGTGACCACCGGCCAGAGGCCGGTGATGGCCATGTTGGTGGCTCGGCCGAGCGCCTGGTTGAGGGCTGCGGGGCCCACTCCGGTGTCGCCGACAGACGACGGGAGGTCGATCTCGTAGCGTTGCTTGAAGTCCGATGACCGCGTCAGCATCACCTCGTTGTCGGCCTCGGAGAAGCGGTCGGCGACGCGCTCGTCGCTGTCGGCGGGCCACGCGACGTACTTGTCCGTGCGCAGATCGGCCAGGCCGGTGTTGGTGCGCGCCTCGCGGGCCGCCTCGCGGAGTACGGTCTGCGACTCGTCGAGAGCGGCGACCAGCGGATCGAAGAGCTCGCCGACCATCGCGCCGCAGGCATTGGCGACGTTGTGCGAGAGCGCCGCGTAGATCTGCTGGATCACGTTCGCGGTGATGCCCTCGAGGACCTGCTCGGTGAGCGCCGCCGGGTTGTTCAGTGCGCCCTTCAGGGAGGCGATGGTGCGCTTGGCCTCCGGCGACATGTCGACGACGTCCGGCGGAACCGAACTGCTCAGCTGCTGCGCCTCGGGGAGGATCCGATCGCTGACGTCGCGCGCGGCGCGCTTCACCAGGCCGGTCGCGTACGGCAGGCCGAGGGTCGCGAGGGCATGGGTCGTGGTGCCTTCCAGCGCGCGGCCGAAGGCGTGCGTCCACGCGAAACCGATGCTGTACGCGGTGTCCGCGGCGGCCTGTTCGATCTGGGCGCGCTGCTCGGCGAGAACCCGCTGCAGGGCTCCGGCCCACTGGGGACCGTTGACGCCCGGCTGCTGATCGATGCGCGGGCGGAGGGTGGCGTTGACGATGGCCTGCGCGTGCTGCGAGACCGCATCGTGCGGCAGCACGGTGCCCGCCAGCCACTGACCGACGCCCATCTGCGGGCTCGTCGGAAGGCCCAGGTTGGCGCAGATGTTGGCCCACTGGTTGTCGAGCGTCGCGTTGACCTGCTCTTCGTCCGACGCGGGGTTGCCCGGCTGACGGTGACCGTGCAGCAGGCGATCGGCGCTGCTGCGGGCCAGGCGCTGTGCCGAGTACTCGGCGTAGCGGTCGCGGCCCATGCTCAGGCTGGCGTAGCCGAAACTGCCCCACGGGATGTTGTCCCACTGGCCGTTGCCCCAGCCGAGGAACTCCATCGAGCCCTGGTCGCCGAGGGCGTTGGTGAGGTCCCATTCCACGAAGTGCTGCATGGCCGAGCCCGACAGCGCCAGCGCCGACAGACCGCGACCGAGGCCGCGGTACACGCTCGCCGGGGTGCCGTCACCGAACTGAGTGCGCTCGGCGCCGACGTGCGCGCCGACCGGGAACACACGGGCGAACGGGGTGATCTCACCCTCGCCGTTGTCGTAGCCGAGGGCGCGGAGGATGTCGACGTCGTGCTTGCGCGCCGCCCCGGTCTGGCTGGCCACGATCTCGCCGAGCATGGCAAGGGCATTCGGCTTGGTGCCGGTGACCGACGATGCGGGGATCGAGTGGAAGATGTCCGGTGTCACCATGAAGACGGCCATCAGTCGCGGGTTGACGCCCGGGATCAGCGTCATGATGCGGCAGACGTCGAGCGCCATCGAGGCGCCGGCGCCGCCCGCCATCGACGAGACCACGATGATCAGCGGCTCGTCGGCCGCGCCGAAGGCACCGGCGCCGGGGATGTTGAGCGATCGCATCTCGCTGTCGACGCCGGGCTTGAACAGTTCCTGCCACGACCGCTCCAGCTCGTCGCGGACCTTGCCGACGCGGCTGAGGGTGATCATCCGGCCGAGCGCGCGCGACTGGCCCGCGCCCATGCTGAGCGGGGTGTGAACGCTCTCCGGATCACGCGGGGCCCAGGTGGCGATGGTGTCGAGGGCGTCGGCGCCCGCGAGGCGCTGCGAGAGGGCGTTGTCGAGCTTGAGGTAGCTCTGCCCCTGCGGACCGACGCCCACGTAGGCGCCGCCGAGGTCGGGCACCGAACCCATGCCCCGCACCTCGGACGGAGACGTCGGAACGTCCAGGTGGACGAACTGCCAGCCCTGCGGCAGATGGTCGATCCCGTGACGAGCCAGGTCCGAGCGGAGCTGGTCCATCATGAACGAGAGCGTCGCGCCGCCGGATCCGCCGCAGCCGACCACCAGGAGTTTCCTCATCGTTGTCGCTTCCTATCGTTTGCGTGAAGTGATGTCTCGACCGTGCCGCGCGAGCGGTGGTCGTGCCTGGAATATGTCCGAATCAGGCCTGGAACGGATTCCCCGGGTTCGCCGGGGGCGGTCCCTGCGGGGGACGACCCTGAGGCGGTTGACCCTGGGGAGGGCCCTGGGGAGGTTGGCCCTGAGGAGGTTGGCCCTGAGGAGGTTGGCTTAAGCCTGGCTGGGGGCGCGGCGGGGGAGGCGTGGGAGCCCCGAACGGATTTCCCCCGGCGGGGGTCCCGCCGAACGGATTCCCGCCGGGCGGCGGGGGAGTGCCCGGGGCCCGGGGCGTGGTGCTCGGGCCGAACGGATTGGCTGCGTTGCCGCCTCCCGGCGCCGCGGGAGCACCGCCGCCGAACGGGTTGGGCGCCGCCGAGCCTGTGGGCGGCTCGGCCTCCCCGAGGTTCTCGCGCGCCTGAGCGCGCAGTTTCGGAAGCACCCGGGGCAGGTGGTCGCGGAGTTCCTGCACCACGCGCTCCACCTGCTGGCGACCGGCGTCACCGCTCACCAGCAGTAGGACTGTCGCCGCCTCGGCGGGCCCGGCCGGGTCGTGCATGACGAGCCAGTTGTTGTGCACCGCCAGCGGCAGCACCGCGTCGGGCTGCTTGCCGGTGGTCGCGCCTTCTTTGCCGCCCGCGGAGGCCAAGCCCGCGGCCGAGCCGATCACGCGTCCCGCGCCGAACGGCGACCAACCGGTGGTCGTCTTGAGCGTGACGCCCCCGAGGTCGATCCGACGCGTCGGACGGTCGAGACCGGGGACCAATGACACCAGGTCAGTGTCCCGGATCGCGAACGGCTGGTTGTCGCGCAACACCGTGGCACCGGAGACGGTGACCGGGATCTGCTGGGCGCGCAGTGCCTTCGCCGGGATCCGCGCCGTCATCCACTTGAACAGGTACAGCAGCAGCAGCGGGATCAGCGGTCCGAGGATCAGGGCCAGCACCAGCGCCACCGTGAACTGGGTGGCGTCGAGGGGCTTGCTGAGCGAACCGCTGAACGGCACCTCGATGGCGACCGGGTCGCCTGCGTTCTTCGGCGCCGCCATCACGACGAGCGTGCCGCCGATGTCGCCGTTGACCTCTTCGGGGACGTCGAGCGTCACCGCGAGGGTGGTCTGCTGGCCGTCGGTCAGCTTGAGGCAGTCGGCCTGCGAGCCGTTGTCGGCGGTGACCTTGACGGCGTCGCCGCCGTCGGGCCGGGCGGTGAAGGCGGTCTTGGCGCCGTCGATCCACACGCAGCCGGGGCCGGTCACCGAGATGTTCGCGGTGGCGGTGCCTGCGCCCTCTACCGCGCCGAAGTCGGCGCGACCGGTGACGGTCGGATAGCCGCGCGGCGGGTTGACGGTCACCGGCACCGAGACCTTGACCGGTTCCAGCGTGGTGGTGATCTCCTTGGAGCTGCCCTTCTCGCGGGCCGGAGCGGTGGTGACGACCATGTCGAGCTGGATGTTGGCCTGTCCCGCGGGGACGTTCTTGAGGTCGACGGTCAGCGCCTTGCTCGCCGTCTCCTTGGTGAGGTCGTCGGCGATGGTCACCGATTTGCCGTTGACGTCCACCAGGGTCGCCGACAGCTGCACGGTGCCGGGCAGGTCGGAGGTGTCGATCGCCTTGCCGTCGCGGTCGACGATCTCGAGCTTCAGCGGGGTCTTGGCGTCACCGGAATGCAGCGAGAGCTGGTCGCGGTTCGCCACGGCGGGCCGCAGACCGCTGGTGATGTGGATGCTGGAGCGGGTCTTCGCGCCCTCGTCGGTGGGGGAGAGGAACACCAGCGCCCACACGCCGTTCCAGCCGGAGGCATCCGAGCCGGACAGGCGCACCGACACCGACTTGTCGGACGGGAAGTCGTAGTCCACCGAGACACCCGCGGAATCGACCTTCTTGGGGTCGCCGGGGGTCATGCGGATCTCGCTGCCGCTCGGCGTCACGAGGACCGGTGTCAGGCCCTTGTCGGTGGCCGCGGCCAGGATGCTCACATTGTTGACGGTCTTGTCGAGGACGAAGCGGTGCTTGCCCTCGTCGCAGACCTTGATGACGCAGGCGCCCTTGGTGTCCTCGAGCGGCTTCTGGCCGGGGGTCGAGAGTCGGTCGAAGGCGAAGAGCAGGTCCTCGATGTCGTCGGCGGGATAGAAGTCGCCGAGTCCTTCGCCCTGCACCTTGCCGCAGGTGTCGCCGCTTTGGTCGTCGGAGCCCGTCGCGATGGCGCGCAGCGGACCGAAGTCGCTCTGGGTGCCGCCGCCGGACAGGCCGACGGCCACGTTGACGATCCCGGAGGTTCGCAGTTGGTCGGCCAATCCGCCGTCGCGGCAGATGCCCTCCTTGGCGGCGGCGACCATCGCGGTCACGTCGGCAGCGCTGTCGAGCGACTTGCCCGGCGCGTACGGCTTGTCGACCCCTGGGCGCGGGGTGAAGTCGATGGCGCCGTCGGTGAACCAGGCGAGCATCTGGCAGGACTCCGCCGCACTCGCGTCGCGGCCCTGACCGAAGGTGCCGCGCGCGCCTTCGAGGGCCTGCCAGTAGTCGGTGTCCTGACCGTCCTGCTGTTCGGCCGTGCGCTTCACCGCGTCGTCGACCGTGCCCAGCGATCCCTGATCCAGGGTGGTCCAGCCGAGCGACTCGGTGTAGTTCTCCGAGAACCCGGCCACCGCGATCTCCAGCTTGGCTCCGGTACCGCTCGCGTAGTCGGCGAGCTGGCGCGTCAGCATCGTCGCGGCCGTGGATCGGGCGTTCGACGGGTCGGACTTCTGCAGGCTGCGGGACTGATCCACCAGCAGCAGGACGCGACCGCTGCCTTCGGCGGCCACACAGGCGCCGAAGCGGTCGACGCCTGCGCCGTCCGATTCGGCGGCGATCGCGGGTCCGGCCAGGGTGATGCCGCCGACGAGCGCGATCGTCGCTCCGACAGCTGCGGCGCGGACGGCGCGCGAGAGAGTGGTCTTCAATGACATCAACGGTGTCCAATCCACATGGCGAAGCCGACCGAACCGACGATCACTCCGGCCGCGATCAGCACGATCACCACGGCGTAGGCCATCGTGATCCAGTCGGGGCGCAGGTACACGGCAGCGGTTCGACGCGCGGTGTCGCGCGCGGTGAACAGCGCGAGTACCCCGATCGCCAGCGGACCCGCGAGGAGCCAGCCGAGGCTGCTGAGCGAGGCGCCCCAGAACACGGCGCCCACGACGATGCCCGCCACGGCGAGAAGTGCTGCGGCAGCGAGGATCCCGAGCGGCGGACCGACGGGTTCGAGTGATTCGCCGGAGCTTCCCGACGGTGCGCCGGGAGCGCCGAAGGGCCCCGGCTGGTTGGCGCCCCTGGGCGCCTGACCGGGTCCCGGGGCCGGTCCGCCGAACGGATTCTGGGCGGGCCCGCCGAACGGGCCGCCGGCCTGTGGTCCCGGCTGCTGCGGTGCTCCGGATCCGGTGGGACCGGGGCCGAAGGGATTCATGGACGACACGGTGAGCATCGTCGCATATGTGGAGTGGTCGCGAGGTTCACGCGCCCGACTTGTGATGACTTGTTTCGTCGGCGAGTGCTCGGAGAATCCAGAGGTCGTCGGCCGAACACCCTGTTCATTCGTCGACGCGGCCGCGATTGGCGTCTCGACGGTGGTTGGCCCGTGAAGGGCGCAAGTTCATTCGAATGCATGAGGCCGAGACCGACAGTGCGAACTCGGACCGCCGGGAGACGATGCTTCCCGGCGGTTCGAGTGAACCCTGCACGCCGCAGAACGGCCCTGATCAGGATCTCTCTGATCAGCCGATGTTGACGCCGTAGTCGCGGGCGATGCCCGCCAGACCCGATGCGTAACCCTGACCGATGGCGCGGAACTTCCAGTCGCCGTTGTGCCGGTACAGCTCGCCGAACACCATGGCGGTCTCGCTCGATGCGTCCTCGGTGAGATCGAAGCGGGCGATCTCGGTGCCGTTCTCGCGGTTGACGACGCGAATGTACGCGTTGCGGACCTGACCGAAGGTCTGGCCGCGGCTGTCGGCGTCGTAGATCGAGACGGGGAAGACGACGCCCGCGACATTCGGCGGCAGCGCCATCAGGTCCACGTGGATCGACTCGTCGTCGCCGTCGCCCTCACCGGTCAGGTTGTCACCGGTGTGCTCGACGGTGCCGTCGGGCGAGCGGAGGTTGTTGAAGAACACGAAGTGCTGGTCGGACAGGACCCGCTGATCTGCACCGACCATCAGGGCGCTGCCGTCGAGGTCGAAGTCTGCTCCGGTGCTGGTCCGCACATCCCAGCCGAGACCGACGGTCACGGCGGTGAGGCCGGGGGCCTCCTTGGTGAGGGAGACGTTGCCGCCCTTGCTCAAACTGACGCTCATGTTTAGTGCACCTTTCTGTTGACGCGGAAAGTCTTGTGACGCGGAAAGCGCGGCGATCACCCGAGGTAGGGCATCACAAAGGGAATCGCCTTCTTCGGGGTCTTGCCGTTGAAGCCCTCGCCGATGGCTCGGAGCTTCCAGTCGCCGCCCTCGCGGTGGACCACGCACATGGTGACGCCCGTGAACGGCATGCCGCCGGCGAGCGTGAAGCGGGCCAGCTCGGCGTTGATGGTCTGGTCGATGAGCCGGCAGTACGCGTTCTGCACCTCGGCGAAGGTCTGGCCCCGGTACGAGGTGACGATGAAGACCAGGTTGTCGATGTGCGGCGGCACTGCGGTCAGGTCGACGGCCACCATCTCGTCGTCGCCGTCGCCGTCGCCGGTCAGATTGTCGCCGGAGTGAACGATCGACCGGTCGTTGGAGGTCAGGTGCCCGAAGTACACGATCTCCGCGCACTGGCCCTTCGAGAACATCAGCACGGAGGCGTCGAGGTCGATACTGCTGGCGCGGCTGCTGCCGAACATGCCCTTCTTCTGGACCGGATCCCAGCCGAGGCCCATCACGATGCGGGTGAGGGCCACGCCGCCGTCCTTGCGCAGCGACACCTTCTGTCCCTTGGACAGCGAGATCGGACGGTTCTTGGTCAGGCTGATCTCGGGGGCGGCGGGCGGCGCGGCCGGAGGCGCCGCAGGCGGAGGCGGAGTTCCGTAGTTCTGCGGCGGCGGGCTGTAGGTCTGCTGCGGCGGTGCCGGCGGCGCTGCCGGCGCCGCGGGCTCGTCGTCGACGGAGACGCCATGATCGCGCACCAGGTCGGCGAACCCGCCCGCGTAGCCCTGGCCCACCGCGCGGACCTTCCACGCGCCGCCGCGCTGATACACCTCGACGGCGATGACGACGGACTCGCTCGAGAGTTCACCGACCACGTACTCGAACAGCGGCGTGCCGTTGGGGTCGGTGATGCGGGTGACCGGCGGGGCGAACTGCCCGAAGCTGCGGTTGGCGTCGTCGAGCGTGATGACCGCGCGGACGGCCTCGATGTCGGCGGGGATCTGCGCCGTCGAGATGTGGAGGCGACCCTCCCGCAGTGACACCCCCGGTCCATCGGGTTGATTGAAGAAGACGAAGTCGGCGTCGCTGCGGACCTTGCCCGCCGACGTCACGAGGAGGGCCGACACGTCGGCCGGCGCCGAAAGGTCGACGCTGACCACGACGCCGGGCCCCGGAAGGGGCGCGTTCTGGCCTTTTGAGAGTGCGGTCATGGTTCCTCGCTAGTTGTGGAGCGGCTGATGCTGGATCGCTCAGGTATCGATTGTGGCGGCAGCGTCGGACGAATGGGGCGCCGACAGGCCGAGAGTCGATCGTTCGGCGAACCATCGCAGGATCTCTTCGCTCGCCATGATTCCCGAAGACGCCGTCACGCGCAGATTGTCGGCGGTCCAGCCGGCTTCCTCGAGCTCGCCGTGCCGCGGGCGGATGGCCAGATCGGCGTAGGCCAGCAGGTCGGCGTCCAGCCTGCCGTCGCCTGCCGCCAGGACCGGGGCGTCCGGGCTTAGCAGGTCCTGGTCGATCAACCGCTCGCGAACATGGGCGAGGGCGGCCGACTTGGTGACCGGGTGCGGCATCGCATAGATCTTGCGGCCCTGCTGCGACACCGACCAGCCGCGCGGTTCGCACCACGCGCGCCACGAGGCGATGAAGTCGGCGGGCTGCCGCTCGCGGTCGACGACCAGGTAGCAGAAGAGATCGTCCGCGACGCGGACCTTCCCCACCCACTGCTGGTCGGAGTCGGGCGCCGGAATCCGAGTGAGGAGGTCGGCGCTGACCTCGGCGAGCGAGGCCGAGCCCGCCGCCACCGCGGATTCCACCGTGCGGCGCCACGTGATGTCGTCGGCGCCGTCGTGCAGGATGCGACCGCCGTTGCTGACGACCGCGTAGCGGAACGGGCCGCCGGGCAGGTCGATCCGTTCGAACTGCTCACGCGTCCGGGTGGTCGCCGGGACCACCGGTGTGCGCGCGGCGAGCGTGCTCAGCAGGTCCGCGGCCTTCTCGGTCATGAACGAGAGCGGTGCGCCGTCGTAGATCTCGACGCAGCGGTCGCCCTCGCTGGCCCCCGAGGCGCGGGAGTAGATCATCGTCCGATCGAGATCGGTCGCCACCAGGGGCTTCACACGGACTCCTTGATCAGGCCGATGCACGAGTACGCGAGATCGGGGACCACGTCCACCGGGACACCGCGTTCGGCGGCCAGCAGACGGATGTGCTCGTGCTCGGCGAGGCCGTCCTCGCGGACCAGGATGCGCCACGGAACGCGGCGCAGCAGGACGCGGGTGGTCTCACCGATTCCCGGCTTCACGAAGTTGATTGACGACAACCCGTAACGCTCCTGCATCTGCTCCACCGACTTCCAGCCCGCCCAGTCCGGGGTGCGGTCGGTGCCGCGCAGCGCCGCGACACCCTGCCGGGCCGCATCGGTGACCTGATCGAACCGATCGGACACCGCGTCCAGGAACCGACCGGAGACGTCGGACGGCGCGAGCTCGCGATAGAACTTGGCCCCGTGGAAATCGCCGGGTCCGATCAGCTGGTCGTTGAGGACGGTGCGCGAGACCAGCCCCGACACCGTGGAGTTGAGGCAGGCCGACGCGATCAGGAAATCGTCGCGGGTGCCGTAGAGCGGAGTGCACGACCCCGGGTCGGCCAGCACTGCGAGCTCCGGGTTCAGGACCGCACCGCCCGCCGCGGCGTATTCGGCGAGGGCGTCCACCAGCTCGCGGGTGATGGCGCCCTTCCCGGTCCAGCCGTCGACGAAGACCACGGATGCGGGATCGTGGCGCAGCGTGAGGTAGTCGAGCGCGACCGGGTCGATGCCGCGTTCACGGACGATCGACACGGCGTAGTGCGGTGGTCGGAAACCATGGAAGCGTTCGATCCACCGGCCGATCAGCACCCCGATCGGCGTGCCCGCGCGAGCCAGCGACACCAGGGTCGGCGACGCCGAGCGCTCGTCGAGAATCAGTTCCGCGACGACCCCGACGGCGGTCGCCAGACGCGCGGCCGACTCCTGCAGGGTGGTCTCGAACAACTCGCGGTACTCCGCGCCCGGTTGGAACTCCACGGGCAGGGATTCGGCGTAGTGGGCCCGTCCGGACTGGATGGCGCGCTCGCGGACGGCGACGTCGGCCTCCAACTGCTCGTTCGAGAGGTCCTTCACCAGCCACGCGGTCTCGTGCGGCGCATACGAGCCGAAGTCGGGACCGCGCAGCGCGGTGCCGGTCGGCTGCGGACGGAGCGAGGTATCGGCGCGGGCGGCTGCCAACCGTTCCGGGTCGGTCGAGGCGATCGTCACCGCGACCACCCGGTGACCGGCGGCGGTCAGCACGTCCAGCAGGCCGCCGGGCGTGCGCAGGTGCTCGGTGTCGGCGGGGTCGTCGAGCACCAGCAGCACGGTCGGCAGCGTCGACGATCCGGGCACCGCGACGTTGTAGATGAACCGGGGGGCGCGCTCGGGGCCCTCGTGCGGGCTCGGGCCCTCCGGAGACGGGAAGGTGAAGCCGCGGCGGAGCGGATATCCCGGCTCGTCGCGCACGTGGGCCGGGGAGCGGGTGGTGGTCTGGTAGCGGACCTCGCGCCCGGAGGCCGCCAGCCGTTCGGCCAGGCAGAGCGGCAGGTACATGAGCTCTTCGTGGCCCACCACCGTCACCTGCTCGTCGGGGGCCAGGTAGCCCGCGACGTGCGCGGCGAGATCGTCGACTGCCAGGTGGAACCGCGAGGTGTCGGAGGCCAGGAAACCGTGGCGGCCGCCGTCCGGGACGTCGGCGGGCCAGGGGGCGGGGACGACCGTCGTCGTGCCGCGCTCGGCGGCCGGATCCGGCACCCGCGGATTCAAGTCCGCCGGATCCAGGGCACAGACGTTGTCGACCAGGTCCGCGGGCAGATGGATCCGCCCTCGGGTCAGCGCTACGAACTCGATCTCGACGCCGAGCTCGCGGGCGGCGGCCGCGCAGTCGGCCTCCTGCGCGTCGTCGCGCATGTCGACCAGCGACGCCACCAGGTAGCGGTGGTGCGGGTGGAGGGCGTGCAGCGAGGCGATCGCCTCCACGGCG
>NZ_JAAYXO010000251.1 GCF_012515855.1 Gordonia sp. (in: high G+C Gram-positive bacteria)
GCACTGGTGGAGGCCGCCGCCGACGCCGGTGACCCGCGTATTCAGGTCAGCCGGGTCACCCGGGACGCCGAACAGGCCCGGGCGTGGTTCACCGAGTTCGAGGGCGCGGGTCTCGACGGCGTGGTCGCCAAGAAGCTCGACGGCGTCTACGTTCCCGGCAAGCGCGAGATGGTGAAGATCAAGCACAAGCGCACGGCCGACTGCGTGGTGATCGGCTACCGCGTCCACAAGTCCGGCCGCGGCGTCGGATCCCTGCTCCTCGGACTCTACGAGGAGGGTGAGCTGCGAATGGTCGGCGGATCCAGCGCCTTCTCCGACGCCAAGCGACTCGAGCTGCAGGCGATGTTCGAGCCGATGCGACTCGACCCGGACGGCGTCGCACAGGGCGAGGTGAGCCGGTGGCGGGCCGCCGGCAGCGCCGAGTGGATTCCGGTCCGACCCGAACGGGTCGCGGAGTTCGCCTACGACCAGATGGAGAGCGGGCGCTTCCGCCACACCGTCAAGTTTCTGCGCTGGCGTCCCGACCGCGACCCGGAGAGCTGCGGCTACGACCAGCTCGAGGTCCCCCTGACTTACGACGTCTTCGACGTTCTCGAGTCCAGCGCCGGCCAGAGAAGGGGCGACGATGCCTCCTAAGCCGAAGCCGGTGATGCTCGACGTCGACGGCGTCGAGGTGAAGCTGACCAACCCGGACAAGATCTACTTCCCGGAGCTCGGTGCGGACGGTGGCCGCAAGGGCGACCTGGTCGACTACTACCGAACCATGGCGTCGACCGGCCCGCTCCTTGACGCGATCGGTGGTCGCCCGACCTTTCTGCAGCGCTTCCCCGACGGGGTCGAGGGCGAGCAGATCTACCAAAAGCATCTGCCGAAGTATCACCCCGAACATGTGGACTCGACGAAGATCGTTTTCCCGTCCAAGCGGTCCGGCCAAGCCTTCTGCCCGCGCATCGCGGCCGACGTGGTGTGGGCGGCCAACCTCGGGACCTTCACCTTTCACACCTGGCCCACCACGGCGCCCGACAACGACCACCCCGATCAACTGCGGATCGACCTCGATCCGTCCGACTCCACGACCTTCGACGACGTCCGGCGGCTGGCGGGAGATCTGCTGCGTCCCCTCCTCGACGAGCTGGGCATGACCGGGTTCGCCAAGACCTCCGGAAGCCGGGGCGTGCACGTCTTCGTGCCGATTCGCCCCGAGTGGGATTTCATCGCCACCCGTCGCGCGGTGATCGCGCTCGGTCGCGAGCTGGAACGCCGCGCGCCGGACACCGTGACCACGTCGTGGTGGAAGGAGGAGCGCGGCGAGCGCATCTTCATCGACTACAACCAGAACGCGCGGGACCGCTCGATGGCCTCGCCCTACTCGGCGCGCAAGTCGGCTCGTGCCCGCGTCTCGACCCCGGTGACCTGGGATGAGCTGGTGGACGTCGATCCCGACGACCTCACCATCGCCACCGTGCCGAAGTTGGTGGCCGAGCGCGGCGATCCGTGGGCCGACATCCACGAGCACCGGTCGGGACTGGAGAACCTGCTCGAGATGGTCGAGCGCGACGAGGCGAACGGGCTCGGCGACATGGTGTACCCGCCGAACTATCCGAAGATGCCCGGCGAGCCGCCGCGCGTGCCGCCCAGCAAGATGGTCGCCGAGCACTGGGACGCCGACGGCAATCGGGTGGAGCCGAAGTAGCTCACCCCGTGTGCTTGACGTCTGCCGGCGTGAATTCCGCCGGTGTGAATTCTTCTGCGCGGCGCACCAGCAGCGACCGCGGCGCGAGACCGGTGATTTCGGTGAATTCCCGTGACATGTGCGACTGGTCCGAGTATCCGCACTCCGCGGCGACATCCGCGGCCGCGCGGCCGGACTCCAGGGCGGCCCGCGCGGCGTCGAATCGCGCGAGCCGTGCCGCCTGCTTCGGGCCGACGCCGAACTCCGCGACGAAGAGCTTCGTCAGGTAGCGCGCCGACCAGCCGGACAGCTCGACGAGTTCGGCCACCGTCACCTGACCGCGTCGGCGCGTGATCACCTCCCACGCGGCGTGCGCGTCGAAGGCCGGGGCGTCGTCGGACGCGTTGTCGGCCAGTGCGCGGGCGCAGACCTCGGTGCGGCGTTCGGCCGGGACCTCCGCCAGCTGCTCGTGCAGTCGGCGCGCGAAGTCGGTGTCGATCTGCGACAGTTCGATCGCCTCGTCCGCCAGTTCCGCGAA
>NZ_JAAYXO010000252.1 GCF_012515855.1 Gordonia sp. (in: high G+C Gram-positive bacteria)
TCGCCGGACGCGCGTTCTCGTTCATCTCGGCCATCGACGCCATCGGCGCCGTCCCGCCGATCAACGAGTCGCACGTCGAGATGGACGGCGCTTGGGCGCTGTACGAGGCGTGGATCAAGATCGCGACTGGCGACGTCGACGTCGCCCTCGCCTACGGGTTCGGCAAGGCGTCGGCAGGCAACTCCGACCGCACGCTCGCACTGCAGACCGACCCGTACACCGTGATGCCGCTGATGCCCGACGCCCGGTCGCTGGCCGGCATTCAGGCCCGCGCGGGCCTCGAGTCCGGCGCCTGGTCGGAGGCCGAGATGGCCGCCGTCGCCGCCCGGACCACCGGCGCCTCGGTGGACGACCTGCTGGCCGCCGACTACGTCGCCGATCCGCTGCGCGCCCACGACATCGCGCCCTACACCGACGCCGGCGCCGCGGTGATCCTCGCTTCGGAGGACCGCGCCCGCGAACTGGTCGAGAACCCCGCGTGGATCACCGGCTGGGACCATCGGATCGACACCCCGAACTTCGGGGCACGCGACCTCACCCGCTCGCCGTCGACCGCCCTCGCCGCCGACACCGCATTCGCAGGCCGGTCGCGCGACGTCGACGTCGCCGAAATCTACGCGCCCTACACCCACCAGGAGCTGATCGTGAAGCGCGAGCTGGGTCTCGGTGAGCGCACCCGCATCAACCCGTCGGGTGGTGCGCTGACCGGACACTCGTTGTTCTCCGCCGGCCTACAGCGGATCGGCTACGCGGCGCACGAAATCCTGACGGACGGGGCCGACACCGCTGTCGCCCACGCCACCAGCGGCCCGCTGCTGCAGCAGAACATGGTCGTCACGCTCGCGAGCCAGAAGGCACTCGCAGGAGGAGAGAACTGATGGGCCGCAATCGCGTCGCCGTCCTGGGAACCGGCCAGACCAAGTACGTCGCCAAGCGACTCGACGTCACCATGGCCGGCATGGTCCGCGAGGCCATCGACCGTGCCTTGGTGGACGCCGGACTGACGATGGACGATATCGACGCCATCGCCATCGGCAAGGCCCCCGATCTCTTCGAGGGCTCGATGATGCCCGAGCTGGCGATGGCCGAGGCCATCGGCGCCGTCGGCAAGCAGCTGATCCGCGTGCACACCGCGGGCTCGGTGGGCGCATCCACCGCGATCGTCGGATCGTCGCTGGTGAGCAGCGGCATCCATCGCCGTGTGCTCGCCGTCTCGTGGGAGAAGCAGTCGGAGTCGAACGCCATGTGGGCGCTATCGATTCCGGTGCCGTTCACCATGCCGGTCGGTGCCGGCGCGGGCGGCTTCTTCG
Source organism: Gordonia sp. (in: high G+C Gram-positive bacteria) (assembly GCF_012515855.1). Classification (GTDB taxonomy): domain Bacteria; phylum Actinomycetota; class Actinomycetes; order Mycobacteriales; family Mycobacteriaceae; genus Gordonia. The sequence continues at coordinate 1,311 of NZ_JAAYXO010000252.1, forward strand.
CCCCGCACGTGCGCTCGTACATCAACAACTCCAAGGCTCCGGCGCACATCGGTGCCATGGTCGCGGCCAAGGATCGTCGCAACGGCGCCAAGAATCCGTTGGCCCACCTGCATCAGCCCGACATCACCGTCGAGAGCGTGATGGCCTCGCAGATGCTGTGGGATCCGATCCGCTTCGACGAGACCTGCCCGTCGTCCGACGGCGCCTGCGCCGTGGTGCTGGGTGATGAGGCGACCGCCGACAATGCGATCGCCGAGGGTCGACCGGTGGCGTGGGTGCATGCCACCGCGATGCGCACCGAGCCCCTCTCCTACTCGCACCGCAACGTCGTCAGCCCGCAGGCCGGTCGCGATGCCGCGGCAGCGCTGTGGAAGGACGCGGGCATCACTAATCCGCTCGAAGAGGTCGACGCGGCCGAGATCTACGTGCCGTTCTCATGGTTCGAGCCGATGTGGCTCGAGAACCTCGGGTTCATGCCCGAATACGAGGGCTGGAAGCTCACCGAGGCCGGCGAGACCGAGATCGGCGGCAAGCTGCCGGTCAACGCCTCCGGCGGCGTGCTGTCGTCGAACCCGATCGGCGCCTCGGGCATGATCCGCTGCGCCGAAGCCGCGATCCAGGTGATGGGCAAGGGCGGCGACCACCAGGTCCCCGATGTGCGCAAGGCCTTCGGCCACGCCTACGGCGGCGGCTCGCAGTACTTCTCGATGTGGCTGCTCGGGGCCGACAAGCCCTAATTCCGACGAGCCCTAATGCGCCCGACCCCGGCGCGACACCGGGAGACGGCTCACCACAGCCACGAACGGTTCGGGTGCATCCGGAAGCCGTGGCCCGCCGACACCGTCTCGCATTGGACACCGTCGTCGGGAAGCGCACTGCACACGAACACCCCGTTCGTAATCGACCGACCGGCCGGCAGATTCTTGCCGACGGTCGGTCGATTCTTTGCATTCCGGGAGCCGAAGGCCGCCGCGCCGCCGGATTCGAAGCTCGCCCCAGCCCGGGCGGTCACCCGCACGCTGTCCGACTGCGCGGGCAGACGCGTGCCGTCCGCAGACTTCGGGACGTCGCCGAAGCAGCCGGCCACCTCAGCCTCGACCACACACTGCCACTTGCCGGAACCCGCAGAGAACTGGAAGTCCGCTGTGGTGCCCGGACGCACGTAGCCGTCGCCGCTGACCGGCGAACCCGGTGCCTGACGAGCCGCGGGCGGTCCGCCGCGATGCGTGCCGGTGGTCGGGCGCCTGCGCTTGTTCGACGTGTCGGCCTGAGACGGCACCACCATCGTCGGGAGCCTCGACGACGTCGGCGCGGGGGTCGGGATGACGGGGGCCGAGGTGGCGGGAGTCGTGGAGGACTCGGCCGCCGAACTGACCACCGCGGCGTTGGTCGGCGTGTCTGCCGCATCGGCCGATTCGTCGCCGCACGCGGTCAGCGTCAGGACGCAGGCAGCAACCGTGGCGGTGACCAGAAATGAACGTCGCATGTCGAGAAGACTATTCGCCGAACACGTCGGCACCCGGCTGCGACGCAGCCGGACTTTCGACGGTTGCACTTACGAATAGTAAGTGGTTCACTTTCTGTCAGTCGCCTCGACCTCGGGGCAGACCGACAAAGGAGCCTCGTCATGGACAACTTCAAGCTCGGCCAGTCGCTGGCCGTCACCGCAGGCCGCGTCATCCTCGGCATCATCTTCTTGGCGCACGGCGCCCAGAAGTTCTTCGTCAACGGCATGGACGCCACCCAGGCCGGATTCGAGGCGATGGGCGCGCCGGTTCCGTCGCTGTCGGCGTGGGTGGCCGCGCTCGCCGAGTTGATCGGCGGAGGCATGCTCATCATCGGCCTGCTGACCCCGGTCGTCGCGGCCGTCCTCATCGTCGACATGATCGGCGCCATCTTCATCGCCCACATCGACGCGGGCTTCTGGGTCGCCGACGGCGGCTATGAACTGGTGCTCGCGCTGATCGCCGGCCTGCTCGCCGTCGGCTTCGTCCGCCAGGGTCCCCTCGCCGTCGACACCTACCTCTTCAAGGCTGCGGCGCAGAGCGCCGCCGTGAAGAATCGCGCCGCGGCTGACGCCTAAGCACGCTCACGCAGAACTGCCGTCACTCAAAGCTCACTCCGACGTGCCGACCGGCCGCAGCGGCGCGCTCATAGAGGGCCAGGAGCAGGGCGAAACTCTCCGCGATCATTCCGGGGATCCCGGACATCTCCCATATCCCCTCCGGGTACGTCGCCTGGCGCACCTGCGCCGACGGATTCAACCTGCGGACGACGTCCGCAATGTCGACCCGACGCAGGGCGGTCAGGATCCGCACCACATCGTCTCGGCTGACAACCGCGACGAACTCCGCGCCTGAGTCGGGGTCGATCTCCCGAACCCCCAGGATCGCCTCGCTCAGCGGATCGCCCTCGATCGGGTCCGACGACGTCGTACCGGTCAACGCAACGTGGAGTAGATCCCAGAGCTTGTCGAGGTCCTCGCCGTCGTCCTCGCCGTCGTCATAGCCATAGTCGACGGCGACGTCAGCATCTGCGCCCGGCTCGGCTGTCAGGCGTTCGTAGGTGTCGTCGTCGAGCAGGACGTAGGCAGCGATGGTTCCCATGTCGCGACTCTAGCGGCGATCACTGACGACCACTGAGCCCCGTCCATCAGTCGATGGACGGGGCTCAGCGGTCGTGCGTATCGATATGGCGGGTCAGGCCTGCCTGGTCGACGCGATGGTCGCCTCGACCTCCCAGTAGGCTCGCAGCGCTTCCA
>NZ_JAAYXO010000041.1 GCF_012515855.1 Gordonia sp. (in: high G+C Gram-positive bacteria)
ACTGGAACCGCGCCTACGGATCGAAGGGCTTCCTGCAGTACCAGTTCATCGTTCCGCCCGAGGCCGTCGAAGAGTTCAAGGGCATCATCTACGACATCCAGGCGTCCGGGCACGTCAGCTTCCTCAATGTCTTCAAGCTGTTCGGCGAAGGCAACCAGGCGCCGCTGAGCTTCCCGATGCCGGGCTGGAACATCTGCGTCGACTTCCCGATCAAGCGCGGCCTGCACGAGTTCGTGCGCGAGCTCGATCAGCGCGTCATGTCGATCGGCGGTCGCCTGTACACCGCGAAGGATTCGCGTACCAGCGCCGAGACCTTCCACACCATGTACCCCGAGGTCGACAAGTGGATCGCCACGCGCCGTCGCATCGACCCGAACCACGTGTTCATGTCCGACATGGGCCGACGACTCGAACTGATCTGACCCGTCGGTCGGCGCGACGCCCCGCGCGCGATCCGACCGAACCGCACATCCGACCGCTCCGCCGAAAGAGATTCCCATGTTCAACGCCGTCGGCGTTCCCCAGTCCATCCTGATCCTGGGCGGCAGCTCCGAGATCGGTCTGGCCATCGCGTCCGAGTACCTCACCAAGGGCTCGATGCGCGTCGTCCTGGCCACCGTCCCGGGCGACCCCGCAGCTGCCGCGGCCGTCGAGCTGATGAAGTCGGCGGGCGCGTCGTCGGTCGAGACCATCGACTTCGACGCCCTCGCGACCGACACCCACCGCGACGTGATCGACCAGGCTTTCGCCGGCGGCGACATCGACGTGGCGATCGTGGCCTTCGGCATCCAGGGCGACGACGAGCAGGCCTGGCAGGACCAGAAGCTCGCCGTCCTCGAGGCGAACATCAACTACACCGCCGCCGTCTCGGTCGGCGTGCTGCTCGGCGAGAAGTTCCGCGCGCAGGGCCACGGCCAGATCATCGCGATGAGTTCGGTGGCCGGTGAGCGCGTGCGTCGCTCCAACTTCGTCTACGGCTCCACCAAGGCCGGCCTCGACGGCTTCTACCTGGGACTCGGCGACGCGCTGCGTCCCGAAGGCATCGGCGTTCTGGTGATCCGTCCGGGCCAGGTCCGCACCCGCCTGTCGGCGCACGTCGCCGAGGCGCCGCTCACGGTCAACAAGGAGGACGTCGCGCGCATGGCGGTCGCGGCCGTCGACAAGGGCAAGGACATCATCTGGGTTCCGGGCCCGTTCCGGTTCATCATGATGGTGCTGCGCCACATCCCGCGCCCGGTGTTCCGCAAGCTCCCCATCTGATAGCCGGTGGAGACCCCCGCGGCCGTCAGTTCCGCTCCCGAACGGTCCCGACTCACCGGTCGAGCCCGTGACGTCGTCGAACTCGGCGGCGCGGTGCTCGGCGCAGCGATCCTCGCGTTCGTCGGCCTCAAGCTCATCGGCGCGGTCGGCTGGCCCGCGTTCAACACCTCGAACGTCACCCGGGCGCTGACCACCCTGGGGCAGACGGTCTTCATCCTGGCCGCGGTGGCCGCGGTCCTGTGGTCGCGGTACGGCCGGTCCCGGGTGCTGCCGTCGCTGCTGTCGGCGTTCGCGTCGGCGGGCCTGGTGACGGTGACCCTCGGCATGCCGCTGGGGGCCACCAAGCTCTACCTCTTCGGTCTCAGCGTCGACCAGCAGTTCCGCACCGAGTTCCTGACCCGTCTCACGTCGAGCCCACGTCTGGCCGACATGACGTACGCCGATCTGCCGCCGTACTACCCGGCCACCTGGTTCTGGTTCGGCGGTCGGTACGCCAACGCCCTCGGCTTGGAGGGCTGGGAGGCCTACAAGCCGTGGGCCATTCTGTCGCTGGCCGTCGCCGCGGCCGTGGGCGCGGTGCTGTGGAACCGGATGGTCGGGATCACCCTCGGCACGGGGATCTCCGTCGCCGTCACCCTGGTGACCCTGCAGTACGCCTCGCCCGAGCCGTACTCGGCCGTGCTGATCCTGGTGGGCGTGCCGATGCTCGTGGTGATCGCGTACGCGTTGCGCGGACAGTCGCGGCTGACAGACGGTCCCACACCGCTGTGCGCCACCAGCTGGCTGGCCGTACTCGACGGCGGCGTGTTCCTCGGCGTCTCGGCGACGGTCTACACCCTGTTCACCGCGGTCTTCGCGGGCAGCGCCGTGCTGATCGCGCTGGTCTATCTCGCGCAGGCATGGCTGCTGCCGCGCAACGCTGCGGTCCGCGGCGAGGCGCTGAAAGCTCAGCGTCGACCGGCGATGCTCGCGGTGGTCGTGCGATTGGCCGTGATGGGCGTGCTGGCCTGCCTGATCGCGCTGATCGTCTGGGGCCCGTATCTCCTCGAACGCTTCCGCACCGACGCCGCGGTGAGCGGCAGCGCCGAGCACTACCTGCCCGAAGGCGGCTCGATCGTCGCGCTCCCGATGTTCCACCTGAGTCTGATCGGTGCGCTCTGCCTGGTCGGCTTCGTCTGGATCCTGCTGCGTCTGCGCGAACGCACCATCGCGATGGCGATGGCCTGTGCCCTGGTGGCCGTCGTCGGCCTCACGATGGTGTCGCTGGCCTTCACCGCGCGGGGGACCACCCTCCTCTCATTCCGACTCGAGCCCGTCACCACCGCGATCCTGGCAGCCGCGGGCGTCATCGGCGTCGCCGCCCTGAGCCGGGTGGCCATCGAACGGTTCGGCGACGTTCGCACGGTGATCGGCGTGGTGGGTGCGGTGGCCGCGCTGGCCGTCGCCCAGCACATCCCGTCTGCGCTGTCGGCCGAGATCACCACCGCCTACACCGACACCGACGGTCGCGGCGTCCGCGCCGATCAGCACGCGGCGGGCGCCGAGGCGTACTACCCCGAACTGAACACCCTGATCCGCGAACAGACCG
>NZ_JAAYXO010000253.1 GCF_012515855.1 Gordonia sp. (in: high G+C Gram-positive bacteria)
AGGACATACTCCGGAGTCGGCATGGTCGCCACGCTACCGTCCCGGGCCGACCCAGGCTGGTCGAGTTCGACGCTGCGAGCGAAGCGAGCAACGACGAGTATCGAGACCGCCACACCACCCCAAACCCCCGGCCTCGATACACCGATGCGGGCTCCGCGCCGCAGCGGCACTCGACCACCATGAGAGGACACCCGCCGCACTGCGGCACTCGACCTCCCTGAACAACGACGAGTATCGAGACCGCTACACCCAGGCGCCGACGTCAGGCCGTCGGGATGTCCTGCTCGGCGGCGATCTCGTCGATCCGCTGCGCGAGGGCGACGTCGTACGACGTCAGCTGATTCTCGCTGTGCGTCGTCAGCTGGTAGGTGACGGTCGGATAGCGCAGGTCGATGTCGGGATGGTGGTTGGCCTCTTCCGCGGCGGCGACCACCGCGGTCACCATCGCCAAGCCGCGCACCATATTTCCGGGGCGGTACGTCGCGACGATCATGCCGTTGTCGAGGGTCCACGCGGCCGAAGTCTGGGCATCAGCATCGCTGTCGGTCAGGGGTTCGGGTCGGTGTGCACTCATGCCTTCGACGCTACGCCGATGGCTGCCGGTCAGCGGCCGATCAGCCGCCGGTCACCGGTTGCACCGGAACACAGGGCACCGGACGCGGCCGGGCCGGATCCAACGCATTCAACACCAGTGCAGCGCTGCGGCGATTGGAGGTGATCGACATGTGGTTGGAACGGTCCTGTTCGCAGCCGACCTGCACCACGACGTTCCGCACGTCGGTGCCTGGCGGGCCGTCGAGCAGCCCTACCGAGTAGGGCGTCACGATTTCGTCGTGCCGCGTGACGATGTTCGTGTAGGCGACGCCCGGCAGGTACGGCGACGGCTCGCGCACCGCCCGATTGAAGTCGAGGTCCTCCGGCGCCGCCGAGCATTCCGGACACGCGGGCCGAGGAGGCGACGGAATCCCGAGACGGTCGCGGAACGCCGCGATCTGCTCCCCTCGGGCATCGTCGCCGTCCGGACCCTGCCGCCAGTACGGCGCCAACGACACGTAGTGCGCAACGTGCCCCTGACCGCCGAGGTACTTCATCCAGTACGTCGGGATCTCGGTGCCGAGCGAATGTCCGACGACGTCGACCTGATCGATCTGCGTCGCCGCCATCACCCGGTCCATGAACTCCTTCACGTCCCAGGCACTGTCGATTTTCGGTCCGAGACCACCGACGGCCGACGCCGGCCACACCGACGACAGCGCCCCGTACGTGGGTGCGAACACGCAGTAGCCGTCGTTCTTCAGGACCGCGGCGAGGGTCGCCCAATTGGTCTGACGCCCGCCGCCGCTGCCGTGCAGAAGCACCACCGGCCGCGGGTGCTTCGGGGTCGGCGCGCAGGAGAAGTCGTTGGTTCCCGGCAGCGAGCCGCCCGGGTTCGACAATTCCGCACGGATCCCGTCGAGAAAGCTGTAGGCGACGGGCAGCGTGGTCGGCTCAGCGACCGCGGCCGCGGCCCCGACCGCACCCGCGACGACGACCAAACAGGCGACGACCACACGCGCGACGACCACCGCCGGCTGTGCCCATCGCAGCCGCATCGCCCGCGACTACCGCGCCGCGGCCAGATAGTCGCGCTGGAAGATCGCCATCCGGGTCGCATCGCGATACGCGCCGTCGGCGAAGAACTCCTGCCGCAGGACGCCCTCCACCGCGAACCCGACCTTCTCGTACACGTGGATCGCCGCGGCGTTCTCGGTGTCGACCAGCAGCCACACCTTGTGCAGATTCAACGCCCGGAAAGCGAAGTCCAGAATCTCGCGCGTCGCCGCGCCCGCGTACCCGCGCCCCTGCTCGGTCGGCGAGATGATGATCTGGAACTCACAGTTCCGGTGCACGTGGTCGATATACATCAGCTCCACGATGCCGACCCGACGACCCGACGCTTCGACGATGAACCGTCGTTGTTCGTCGCGGCCGCGCTGGCGATCGAAGTCGGCCTCGAGATCGGTGATCGTCGCATGAGCGGGCTCGAACCAGTAGCGCATCACGTCCGGATCGTTGAACAAGCCGTGGACAAACGTGAGGTCGGACCGTTCGAGTGCCCGGTTCCGCGGCGGAGCATAGGTCTCGCGAGA
>NZ_JAAYXO010000254.1 GCF_012515855.1 Gordonia sp. (in: high G+C Gram-positive bacteria)
TCGCGATCGTCATCAGCATGGGCGGCCTGGCCTACGCGATGCGCGAGCTGCCCACCGGCAGTTCCTACGCCATCTGGGTCGGCATCGGCGCCACCGGCGCCGTGGTCTACGGAATGCTCACCGGCGCCGAGACCACGACCATCGGCAAGATCGTCTGCATCATCGCCATCGTCGGCGGCGTGATCGGGCTCAAGCTCGTCGGCTGACGACTCACGCCGAGTCGGATTCGTCGAAGAACGCACGCGCCGCCTCGATTGCCGCCGCGGAATCGTCGGCCCACTGTAGCAACACGTCGATCGGGTGCCGAAGCGTCTTGCCGAGGCCCGTGATGCGGTACTCGATCGCGACGGGTCGAGTGTCCAGTACCTGACGTTGGACGATCCCGTTGCGCTCGAGTCGGCGCAGGGTCGCGGTCAACGATTTCGGCGTTACCGCCGGGATGGCCCGGCGCAGATCGTTGAATCGGCACGGCGCCTCGCAGAGTTCATTGAGCACCGCGAGCGACCACTTGTCGAGGACTTGATCGAGCAGCTCTCGGTGCGGCGCGGTGATCGTGACATCGCCATGTACGGCGAGGGAGGGATCGGTCATGCTACCTAGTTTCGTTGAAGTTACCCATATAGATCAAGTATCACTTGTATACCTTCTTTGATTCCTACCCCGAGGAGAACCTCATGACTGTTCGCTACCTGACCCCCACCGGCATGACGCAGCCCGCTCCCTACCATCACGTCGCCGCCGGGACGGGAGCCACCCACATCCACGTGGCCGGACAGATCTCGCGCCTGGCCGATGGCACCCCGGCGTCCGACGGCGACCTTGCAGGGCAGGTCGCCCAGGCACTGCGAAACACCGCAACCGGCCTCGCCGGTGCCGGTGCGACCCTGAGTGACGTCCTTCGCCTCACCTTCTACGTCACTGACTGGGAACCCGGAAAGATCGACGAGTTCATGGCAGGCGTCGAACGGGTCGCCGAGGAGATCGGGTTGCCGCTCCCGCTGCCGCCGGCCTCCCTCATCGGCGTGGACTACCTCTTCGAACCAGGTGTTCTGGTGGAAGTCGAGGCCACCGCGATCATCGACTGAGTTGGGCCGCCCATCTGGCTCACGCCTCAAGCGGGCCGATACGGCACCGCGTCGCTGACCTTCTCATCGATGAGAATGCCGTGACCCAGCATGGGAAACGCCCGCTGGGGACACGCCGGACGGTCGCACACCTTACAACCACCGCCGATCGGGACCACTGTGCGAGCATCCTCGAGATCGACCCCCGTCGCATAGACCAAGTCGTCGGCGTACGACAGGTCGCAGCCGAGTCCGATCGCGAACTCCGGGGTCGGTGCGAGATGCCCACCCGGTCCTGCATCGGTAGTCCGCGCCAACCAGAAGTATTTGCGCCCGTCGGGCATCTCCGAGACCTGTGTATGAATCCGACCGGCCATCGAGAACGCGTCGTGGACCACCCACAGCGGACAGTTCCCTCCAACGCGGGAGAAGTGAAAAGCGGTCGCCGACTGTCGTTTTGAGATGTTGCCTGCACGATCGACCCGCACGAAGATGAACGGGATCCCGCGGTCACCGGGCCGCTGAAGAGTCGAGAGTCGGTGACACACCGTCTCGAAACCGACTTCGAAGCGGCGGGCGAGGAGGCCGATGTCGTACCGCAACTGCCTTGCTACGGAAGCGAACTCACCGTAAGGGAGGACCAGAGCGCCCGCGAAGTAGTTGGCCAGCCCCACCCGCAGCACGGCGCGTGAATCCTCGGCGACTGCCGACGCGTCGACTAGCGCATCGATCCGTTTCCGCTGCGAAAGCAAAGCCAACTGGGTGGCGAGTTGAAACGCACGCTGACCGGCGGTGAGATAGCGGGCCAGCATCACCGTCGACGACTCCTCATCGAACCTGCGTTTGGCGCCGTCCGGATCGGTGGACGCCCCGATCTGCACGCGGACGCCGTACGCCTGGTCAAGATACCTCGCAAGCTGGAGGTCCAAGCCGCCGATCGAGAAGCCCTCGTCCCGAAAGAGCTGCTCCGCCGCCGCGTCGAGCTCCGCGATGTGATTGCGCCGATCGTAGAAGTAGTCGCGAACCTGTTCGAACGGAGTCACCGGGACATCGGGAGGCGCAACTCCCGCGGACTGCTGGTCTTCGAGTTCGGCCGTGGCCGCGCTCAATCGACGATGCAGATTCACCAAGGTTCGACCGACGGACGGCATCCGCGACACTAGTTCGGTGATCTCGGCGCGGTCGGCCTCCTCGCCGTGAGCCAGGAGGGCATCGGCGATGTCGGCCGACAGACGCGCGTCACCGGAGTCCGCGAAGTAGTCGGCAGGCAGGTCGAACGTCGAGGTGAGAGTCAACAGCACCGGAACGGTGATCGGCCGCTGATTGTTCTCGAGCTGGTTCACATACGTCGTCGACATATCGATTCGACGCGCCAACGCGGCCTGACTGATGCCGAGATCAGCTCGCATCCGACGCAATCGCGCCCCAACGTACGTCTTCGCCATGTCCGCAACGATACGACATCGACCATCCGCACAATCCGCAGAAGTGGCTCGGCATCTACGCATAAATACGCATCTGCCAGGACTTACGCCAACCCTGGAGTCATGCGTACGGTGCAAATATGATCAATCACGAAGTACGCACCCGACGCAGCGCCAACGAGTTCCCGACTACCGAGCACCTGGCCTACAAGATCGCTCAAGTCGCCGTCGATCCGGTGGAGGTCCCGGCCGATACCGCCGAGATGATCGTCAACCGCATCATCGACAACGCCGCCGTCAGCGCGGCGTCGGTCGCCCGCCGACCAGTCA
>NZ_JAAYXO010000255.1 GCF_012515855.1 Gordonia sp. (in: high G+C Gram-positive bacteria)
ACCGAACGCCACTGCGTCGGAGAACTTCTCCGGGTCCAGGCGGGGCAGAGTCGCACGTGGCCACGTCCCGCCGAGGCCCCGGACAACCACTTCGTGGTCGTAGGTCCAGTTCAGGTGCACGAATCGGTTGGCCAACGGCGGGCTCAGCTCCCAGCCGTCCGCTGCCGACGATGGTGGGTTGGCGGCGGCCACGATGCGCACTCCGGGTGGCAGTTGCAGTGCCCCGATTCGTCTTTCGAGGACGAGACGGAGCAAAGCGGCCTGCACGGCGGGCGGTGCCGTCGACAGTTCGTCCAGGAAGAGCAGCCCTCGGCCGGCCTCTACAAGCCGCACAGCCCAGTCCGGCGGGGCCATCGGAACGCCCTGTGTGGCGGGGTCGTCCCCGAGCACGGGCAGACCCGAGAAGTCGGACGGCTCGTGCACGCTCGCGATGACGGTGGTCAACGGGAGATCCAACGCCTCGGCGAGCTGGGTCAGGGCGGCGGTCTTGCCGATTCCCGGTTCGCCCCACAGCAGTACTGGGAGATCTGCGGCAACGGCCAGGGTGAGTGCCTCGAGTTGGTCGTCGGGTCGAGGTTCGGTGGTGACCGCGCCGATCATCCTCAACAGTGTTGCGGCACTGTCAAGTTCATCGTGCTGCGACGGTGCGGTTAGGAGCGTGGAAAACATGTGCATCACCTGGGGTATCGAGTCGAGCAGCAGCTCAACGGGTTCCGGAGAACGTGAAGGAGAGTCAGTGAGAACGGGTCCGGCGCGACCGTGCGGTGCGCCGAGGTCGCCTTGCAGGTGGCGGCTCCACCGGTGAGGTACGGAACCGGTCGTAGCTGGTGCGGCGCTCGACGGCTTCACGGAGCTCGTCCAGCAGGGGTCCGTCACGGAGAACCGCGTCGGGGCCGAGCAGTCCTTCGACGACTGCCAGCGCTCCGTCGGCGTCTCCGTGGTCCAGACGTTCACGAACGCCCGGCAGACAGTCCGGACGGCGAAGAGCTTGGTCGATGACCTGCAGACACGGCAAAGGAGTGCCACCCAATTCGACGAGCAGTTCCTCACGCCGAATCTCGGCGGGATCGTGGTCGAGTGCGGTCAATGCTCCGTCGACCAATCCGATCCGGTGCTGTTCACCACGGCACTCGACGTTGTCGATCCGATTCGTCGGCGTCGATCTCGACGATGACGGCGGCAGCCGGCCCGGACCCAGGGCGGCGGCGACCAGCGGGTGCAGTCGGTCGACGGTGATCGCTCCCGCCCGAATCAATTCCAGATCCGGTAACACCCAGGTCGCCGCGTCAGGCAGCACGGTCACGCGGCGAGCCGGCCGCGCGGGTAGTCGTCCACGAGACGCACGGCGGCGGGTTCGGTGCCGGCCGATTCCACCACCACGTCGTGTCGGCCCCCGCATCGCACCCGAACGGGACCGTCACTTTTCCCGTCCGCACGAGTGACGATGCGGGCTTCGGCGGCCCAACGGTCGACGGCGCACCCCTCCGGTATCACCTCACCCAGACCGGGGTCGAGGCCGGCAGAATCCGGCAATCGACCTGTCCCGCAGCGTATTCGTAGCTCACCCGATCTGCGGGTGTCCCACAGATGCCGATGGAGGTCGAGCCGGAAACGCCGGTTGGGGCGAGGATGCGGATGATTCGCAGGATGGGAGCCAGTCCACAGCGTCAGGACGAGTCTCTGCCCTGCATCAGCCCAGGCCGGAGCGGTGCGGACGACCAGGTGAACCGAACCGCCTCCACTGCAACGCTTTCGACACTCATCGAACCCATATCGGGCAAGCGCGACAGTCAGCCCGGGCCGAAGTAGTCCGTCGGGGGCCACGCGCGGTAGGTGCCAGCGCAGCAAATCGGGGGCCAGATAACGCAGGTCGTCCAAGACCTGCGATGCGACGTCGACACCGTGCGTGTAGCGCAAGGCGCCCAAGTCGATGTCGACATCGAATCCCGCTGCAGCACAGG
>NZ_JAAYXO010000256.1 GCF_012515855.1 Gordonia sp. (in: high G+C Gram-positive bacteria)
AAGCGCGCTACCAAGCTGCGCCATACCCCGTGTACAACCTCAACGAGATTACAACATCCGGCGCGCTCAACTGAAATCGGCTGCTCAGGGACCGACCACGAGCGGACCCTTCCGTTCCTGAACGGTTCGGAGGCCCGTGTCGTCGAGCCGGGCCGAGTCGATCTCGCCGGTGGTGATGGCGTCGACCAGGCGCGCATGATCGGCCCGATTGACCTGGGTGTAGCCCAGCGCCCAATCCGCAACTGCCCCGTCGAACTTCTTGCCGAGTCCCCCGACGTAGTCGGCGATCTCGCCGCGCGCCGACGTGCGCGCATGAGCCTGCCCCAACACCGCGCCGCACAGCTCGCCGTACAAGGTGAGCCGGTCGACCGGCATGTCCTCGATCACCGCAGAGCCCTTGCCGTCGCGGAGCTGCCGCACGTAGAAGTCGCAGAGGCCCGAGACCGACTCCGCGGTTCCGTCGGGTCGGCTGGCGAATCCGAGGCTCCGGAACCAGCCGAGCAGAACGTCGCTCGACGCCTGCAACAGGCGCTGGCCCACCACGACTCGCTCGCCCTGGTTGCTGAACTCCGGCGCGTCGACGTAGGGCGCCAGCACCGACTGCTGCGCCTCCTTCAACTGCAGGAAGAGCGGATCCCGGTTGAGCCTGCCCGCGAAGAGGGCGATCCAGCAGCGCGTGCCGACACTGCCCACGCCGACCACCTTCCGGGCGGCCTCGACGAACTCGTACTGGTCGATCAGATCGTGCAGGTGCAGCGGCAACGTCTCCCGGTACGCCGCGATCCGTCCGAGGAACTGCTCGCGCAACTGATTCGGCGAGATCTGGGTCAACACGTCCGCCGCCGGGATCAGCAGCGGCGGATCGCTCTTGATGCGCACCCCGGTCTCGTCCACCACGCACAGCTTGGACAGGGCCTGCTCGCTGTTGCGGTGGTACGCCTTGGCGAGCGTCTTCTTCAGGTTCTTGTTCGCCGCGGTGTCCAATCGATCGCCGATCTCCCGCTTCACCCGATCGGGGTCGACGTTGTCGTACCAGCACTGGAGGGCGCCGCGTTCGGCGGCGGAACTCATCGCCCGGCGGTAAGCGCGAGCGGCTCGTCGAGCGGCCCGGTGGGCCTCCTTATCCGTGCCGCCGTTGCCCTGCGCCGCCACTGCCATACTCGCCGCGAGGCGTTTGACGTCCCACTCGAACGGCCCGGGGTGCGTCTCGTCGAAGTCGTTGAGGTCGAACACCATCCGGCGCTCCGGCGAGAGGAACAGCCCGAAGTTGCTCAGGTGCGCGTCACCGCACAGTTGGGTTGTGATGCCCGAGTTCGGCGTCGACGCCAGATCCGCGGCCATCACCGCCGCGGCCCCGCGATAGAAGGTGAACGGCGTCGCCGCCATCCGCGCATGCCGGACCGGCACCAGGTCTCGCAGCCGCGTGGCGTCCTGGGTGCGAAGGATCGCCACGGGGTCGCGGCGTCCGGTCAGGACCGGTCCCTCGCCGAGGTCGGTGGCAGCGAGGGTCATGGCGCGTCCCGATATCGGTAGGAGAAGTCGCGCACGTCAGTCCTCGTCGTCGGCGTCCGCCGCGGCATACGAGGCGGCGAACGACACCCGAGGAGTGGTGGCCGCGGAATACACCGCCAGCACCAGATAGACCAGCACCGCCATCCCGAACAGGAACGCGACGATCAGCGAGACGATCCAGAACACGTCGGCGGCCACGCCGTCGACGCCGTCGAACAGCAGCGCGGCGACCGCCGCGAGCAGCGTCGCCATCAGTGCCCACGCCGCACTCCGCAGGCGCGGACCCACCGCCGACTCGTAGAAGAGCCGCTGGTAGACGGTGACCTCGAACTCGTCGACGCAGGCGAGCTTCACCGCATCGCCGTCCGCGAGGTCCCGCAGACCGCGGGCCAACTCCACTTCGCGCAGCAGCGACGCCCATTCGCGCTGTCGATAGCGCACGTAGGCGACGGTCGCGAGCGCCGCGGCGAGCAGTCCCAGTCCGGCGAGATTAGCCCAGTTGTTCACGAGTCCTCACGCTACCGCGCGGCCGCCCGAAGGCGGCCGCACGACGCGAATCTCCGCCGGAGGCACGTGTTCTCAGACGCTGGAGGTGACGTTGTGCGCGATGTTGCCCCGGGTCGCCTTCGAGTACGGGCAGAACGCGTGCGCCTTGTCCGTCAGGTCTTTCGCCAGCGCCGCATCGACTCCGGGGATCTCGGTGTGAATGTCGGCGGTCAGCCCGAATCCGCCGTCGGCGTCGTCGGAACCGATGCCCACGGTGATCGTCACCTTGGTGCCCGGGGGCAGATCCACACCGGCGGACTTCGCCACATGATGGAGGGCTCCGTTGAAACACGCGGCGTAGCCGGCCGAGAACAGTTCCTCGGGATTGGCGCCGTCGCCGGTGCCGCCCATCTCCACCGGCGGGCGCAACTCCAGGTCGATGCGGCCGGACTCGGACACCACTTCGCCGTCGCGGCCGCCGCCGGTCGACGTCGACCACACTCGGTACACGGGATTCACAGTCATCGGGTATTCCTCTCACTCGGATCGGGTTCCGACTCCCAACGTACGCACGATCACCGCGGATTGCGGAAGACTTTGGAAGGCTTGAGTCGAGTCGACGCCGGCAGCCACCCGCCGACGCTGCCCCGGAACGTCATCAAGACAGACAGCAGCAGGCCGGCCACCGAGACCCAGGCCGCGACTCGGAATACCGAGGGCACCTCCGGGTAGTCGAACAGCAGGTCGGAGATCAGCGGCACGAACATGACGGTCAGGATGCAGACGGCCGCGTAGATGCTGCGGACGTTGCGGCTGTGATGCCGGCCGATCGCGATCAGCAGCGGGTAGGTGATCGCGATCGCGACCAGCCAGCCGGCGATCAGTGCCGGCGGCCAGAAGGCCGCCATCGATTCGGCGGTCCGGGTCCCGTCGATCTGGTGGACTTCGGCCATCTGCGGTTCGAGCCGATCGGCCAGCCGATCGACGGCGGCGCCGAGGGTGGCGAAGCCGTAGACGATGCACGCCAGGGCCGCGAGCGCCGCGACATACCAGCAGATCAGCGCATCCCGGGTCAACGCCGTCGGCGGAGGGCCGGGGTCTTCGGGGCGGCGCGGGTACCGTGCGGCGAGGTCGGCATCGCGCGACGACCGCTCCAACTCCGCCAGATCCTCCGCATCGAGTTCAGCCTGCGTCGGAATGTGCTCGGAGTCGTCGGGGTCGCCCCACGTGCCCGGATAGGTCATGGCGCGATTCTAAGCATTCGGGCGAAGGTTCCCTGCCAGAGCGAACCGTCCGGTGCGATCATCCCGGTCAGTTGCAGCGGCTCGTCGAACGGCGCGAATCCCACCTGGCGGGTCACCACGCGCCGTCCCGTCCGGAAGTCGGTCGCCACGTAGTTCACCGGCCCGAGCTGCTGCACTCCCGGTGTGTACGGACCGTATCCGAGCGCAAGGATCAGCCCGTCCGCGGTGGAGAGTCGCGGCAGCGTCGACATCCGGTCCCGGTTCTCCCACACGCGAGTGCACTTGCCGGGTGCGACGTCGATCCGGGTCATCGCTCCGACGAAGGGCGCCGGACCGGGCGCCGGCGGACCGCCGCTCTCGGCCATCGGCGGATACTGGAATCCGTAGGTGCTCGGGACGACGATGCTGTCGCCCCAGACCATCGGCGAGTTCTCGGTGCCCTGGTTCGGCTGGGCGAAGGCGCGGATAGAGCAGACCGGCGACCCGTCGTCGCTGCGATAGACGTGCAGCCGCGGCACGCGCGCGTTGTCGACGATCGCGACCCACCCGCTGCCGCCCGGACCGAAGTACGACGGCGTGGTCCCCGACCCCCAGGTGAGTTGGCCCGGTTTGCGCCCGGGTCCGCGGTCGTAGACGTTGCGCCACACCGTCTTCGGAACTCCATCGGCGCCTGCCCACATCTCGTAGAGAGCGTGCGTGGTCAGTACCGAGACGCCCCCGGGACGGACAGAGAGCCCGTTGCCGAGCTGCTCGCCGCGCGGCAGGTGCGTCGAAGCGACGC
>NZ_JAAYXO010000042.1 GCF_012515855.1 Gordonia sp. (in: high G+C Gram-positive bacteria)
CCGATGGCCAGCCAGATGCCCGCGAAGATGATCCAGATGACGTTGCCGATGGTCGACGCCGCTCCGGCCTCGGGCTTGCGGATCACCGTGCGGCCAAAGGGCCACAGCGCGTAGTTGGCCATCCGGAACGACGCGATGCCGAACGGGATGGTGATGATGAGGATGCAGCAGATGATGCCTGCGGCAATGTAACCGAGCGCCATCCACAGTCCACAGAGCAGCAGCCACAACACGTTCAGGATTGTCTTCACAGGTCCATTCTGCGCTGTCGCATACGCTTTCGGTATGGGTAGTGCCCCGGAATCAGACATCGGACGTCGCGCACTGTGGTCGATCGCGGCCGGCGTCGTCCTGACCGTGCGCGTGATCGCGGTGATCATCACGCCGATCCTCGTGGTGGCCTGGCTGGTGGCCGCGGTGCGATCGAGCCTGCTCAACGGGTGGATGTGGTGGGCGATCGGCGCCGCGCTCGCGCTGTTGATCAGCAACTACCTCTACAGCTACCTGCGTGTGCGCTATCCGAGCCGGAGTCGGCGCTGGGAGGAGTAGCGGCTTCGCTTCCACCGTTGTTTGTTACCCGCAGCGGGTAACAAACAACGGCGGAAGCGTTCAGGACCTCAGAACGGAAGGTTCCGATCCTGGGCGTTGATCACTGCTGGGCGCGCACTTGCGTCTCGATCGTGGCTCCGATGTCCGGATCGATGTTCTTCCAGTAGTCGAAGGCGCGGAGCAGCACCGGTTCGGAGACACCGTCGAGTAGATGGCCGGCCACGTTGCCGACCAGTCGCGCGCGTGCGGCGTCGTCCATCACCTCGCGGACCAGGGTCCCGGGTTGCCCGCCGTCGTTGTCGTCGCGGTGGTCGACGTAGGCGCTGCGGACCAGGTCGCCGTCGGCGGCCCACTGGGGCTCGGCCTGGCCGGGATAGTCCGCGGCGGGGCCGCCCTTCGAGTTGGGTGCGTAGACCGGGTCGCTGACCGAGTCGATCCGCATCGCGCCGTCCTTGGAGTAGCTGCGGACCTCGTTGCGCGGCCGGTTCACCGGGATCTGCTTGTAGTTGGCGCCGAGCCGTGCGCGGTGGGCGTCGGAGTAGGCGAACACTCGGCCCAACAGCATCCGGTCTGGGCTGAACCCGATGCCCGGCACCACATTGCTGGGTTCGAATGCCGCCTGCTCGATCTGTGCGTGGTTGTCGGTCGGGTTGGTGTGCAGGGTCATGGTGCCGACCTCGTGCAGCGGGTAGTCCGCGTGCGGCCACACCTTGGTGAGGTCGAAGGGGTTGAAACGGTAGTCCTTGGCGTCGTCGAACGGCATCAGCTGCACCTTCAACGTCCAGCTGGGGTGGCTTCCGTTCGCGATTGAGTCGAACAGGTCGCGCACGTGGAAGTCGCCGTCCTGCCCGGCGAGCTGATCGGCCTCGTCCTGCGTCAGGAACTCGACGCCCTGGTCGGTGATGAAGTGGTACTTGACCCAGTGCTTCACGCCGCCGGCATTGACCCACAGGTAGGTGTGCGAGCTGTACCCGTTCATGTGGCGCCACGACCGGGGGATGCCGCGGTCGCCCATCAGCCAGGTGACCTGGTGCGACGTCTCCGGCGAGAGCGTCCAGAAGTCCCACTGCATGTCGTGGTCGCGGAGGTTGTTGTCGGCGCGGCGCTTCTGTGAGCGGATGAAGTGCTGAAACTTCATCGGGTCCTTGATGAAGAACACCGGGGTGTTGTTGCCGACCATGTCGTACACACCCTCGTCGGTGTAGAACTTCAGGGCGAACCCGCGCGGATCGCGCCAGGTGTCGGGGCTGCCGCGTTCGCCGGCGACGGTGGAGAAGCGAGCCACCATCTCGGTCTTGGCGCCGGGCTGAAACAGCGACGCGCAGGTGTACTGCGAGACGTCGGCAGCGGTCTCGAAGGTGCCGAATGCGCCGCTGCCCTTGGCATGCGGTTGTCGTTCGGGGATGCGTTCGCGGTTGAACTGCGCCATCTGCTCGATCAGATAGTGATCGTGCAACACGATGGGTCCGGCGGCGCCGACGGTGAGCGAGTGCTCGTCGCTCCCGGCCGGTGCGCCGGAGTCTGTGGTGGTGTAGGTGGTCTCCTCGGACATGTCACCCTCCCGAAGGTTGAGTGCGGGGCTGTTCTGATCGACCCGAGCGGTGGTCGGGCCCAACTCGACCCTATCCGTCGTTCAGATGACATGCCCGAGAACTTGCCCTTACTTCTTGCCGCCGAGCATTCCGCCGAGGAGATCGCCGAGGCCGCCACCGCCACCCTTGCCGCCTCCGAGAACGCTGCCCAGGATGCTGCCGAGGTCCATGCCTCCGCCGCCGGCGCCGCCTTGTCCACCCAGCATGCCGCCGAGGAGGTCGCCCAGACCGCCCCCGCCGGCCGCAGAACCGGCGGTCGCGCCGCCCTTGCTCTTTCCGAACTGGTTCATCACGAAGCTCAGAACGATGGGCGCGAGAATCGGGAGCAGCTTCTTCACCAGGCCCTGGTCGACGCCGGCTGCGGGGACCGCGCCGCTGAGTGCCTGGGCGACGTTGTCGCTCTCCTCGCCGAAGAGGTTGTTGACGATCTTCTGACCGTCGGCGGTGTCGACCTCGTTCAGGTTGATGGTGCCGCTGGCGAGGTCGTTGTCGTGCTTGGCCAGCTTGTCGGCCAGGCCGTCGTCGTTCTGGACGCCGAGTCCGGCCACCAGGGTCGGGACGGCCTGCGAGACGGCGGCGCGCACGTCGTCGGGGCTGGCCCCGACCTGGCTCGCGAGATCGTCGATGGGCAGGCGGCTGATGAGGTCGTTCAGGTCGGCCATGTTCTCACTTCCGATGAGGGGATTCGAGGCTGATTCTGTCACGGGGCGCTGGCATTCGGGGCGTATAGGACATCGCTCAGGAGCGACGGTCGCGGATGCTGTGCGCAGCGATGAAGTCGGCCGCCTCGCGGACCGCGCGCTGCGATTCGGGAGTGAAGTACGGGAACATCTGGAAGACGTGCCCTTGGCCCCGCCACTCCTGCAGTTCCGAGGTTCCGCCCGCGGCGAGGAGCAGGCGGTGGATGGTGCGGGCGTCGTCGGCCATGATCTCCCGGGAGCCCACCTGGATGAGGGTGGGCGGCAGGTCCATGTCGGGCGTGAGCTGGACGCGCATGCGCGGATGGTCGGGGTCGGCGCCGCCGGTGTACAGCCCGAGAAAACTGCGGGCGCCGGTCACGTCGATGATCGGGTCGCGCACGCCGCGGCCCTCGAGGTCGAACGCCAGCTGGAAGGTCGGATCGTAGAGCGGCGAGAACAATGCGAGTGCGCGTGGCTGCGGTACGCCGGCCGCGTGGTTCGACGCGAGGAGATCCATCGCCAGGTGTCCGCCCGCGGAGTCGCCCGCGACGATGATCTGCCGGGCGTCGAATCCCTGCTGCAGGAGCCAGCGGTAGCCGCGGATGGTGTCGTCGCCCGCCGACGGCCAGCGGTACTCGGGGCCCATGCGGTAGTCGAGGCTGAAGGAGCCGATGCCGGCATGGCGGGTGAGGCGGGCGACCAGTCCACGGTGGGTGCGCGGGGAGCAGATCACGTAACCGCTGCCGTGCAGGTAGTAGACGATCGAGGCACCCGACGCGGGCGTGGGGATCCCGCCGCCGAGCCCGCTGCGCTGGTGGATCCACTCGCCGCGGACTTGTCCGCCGGCGACGCGGTCGCGGACCGGGGTGGTGCGGGTGTCCTTCGGGACCGGGCTCAGCAACGACAGCCCGCGGTTGACGCCCGGGCGGGTGGCCGAGAGCAGCGTCGGGTGCGACAGCACGCGTCGACCGGCGGCGGCCATCAGCGGGCGCGAGGCGACCGTCGACCTCGAGAAGGCGCGAGAGCGCCACGACGCATGCGACCAGGCCGACTGTGACGTAGATGACACAATGAGACTGTATCCCGTTTCTGCCTCACCGACGTCCGATCGCGGGATCGGACGGCGTCGTTGCGCGCCCCCAGGCGGCTGATTGCCTGGTCTGACCTCGGTGTTCGGGGCCGAGCCGAGGCCTTTCGGCGTAGCGTGAGGCACACCGGTGAGTCGCCGGGGCCGACGTCTGGAAGGCGGGAGTTCCCATGAAGTCGAAACGAGAGCAGAAGCCACGAGCGCGACCTGCCGTACTCGGCGTCGCGGCGGCGATCACTGCCACCGGCCTGGTGTACGCCGCGGCTCCGCAGGCCCCGGCGTAACCGACCCCGTCGCCGCCCGCACCGCATCGGGTCGATCAGCTCGGCGACTTCGCGTACGCGCAACTGTTCGCGGTGGGAGTGCAGGTGTACGAACGAGTCGAGACCCGACGCAGCACGGTGTACACGCCCGCCGCGACCACGCTTTACACGCCGATTCTGGAGCGACTCCACTCGCCTCGTGACGGACGGCGCGGAACGCTGCGATATGGCTTCATCGGATCGCAGTTGCCTGCGGCGTTCGCCACGCAGGGCACATTGCACCGACCGTCGCCACGGCTCGGCAGCGGTCGGGTATCCAAGCTCGATCCGAAAACCCTCGAGCCGTCCGGGCAGATCGTGTCAATCTGCGTCAACGACGTCACCAACGGTCGTCCGATCGGGCCGCTGGCCGGAGGCAGTCTCGCGCTGTGGTGCCCGGCATGACGATCATCCGCAGGCCGGCTCCGTCGGCGGCTCTGCGGTGCGACCGAACCGAGAGTGATCGGCGCGACCGCGATCGGTACGACAAGGTGAGACGGCAGCATCTTTTTGCCTGACGGCGGCCGAGGTGGAATACTGGTTGTACTGCGCTCTTGTTATCGGGATATTTCCTGAAAGTTAGAGCGGACCAGCAATGAAGCTGAATCCCCGGGCGGTGCGAACCTCTGCGCCGACTGCTACCGGGACTCTCCAGTACGTGGTTAGTGCGCAGCGTGGCGTGCGGAGTAGGCAGATTCATGAAGCACTTGCCGGGGCCCGTCGGGCTCTACGATCCGGCCAACGAGCATGACGCATGCGGCGTCGCCTTCGTCGTCGACATCCATGGTCGTCGCAGCCGCGACATCGTCGAAAAGGCCATCACCGCGCTGGTGAACCTCGAGCACCGCGGTGCGGCAGGCGCCGAGCCGAACACCGGCGACGGCGCGGGAATCATGATCCAGGTCCCCGACCGCTTTCTGCGCGCCGTGGTCGACTTCGCGCTGCCCGCCGAGGGCGAGTACGCCACCGGCATCGCCTTCCTGCCGCAGGCGTCGGCCGACGTCGACGAGGCTGTCGCCGGTATCGAGGCGATCGTCGCCTCGGAAGGTCTGACCCTGCTGGGATGGCGTGAGGTTCCGGTCGACGAGAGCTCGCTGGGCGCGTTGGCCCGCGATGCGATGCCGACCTTCCGCCAGGTGTTCCTGGGTGGCGCGGCTGGCATGGATCTGGAGCGGAAGGCGTACGTGGTGCGCAAGCGCGTCCAGTACGAACTCGGCGAGAAGGGCGCCGGTCAGGACGGCCCCGGCCGCGAGACCGCCTACTTCCCGAGCCTCTCGGGTCAGACGATGGTCTACAAGGGCATGCTGACCACCCCGCAGCTGCGTGACTTCTACCTCGACCTGCAGGACGATCGCGTGGAGAGCGCGCTCGGCATGGTCCACAGTCGCTTCTCCACCAACACCTTCCCGTCGTGGCCGCTGGCCCACCCGTTCCGCCGCGTGGCGCACAACGGCGAGATCAACACGGTCAGCGGCAACGAGAACTGGATGCGTGCCCGCGAGGCGCTCATCGACACCGACGCCTTCGGCGCCGACAGCCTCGAGAAGATCTTCCCGATCTGCACCCCGGGCGCCTCGGACACCGCGCGGTTCGACGAGGTCCTGGAGCTGCTGCACCTCGGCGGTCGCAGCCTGCCGCACGCGGTCCTGATGATGGTCCCCGAGGCCTGGGAGCGCAGCGAAGACATGAAGCCCGAGCACCGGGCGTTCTACGAGTACCACTCGGCGCTGATGGAGGCGTGGGACGGACCGGCGTCGGTCTGCTTCACCGACGGCACCGTGATCGGCGCGGTCCTGGACCGCAACGGTCTGCGACCCTCGCGCATCTGGGTCACCAAGGACGGCGTGGCCGTGCTCGGCTCGGAGGTCGGCATCATGGATGTGGATCCGGCCGACATCGTCTCGAAGCATCGCCTGCAGCCGGGCAAGATGTTCCTGGTCGACACCGCGCAGGGACGGATCGTCGCCGACGAGGAGATCAAGGACTCCCTCGCCGGTGAGCACCCCTACCAGGAGTGGCTCGACGGCAACCAGGTCGCGCTCGCCGATCTGCCCGCGCCGCCGGCCCAGTACATGCCGCACGACCGCGTCGCGCTGCGCCAGCAGGTGTTCGGGTACACCACCGAAGACCTCCGACTGCTGATCTCCCCGATGGCCGCCACCGGCGGCGAGGGCTTGGGATCGATGGGTACCGACACCCCGGTCGCCGTTCTCTCGAACCGCCCGCGGATGCTGTTCGACTACTTCCAGCAGATGTTCGCGCAGGTCACCAACCCGCCGCTCGACGCGATCCGCGAGGAGGTGGTCACCAGCCTCGGCATCCGCATCGGTGGTGAGCGCGACCTGCTGAACCCGGGCGCCGAGTCGGCCAAGCAGATCGTCCTGCGCCAGCCGATCCTCGACAACGTCGATCTGGCGCGCCTGGTCGAGATCGACGGCCCGGCGACGGGCTTCCCGTCGGTGCACATCCACGGTCTGTACCCGGTGGTCGAAGGCGGCGAGGGACTGCGCCGCGCGCTGAACGACGTGCTCGACAAGGTGTCGGCGGCCATCGCCGACGGCGCACGCATCATCGTGCTGTCGGACCGGGAGTCGGACGAGACGCTCGCCCCGATCCCGTCGCTGCTGCTGACGTCCGCGGTGCACCACCACCTGGTGCGTGAGCGCACCCGGACCCGCGCCAGCCTCATCATCGAGTCCGGCGACGCTCGCGAAGTGCACCACATGGCACTGCTCGTCGGCTTCGGCGCCAGCGGCATCAACCCGTACATGGCGTTCGAGACCATCGACGACATGCTCCATACGGGTGCGCTGTCGCGCGCCGACGAGGGCATGACTCACGAGGAAGCCTACTTCCACGCGCGCAACAACTACATCAAGGCGGCAGGCAAGGGCGTCTTGAAGGTGATGAGCAAGATGGGCATCTCCACCGTTCCGTCGTACAACGGCGCCCAGCTGTTCCAGGTGATCGGTCTGAGCCAGGAGGTGGTCGACGAGTTCTTCACCGGCCTCAACAGCCAGCTCGACGGCATCGGGCTCGACGAGATCGCCGGCGAGGTGGCACAGCGCCACGCGCAGGCGTTCACCGATCGCCCCGCCGAGCGCGCCTACCGCGAGCTCGAGGTGGGCGGCGAGTACCAGTGGCGTCGCGAGGGCGAGTACCACCTGTTCAACCCGGACACGGTGTTCAAGCTCCAGCACGCCACCCGCACCGGCCAGTACTCGGTGTTCAAGGAGTACACCAAGATGGTCGACGACCAAGCAGCGCGCCTGGGCACGCTGCGCGGCCTGTTCGACTTCAACTTCGGCGACCGCGACCCCATCCCGCTCGACAAGGTGGAGCCGGCCAGCGAGATCGTCAAGCGCTTCTCGACCGGTGCGATGAGCTACGGCTCCATCTCCGCCG
>NZ_JAAYXO010000043.1 GCF_012515855.1 Gordonia sp. (in: high G+C Gram-positive bacteria)
CCGATGAAGTAGGGGTTCTTGAGTTCCCGGAACAACTCCGCGCACCGCGCATCGGACACCCCGACGCACTCCTGCAGGGGGCTACGCACCTCGATCAAGTCCCCGCTCAACTGACCGCGCAGCGCCTCCCACGCCTCTCGCGTCGGCCAACCCGGGTCGCCCGGCCGCACCCGTGAGAACGGCGCCGTCGCCGATTCACCGCCGCACGCCGAGACGGCCTGCGTCAGTAAGGGCAACAGAGCGAGTCCGCCGAGCCCCGCGAGAAATCGTCGACGACTGATCCCATGATTGGCTTCATCAGGTGTGCCTTGGTGGTCATCAGTCATGGCCGTGACGCCTCCTGTGCGCCCGATCCATGGCCACCGCCGACACGGCCGCCTGGGGCGCCGGTCTCCGAACCATAGCTCGCGACCGACAAATCTTCGGCAAACCGGACAAAGTCACCGACGGAGGGGACACCCCCGCTGTCCGCCCCAGCGGCGATTCAATGCGCCGCCCGTGGGGACTGCTCAGCCCCTCGCGGGCAGCGACTCTGACGCCACGGGCACCAACGCACCGAGCAACGCGTCGAGCTGATCGAACAGATCGTCCGCAGCGGCCGATTCCCCCGCAGCGAGGCGACGGACAGCTCGCTCGAACGGCCCGTCGAATGCCGCGTACATGCCGGGCGCGTCTAGCACCGGGACCCCACCGGCCAGCTCGGCGTATCGACTCACCACGCGCCAGATCATCGCGCAGAGCTCCTCATCGATCTCGCGAACGCCGACGACCAACAAGGGCTCGAACATCGACTGGATCCGGAGGTCGTACCAGAGCTTGTGCGTGGGGAGTTCATCCACCGCGGTGTCGACGAGGCGCCGGACGAAACGCTGCCGCAGGGTCTCCGCGTCGTCGACATCATCGAGGACGTCGTCGTACGCCGCGACGCACTCGGCCTTGTACAGCCGAACACAGTGGGTGATCAGGTCGAGCTTGTCGGCGAAGTAGTAGTGCAGGACGCCGTGACTGTATTCGGAGTTCGCGGCGATGTCACGCAGGCTCGTCCCCGCGTAGCCGAGTTCAGACAGGGTCTTGAACGCTGCGCGCGCGAGTTCCTCCCGCTTGGCAGCGACCTTGCTGCTGCGCTTGGCCATCCCACGTTCGGCAGGCGCCGACAACACGACCGATTCGATCGTCTCCGCGGTCATCCGCCACCTCCTTCCACGCCCTGAAACGGCACGCGTCCTTGAAGGATAGCCGGTGCGACGATGGCCGACGACCAGGCACAGCCGGAAACCTTTGACAGTTGTCCAAGTTTTCCCTTGACGATCGTCCAGACTGCGCTAACGTGACTCACGCCACAACTTTCCTTCGAGGTACGGAGAAATCAATGAGCGCATTCGATCTCACGGGACGGCGAGCCCTGGTCACCGGCGGAGCACAGGGGCTGGGCGAAGGCATGGCCCGCGCGCTCGCTGCGGCAGGCGCCCGGGTCGTCATCGGCGACCTCCAGACCGATGCGGCGAGCGCCGTCGCCGCATCCCTGGGCGAGGGACACGGCGCCGTGACCCTCGACGTCACCGACGACGCCGCATGGGAATCGGCCGTCGGCGAGGCGACGGCCATGCTCGGCGGCCTGGACGTGGTCGTGAACAACGCGGGCGTCGAGATCAGCGGCCTGATGACCGAGGTGACCACCGCCGAGATCCGGACTCAGCTCGACGTGAACATCCTGGGCACGGCACTCGGCATCAAACATGCCCTGCGCACCATGCGTCCCGGCGGCGCAGCGGGATCCGGTGGCGTGATCATCAACGTCGCGTCGGTCGCCGCGACCATCGCGTTCCCCGGCATCGGCATCTACTCTGCCACCAAGTCCGCCATCGACCGCATGACGCGAGTCGCGGCGATGGAGGCGGGCAAGCTCAGCTACGGCGTTCGGGTGAACTGCGTCTACCCCGGCCTCGTCCCCACCGAGATGGGGACCGGGCTCGCGAACGACATGGCCCAACTCGGCCTGTTCGCCTCGCCGCAGCAGGCCGTCGAGACAGTCGTCGAACTCACCCCGAGCGGGCGTCTCGGCGAGGTCACCGACATCGCCGACGCCGTCACCTTCCTCGCCTCCGACGCCGCCCGCTTCGTCAACGGAGCCGGACTCCCCGTAGACGGCGGCATGGGCATGTAGCCCCACCCACCAGTTGGTTCCACACCCGACAGCACGCCTTCCCCAGAAAGCAGGAGCACCATGAGTACCAAACCAGTCATCGTGTACGGAGCCTCCGGATACACCGGTCGCCTGATCTGCGAGTTCCTTCGCCAGTACAACGTCCCGTTCACCGCTGCTGGACGCAACGCCGCCACCCTGACCGACTCGATGACCTCGCACGTGCCCGGCATCGAGACCGCCGACTACGAGGTGGTCGAAGTGGAGCACTCGGTGGAAGCACTCACCGAGCTGTTCAGCGGAAGCTCCGTGGTACTCAACACCGTCGGCCCCTTCATGAAACTCGGCGACCCCGTCGTACAGGCCGCGTTGGCCGTCGGCGCGCATTACACGGACACGACCGGCGAACAGGACTGGCTGCTGCACTGCGACGAGACGTACGGCACTCAGTTCGCGGCGGCCGGACTGCTGATCGCGCCCGGCATCGCCCAGATGTACACCACCGGTGAGATCGCCGCGCAGATCGCCCTCGAGACCCCGGGGCTCGACACCCTCGACATCGCCGTGTTCTGGGGAGGCAGTCCCACGATCGCCTCCACCCGCACGATCCTCGTGAACGCGGCCGGCGGGGCCGCCTATCACCTGGCCGACAACGAATACGTTCCATTCGATCCCGCGCAGGGCCTCGTTCCGCTGGTGGTTCCCGGACAGCACGAGCTCGCGCAATCTCTTCCCTGGGGAGGGACGTCGCACCCGGTCTGGTTCAAGCGCGATCCCCGAGTGGCCACGTGCAAGGCCCAAGGCGGCGTCTTCAACGCGGCGCTGATGCAGAACGTTCCGCTCATCGTCGCCGACGCGCTCGAAGCGACGAAGGACATGACGCCCGACGAGCGCGATGCCGCGCTCGATGCGGTGGCCGCGCAGGTGATGAACACGATGCCGCCGCGCGAGAACCCCCGCACCCACAAGTCACTGGACTCCGTCCACGCGTCCGGACCGCTGGGGCGTGCCCACGTGGTGATTCACGGCAACAACAACTACCAGCAGACGGGCCTGCTCCAGGCGTATGCCGCCTACAGCCTGCTGCAGCAACCGCCGAAGCGCGTCGGACTGGCTTCCGGGTGCCAGGCGTTCGGGCATCGCGAGCTCGAGGGCGTCCTCAAGGCCTTCGGGTTCATCTCGAATCCCATCGTCACGGTGCAGCAGTGACGATGATCGTCCCGCGCCTGCCGGACACTCGGGCGGCCGCCGCCCCGACCGCACCCGCTGTCGCCGATGACGCCCTCGCCCTCGACAACCGCCGGTTCGCCGAGGCCGTCGGCCACGCGGCGGGTCGCCTTCGGGACGCGGGCGTCGGTCCCGGCGACGTGGTCGGGCTCCTGCTTCCCAATCGGGTCGAGCTGCTCATCGCGGTGTTCGCCGCCTGGCGTCTCAGCGCCGCCGTGACACCGGTGAACCCCGCCCTCGCTCCGCCCGAGGTCGCTTTCCAGACCTCCGACGCCGGGGTCGGGGTGGTGGTCGTCGAACCGGGAGCATCCGTGGACCTGCCCGGCGTCACCCTGATCGAGTGCTCGGATCTCCTCGCGTCCACGACCCACGCCGACGCCGTGGACGTCCAGCCGACCCAGGTAGCGCTCCTCATCTACACCGCGGGCACCACGGGAACACCCAAGGGCGTGATGATCACCCACGGCAACATCGACGCGATGACGTCGACGTTCGTCGATCACTTCGCGTTCACCGCCGACGACCACAGCCTGCTGGTACTCCCCCTGTTCCACGCCAACGGCGTGGTGCTGGGAACGCTGTCCCCGCTCCGCGCCGGCGGGCAGGCGACGATCGTCGGACGCTTCAACGCGGAGTCGTTCTTCCCCGCCGTCGAGAAGCACCGACCGACCTACTTCTCAGCGGTGCCCGCCATCTACGCGATGTTGACGGCACTGCCCGACGACGTCGTGCCGGACACCTCGTCGTTGCGCTTCGGAATCTGCGGTGCGGCACCGATGCCAGCGGATCTGATCGGCCGGTTCGAAGACCGCTACGGCGTGCCGATCGTCGAGGGATACGGCCTGTCGGAGACGACGACCGCCTCCGCCATCAATCCCGTGCACGGACTCCGGAAGCCGGGCACGGTCGGACCGCCGCTCCCCGGCCAACGCATCCGGATCGTCGACGCGGAGCTGCAGGACGTCCCGGCAGGCGCCACGGGCGAGGTGCTGATCGCGGGCGAAGTAGTCATGGCCGGGTATTTGAACCGACCCGAGGCCACGGCCGACACCGTCGTCGACGGCTGGTTGCGCACCGGCGACGTCGGGCGGTTCGACGGCGACGGGTGTCTGCAGTTGGTCGACCGCGTCAAGGACATGATCATCCGCGGCGGCGAGAATCTGTATCCGAAGGAGATCGAGAACCAGATCTATCGCCATGCGGACGTGTTCGAGGCCGCCGTGGTGGGCCGACCTCACGACGTCCTGGGAGAAGTCCCGATCGCCTACGTCTCGTTCCGGTCCGGCACCCGGACCACCACCGACGACGTCGCGGCCTCGCTCCGAGAGGAGTTGGCCAAGGTGAAGCAACCGGTCGAGATCATCGAGCTCGACGACATCCCGAAGAACCCCGTCGGCAAGATCGACAAACCCGCCCTGCGACGACTGGACTCCGACAACCGGCGTTGAGCCGACTCAGATCGCCCCAGCTCAGATCACCCGCAGCACCCCCGGGTGGATCCGATACCGGAGCGGCGTCGCGAGCGAGGTGAGCTCTCCGTCGTGCGAGACGGAGACGAAGGTTCGCTTGGTCTCGATGGTGAACTCGGTACCGTAGTGATCCTCGAAGTCGCTGGCGTGTTTCAGCGAGCGGACGAACACCAGGTGCAGGCCGAGTTTGAACATCGACCACCGCCGTTTGCCCGCGACCACGAACATCGACAGGGTTCCCTCGTCGAGTCGCTCGCGACGGAAGCCGCCGTCGAACCCGTCGACGGGATAGCGGTTGTTCCCGACGAAGATGATCGGTGTCGTGAACTCCATGCCCTCGGCCTCGACGCGGTAGCTCTTGAACCGCCAGAAGGCTTTGACCGTCGCTATCGCGGCCGACGACCACTTGCCGTGCAGCGATTCGAGCGACTGTCGTTCGCGCAAGGTGGTCGAGTAGAGGCCGATGCTGGAGTTGTTGACGAAGTAGACGTCGTTCACGCTCGCGATGTCGACCTGACGGGCCGACGTCGACGCCGCGCGCGCCAGCGCTTCGTCGATGTCCTGCGGGACCCCGAGGTCCTTGGTGAAGTTGTTCAGGGTGCCGCCGGGAATGGGAACCAGCGTTGCGTCGGTGTGCGCGACCAACCCGGCGACGGCGCTGACCGTGCCGTCGCCGCCGATCGCGAGGATGGTGCGCCCGTCGGCGAGATGCGGGTGCAGGTCCCGCTCGAGGTCGCTTCCCACCGCCACCGCGTCGGTCACCTCGATCCCGGCGGCCTCACACTTGGCTCGGATATCCGCGATCGGGAGGGCGGATCCGGACTGCGCGTTGTGCACTACGACGACTCTCATGGCCTCGCCTCTCACTGCAGCGGCTTCACGACGACGATGATGAGCACCAAGGCGACACCTCCCAGGAGCCAGCCGGCGATGACATCGGTGGGGAAATGCGCTCCCAGATACACGCGGGAGACCCCGATGAGGAAGATCAGCAGGCCGAGCGCGACGACGACGATCGCACTCCAGGGTTGCGGCAGCAGCCGCCAGGCGAGATACGCCAACAGGCCGTACGCGACCATCGATCCGGCAGCGTGGCCGCTCGGGAAGCTGTGGGTCCGCAACGGCATCGCGAGCGCGTAATCGGACAGCGGTCGCTCCCGTTCCACCGCGAGCTTGATCAACGAATTGATCCCGACGGTGAGCCACACCCCGCCGCCGGCGAGCGCCATCCGCAGACTGTGACGGAAGTACGCGGCCACCACCACGCCGAAGCCGATCGCCATGGTGACCGTCGGACTCCCCAGCAGGGTCACGACCAGGAAGACGGGTTTGAGGCCCACCGGCAGCGCGACCACCGCTCGCGCCACCTGTGCATCGAACGTATGAATCGACCTCATGTGCCGACCCTACTGTGACCGATTCGCAACTGCCACACCTTGCGACACCTGTTACCAGTGAGGTGAAATAGGTCCATTGTGACTATTGAGACTTCGCAGCCGATGCCGCACACCCGCTCCAAGCTCCGCCGGGTCGCCCTGACCACGACCGCCGTGGCGGCCGCGGCGAGCATCGGGGTACTGACCGCACCCACGGCCTCGGCGGACCCCGCCGCCCAGCTCCCGACCGCCGCGGCCTCGATCCTCGACGTCGCGACGCAGGCACTGCTGGAGAACCTGCCGCAGGCGTCGAACGGCTCCATCGACCTGCCGTCGATCTTCAGCCTCCTCCCCGGCACCCCTAACACCCCCGGCGCCCCGAGAACCGAACAGGCACCCGGGACCACCGCCCCCGCCGGGCGACAGACGACCTGCCAGAGCGTGGTCCACATCGGCGACTCGACTTCGGTGGGCATCGACGGCGCAAACATCTCCACGGCCGCCGACCGCCTGACGCCGCAGTACCAGAGCGTCGGCGTCAAGAAGGTGGTCCTGGACGCGCTCGGCGGCCGATCGATCGTCGAGAAGGTGAACGGCGAGCCCAACGCGGTCGACGCCATCACCGCCAAGCAGGCCGAGGGCAACCGCGGGTGCTGGGTGATCTCAATGGGCGTCAACGACGCCGCCAACATCGCGGTGGGCAGTTCCGTCGGCGCCGACGAACGGATCGACCGCGTCATGGCGAAGCTGACCGGCCAGCAGGTGTTGTGGCCGACGGTGATGACCGGCAACCCCAGCAACGCCGCCTACGCGTCGAAGAACATGGTCGCGTTCAACGACGCGTTGAAGCGCGCGGCGGCCCGCTACCCGAACCTGCAGGTGTACGACTTCGCCAAGGACGCCCAGCCCGGCTGGTACTCCGACGGCATCCACTACTCCGAAGCCGGGCTGGTCGCCCGAAACAAGCTGTTCGCGGCCGCGCTGGCCGCCGCGTTCCCGAAGTAGGGCACGGCCCGTCGACGTGTGACGCATCCGCGTTACCGCGGGACCAGAGTGAGGATTGTCACTCCGCAAAGTGCCTGGACGCTCCCACGTTCAACCGATCGAATGCACCGTTTCCGTGATAGCGGGCCTACCATTGAGCGCTGGTGCCTGCCGTCGATCGCCACCGCTGAGGTGGCAGATCGGCCGGGGGCGGTGCCACGACTTGTTCAGTACTGCGTTACAGGGGGTGCGACCGGCGGATGCCTCGCCCGATTCACAATGCCTCGTCGTATCTTCCGGGGCTCGACGGAATCCGCGCGCTCGCGGTCACGCTGGTCCTTCTCTACCATTTGTCGGTTCCCGGCTTCTCCGGTGGACTGATGGGCGTCGGGGTGTTCTTCACCCTGAGCGGCTACCTGATCACCTCGCTGCTGATCTCGTCGCACGAGAAGCACGGCAATCTCGGACTGAACACCTTCTGGATCCGCCGGTTCCGGCGCCTGATGCCCGCGGTCATTCTGATGTTGATCGCCACGCTCGGCACCGCTGCGATCGTCGTGCCGCAGAAGTTGGGCGAGTACTCGTGGGAGGCGCTGACCGCGCTGTTCTACGTCAACAACTGGTACATGATCGGCACCGACCAGTCGTACTTCGGCAGGTTCGAGGGTCCCAGCCCGCTCAGCCACATGTGGTCGCTGTCGATCGAAGAGCAGTTCTACATCGTGTGGCCGCTGCTCCTGGCACTGATGTTCCTGATCCTGCGACGACGCATGCTGATCACCGGGTTCATCGTCCTGCTGTCGATCGGGTCGTTCTGGCTGCTGTCCGAGGTGGCCCTCGTCGGGTTCGACAACACCCGCGCCTATGAGGGCACCGACACCCGCGCAGGCGGCCTGCTGCTCGGTGCCGCCCTCGCCTTCTGGTGGCCCGCGCGCAAACACAAGGTCTCCGAGAACGGCCGCGCCTTCATCGACGCGCTCGGTCTTGCGGGCATCGCAGGCATCGTCTACCTCAGCATGTCGATGCCCGGCACCTCTCCCGACCTCTACACCTGGGGGCTGCTGGCCCTGACCTTCGCCACCATGGCCGTCCTGGTGGCTGCCGTGACCCCGGCGACTCTGGCCGCGAAGCTGCTCAGCGTTCAACCGATGCGCTGGATCGGCGAACGGTCGTACGGCATCTACCTCTGGCACATGCCGCTGGTCGCCTTCCTGCCCGCCACTTTGCGGTCGGAGTCGAAACTGGCCAGCGCGGCGATCGTGGTGGTCGGGACCCTGCTCCTCGCAACCTTGTCGTGGCGCTATGTCGAGGATCCGATCCGCCGCTACGGCTTCAAGAAGGCCTTCACCACTCCCCGACCCGCGGAGGAAAAGTTGCTCGCCCAACTGATCGCAGCGCTCGCGTCGCTGTTCGCCGCCATCACCAGCGGGCTCAACCGCCTGCTCGCCAAGGTGCAGGGCGGTGCCACCAGCACCGCTCCCGCATCCGAGCCGGCGGTCGAAGCTCCCGCCGCCGAACCCGCTCCGGTCGAGGCTGAAGCGGAACCGGTGCCGACCGCCACCGCGTGGGACGCCGCGGTCCCGTCGTCGCTGGAACCGGCACCGCTGGTCGAAGAGGCGGTCAACGTCACCTGGCCGCCGGTCGAAGAGCAGGAAGTCGACCTCACTCCGCCGCCGGATGAGTCCGACGTCGACGCAATTGACATCGACGCAGCGGACGAGACCTCCGACACCGACGCACCCGACACCGAGACCTCCGCCGCCGAGCAGCCCGTCCACACCCCTCCCAGCGAGGCGCCGACACGCAGTTTCGCGGCCATCACCGTCCCGGTCGATGCCGAGGAGGCAGTCGAGGCCGACGAGTCCCCCGCCGACGTCGAGGAGAAGCCCGAGCCGGTCGAGCAACCCGTGACGCTGGCCTACTCGGCCGTTCCCGACACCGAGCCCACCGCCGAGCCGTCGGCCGTCGAGCCGGTCACGTCTGCCGTCGACCTGCCTCCGGCTCCCGAGCCCGCCGACTCCGCCCCCGAGGCGGAAACCGAGTCGGCGCGGCGTTCGCCCGCACGCGCCGTCCTCACCATGGTCGTCGTGATCGGCGTGGCCCTGGCCACGATGGTCGGCGTCGCCCGCCTGAATCCGAACCTGCCGGTGATCAGCGCCCTGGCCGGCGACACCAGCGGACTCGACGACAGCGGCATCGAAGACATCGACGAGGGCCCCAAGCCCGCGGTGGTCGGACCGATGCTCCCGGCCTCCCAGCGTCGTACCAGCTGCACCACGCTGATTCACGTCGGCGACTCGACGTCGATCGGTATGAACGCCGCCGAGCTGCAGCCGAATGCGGCCCTGCGTCTGTCCGGCCGCTACGCGTCGGTCGGTGTGAAGAAGTACATCTCCGACGTCGTCGGCGGCCGTTCGAGCATCGAGGAAGTCGACGGCGAGCCCAACGCGCACGATTCCATCCTGGCCGACATCCAGCGCGGCGCCAGCGGCTGCTGGGTGATGGCGATGGGTATCAACGACACCGCCAACATGGAGGTCGGCGGGCCCGGTCCCCTCGACATGCGCATCGATCGGTTGCTGGAGCCGTTGAAGGGCGAGCCAGTCCTGTGGCCCACCGTCATCACCAACTCCCTCAACCAGAACCCCGCCTACAACAACCGGGCGATGCAGCGTTTCAACCGCGCCCTGGTCCGCGCCTGCAAGCGCTACCCCAACCTGCGCGTCTACGACTGGGCCGACGAGGCCAAGCAGGAGTGGTTCAAAGACGGCGTCCACTACACCGACGCCGGTTACATCGAGCGGGCCCGCCGCTTCGCCGTCGCCGTCGCGACGATGTTCCCCAAGGACGACGTCCCGCCCGCCGGGTGCGTGCTCAAATCCACCAGCGCAGTGGAGAAGAAGCCGGTCTGACCGGCGCCTCCAGATCCGCGTAGTTCGCCGTCAGAAGCTGGATTCTGAATCCAGCTTCTGACGGCGAGTTCCGCGGATCCCTCAGACCGCTCCCCGCAGCGCCCGTTCCACCATGTGCAGCGCCGTCGACGTCGCCAGGCGTCGGACGGTCGCACGGTCGCCGGGCAGCGTCCGAGTGGTGGTCACGGTGTCGCGGCCGTCGATCGCCAGCCCGAAGCACACGGTGCCCACCGGCTTCCCGGGACGAGCACCGCCCGGACCGGCGATCCCAGTGGTCGAGACCGCGATGTCGGCGCCGAGCACGTGTCGCGCGCCCTCGGCCATCGCCTTGGCCACCGGCTCGCTGACGGCACCGAGTTCCTCGATCAACTCGGAGGGCACGCCGAGCACTCCGGATTTCACCTCATTGGCGTACGAGACGATGCCGCCGAGCATGTACGACGACGACCCCGGCCGGTCGGTGAGCGCCGCCGCCACCATCCCGCCGGTGCACGACTCCGCGGTGCCGATGGTGCGATCGCCGAGCAGCTCGGCGAGAACGGCGTCGATGGTCGCGCCGTCGGTGGAGTAGACGCGATCGCCGTGGCTCGCCAGGATCGCCTGCTCCAGCGAGCGGTAGGCGGGCGTCGCGGCGACGTCGAAGCGGGTGACGATCTCGAGTTCGCCGCCGCTCATGCAGGTGGTGATCTCCAGCTCGTCGAAGCCGTCGATGGACTTCTCCGCAGCGCGCAGCGAGACCGCCAGATCGGCCTCCGACAGTCCGTAGGCGCGAAGGGTGCGCTGGTCGTAGACGCCGCGTCCGGCGATCGCGGCAACGACCGCGTCGGAGCTGATCGCCGCGGGCCACATCGTCTGCACCTCGTGTGGCGGGCCGGGCAGCACCAGTATCGCCGGCATGCCGTCAGTCGCTGGAACGGCGACGCCGGGAGCCGTTCCCGTCGGCGGAATCGCCTGCGCGCCTTCGGGAATCAATGCCTGCTTGTCGATCGCGGCGACCACCGATGGCGGCAGGTCGT
Organism: Gordonia sp. (in: high G+C Gram-positive bacteria); assembly: GCF_012515855.1. Taxonomy (GTDB): domain Bacteria; phylum Actinomycetota; class Actinomycetes; order Mycobacteriales; family Mycobacteriaceae; genus Gordonia. Next base: position 11,128 of record NZ_JAAYXO010000043.1, read on the forward strand.
CGTGGTACTTGCGCCAGTTGCGGATCACCGATTCGATCACCGTCCGAATCTCGAGGTCCGGATGCAGGGCACGGCCGGTGAACTCGCCGACCGCAGCGACCGTGAGATCGTCGGCGGTGGGACCGAGGCCACCGGTTGTGATGATCAGGTCGACGCGCTGGTCGGCGAGGAACTGCAATTGCGCCGCGAGGTCGGCGGGGCGGTCGCCGCAGATGGTGATGTGTGCGACGTCGACGCCGAGTTGCAACAGCTGATCGGCGACCCACGGACCGTTACGGTCGGCGATCCGTCCACTCAGGACTTCGGTTCCGGTGACGACGATTCCCGCGCGTGTGCTCACCCTTTCGAGGCTACGTCGTCACATCGACCGCCGCCCGGTTCCCATTCCCCTACCTCGTTCATCTCTACGCCCGACACGGAACCGCACTTTCTTGCCTTGATCAGGCGCACATCCTCGTCCCACGACCGGTCGTCCACGACGTGGAACTAGGCTGGGAACATGACTATCGAGCCGGATACCAAGGATTGGACCTGGGTCATCCAGCTGCAGTGCGAAGAATGCGGTTTCGATCCGGCCGAGTTTCGGCGCGCGGAGATCGTCTCCCGGATCGCAGCGACCGCCGACGGATGGCGCGCAGTCCTGGCCCGTCCGGACGTGCGGGTGCGGCCGAACCCGTCCACGTGGTCGCCCCTGGAGTACGCCTGCCATGTCCGCGACGTGAATGCGGTGATGACCGAACGCTTGGAGATGATGCTTCGCGCCCAGCCGGTCACCTTCCCCGACTGGGATCAGAACGAGGCCGAGAACGAGGCCACCTACAACGCGCAGAATCCCGAGCACGTCGGCGATCAACTCGAGGCCGCGACCGCCGGATTCGCCGAGCTGTACCGGTTGGTCGGCGACGACGCGTGGTCGCGGCAAGGCATGCGCGGCAACGGTTCTCCCTTCACCATCGAGACGCTCGGCATCTACGCGGTGCACGATCTGGAGCATCATCGGCGCGACGTCGGGCTCCCCGCCCGATCCTGAACGGCACGGCCTCGATGCCGTCGCGACACCACCCGTCCTATCGTGAAGACAGGAGGTGACGTCATGACAGTGGCCTTTGTCCTTTCCGGTGGAGCCAATCTCGGCGCCCTGCAGGTCGGAATGCTGCGTGCGCTGATGGAACGCGAGGTGGAGCCGGACTTCCTGGTGGGCACCTCCGTCGGCGCGCTGAACGCCGGCTACATCGCGGGCCGCGGCTTGCGGCCCGACGTGGTGGACGACCTCGGCGAGATCTGGCGTGGCCTGCACACCTGGCAGCTCTTTCCGCCCAGCCCGCGCCGCATCGTCAGTGTCCTCCGCGGACACCAGGCCGCACTCTTCGGCGACCAGGGCCTGCGACTCCTGACCAAGCGACACCTCACCCTCGAGCGGATCGAAGACGCCCTCATCCCCCTCACGGTGGTGGCGACCGACCTGCTGACCGGCAACGAAGTCGACATCCGCTCCGGTCCGGCGGCCGACGCGATCATCGCCAGTTCCGCGATCCCGGGTCTGCTGCCCGCGGTCGAGTGGGACGGCCGCCTGCTGATCGACGGCGGCATCGCCGACAACACCGCGATATCGAACGCCGTCGAAGCGGGCGCCGACACCATCTATGTGCTGCCGTCGGGGTACCCGTGTGCCCTCGTCGAACCGCCGACCAGCATCACCGGCACGCTGCTGCACACGATGACGCTGCTGATCCACAAGCGACTGGTCCGCGACATCCGCGAGTACACCGGCGCCGCCGAACTGATCGTCCTCCCGCCGCCGTGTCCGCTGGAGGTGGGCCCGCTGGACTTCTCCCGTGCCGACGAACTCATCGATCGAGGCTACGAGGCCTCCGCAGCCTTCCTGAAGACCGACGGTGGTCGGCGGCGAGCTCCCGCCGACCACATCGACCTACACCAGCACTAGCACTAACTGCGTTTGCCGTTGAAGGTCGCCGGGTTCATACCGATCCGACCATCGGCCTCGAGTGCGGTGACGGCATCCATCTCCGCGGCCGACAGCTCGAAACCGAAGAGGTCGAAGTTCGACGCGATGCGCGACGGGGTCACCGACTTCGGGATCACGATGGTCCCGTTCTGGACATGCCAGCGCAGCACCACCTGAGCGGGCGAGACACCGTGCCGCTCCGCCGCCTCGACGACCGCCGGGGCGGTCAGCGCACGACCCTGCGCCAGCGGACTCCAGGCCTCGGTCGCGATGCCGTACCGGCGATCGGCCTCGACCGACGCCCGATTCTGAAACGCCGGGTGAAGCTCGATCTGGTTGACCGCCGGGACCTTCCCACCGAGCGCGACGACCCGATCGAGATGCTCCGGCAGGAAGTTCGAGACGCCTACCGAGCGCGTCTTGGCCGTGTCGAGTTCACTGAACTGGGCCCATGTGTCGAGGTAGTCGTCGGTGGCCGGGGCGGGCCAGTGGATCAGGTACAGGTCGACGTAGTCGAGGTCGAGCCGCTCCAGGCTGGCGTCGAGCGCCGCCTCCGCCTTGCCCGGCCCGAAATCGGAGATCCAGAGTTTGGTGGTGATGAACAGGTCGTCGCGCGCGACTCCCGACGCGGCGAGGGCGCGTCCGACGCCGGTCTCATTGCCGTAGATCATCGCGGTGTCGATGCTGCGATATCCGCACTCCAGCGCGGCCTCGACGGCCACCTGCGCGCCGTCGTCCGGCACCTGGAAGACGCCGAATCCGAGCTGTGGCATCGCGACGCCGTTGTTGAGAGTAATGGTGGGGACCTGCGTCATGTCGTCTCCTGCTGGTTCCGAATTGAAGTCGTGAGCGCGTGACCGCTGCCTTCCGTCCTACAGACTTCCCGCATGCGCCGCCAGAGACAAGGATCACGCGGAGACGACGGCAGGCAAGCGCGCTTAGCGCGAGCGTTATCATGACAGCCGTGAGTGAATCAGCTTCAGCCCCCGAATTCCTCTACTCCGACCTCCTCCCGATCGGTGAAGACGACACCCCCTACCGCCTCATCACGACCGAAGGCGTCTCGACCATCGAGGTCGACGGCCAGACCTTCCTCAAGGTGAGTCCGGAAGCGATCCGCACCCTGACCGCAGAGGCGATGCACGACATCAGCCACTACCTGCGGCCCGCGCACCTCGCTCAGCTCCGGAAGATCATCGACGACCCGGAGGCCTCGGGCAACGACCGCTTCGTTGCGCTCGACCTCCTCAAGAACGTCAACATCTCCGCGGGCGGCGTGCTGCCGATGTGCCAGGACACCGGCACCGCGATCGTGATGGGCAAGAAGGCCGAAGGCGTGCTGACCGGCATCGACGACGCCGAGCACATCAGCCGCGGCGTGTACGACGCGTACACCAAGCTCAACCTGCGCTACTCGCAGCTGGCGCCGCTGACCACCTACGACGAGAAGAACACCGGCACCAACCTGCCGGCCCAGGTGGAGATCTACGCGACCGAGCAGGGGCCCAAGGGTCCCGAGTACAAGTTCCTCTTCATGGCCAAGGGCGGCGGCTCCGCCAACAAGTCGTTCCTGTTCCAGGAGACCAAGGCCATCCTGAACCCCAAGCGCATGCTGGAGTTCCTCGACGAGAAGATCCGCTCGCTCGGCACCGCAGCCTGCCCGCCCTACCACCTCGCGGTGGTCATCGGCGGCACGTCGGCCGAGTTCGCCCTCAAGACCGCCAAGTACGCCTCGGCGCACTACCTCGACAACCTGCCGACCGAGGGGTCGATGGCCGCCAACGGCTTCCGCGACACCGAGCTCGAAGAAGAGGTCTTCAAGCTCACGCAGTCGTTCGGCATCGGCGCACAGTTCGGCGGCAAGTACTTCTGCCACGACGTCCGCGTGGTCCGACTGCCCCGCCACGGCGCCTCGTGCCCGGTGGCCATCGCCGTCTCGTGCTCGGCCGACCGCCAGGCGCTCGGCAAGATCACCGCCGACGGCGTCTTCCTGGAGCAGCTCGAGACCGACCCCGCGCAGTACATGCCGGACGCGGGCGTGGCCGAGGACATCGCAGGCGGCGAGGTCGTCGCGATCGACCTCAACCGCCCGATGGACGAGATCCTCGCCGAGCTCTCCAAGCACCCGGTCAAGACCCGCCTGTCGCTGACCGGCCCGCTGGTGGTGGCCCGCGACATCGCGCACGCCAAGATCAAGGAGCGCCTGGACGCCGGCGAGCCGATGCCGGAGTACCTGAAGAACCACCCCGTGTACTACGCCGGACCGGCCAAGACCCCGGAGGGCATGGCGTCGGGTTCGTTCGGCCCCACCACCGCGGGCCGCATGGACAGCTACGTGGAGCAGTTCCAGGCCGCGGGCGGTTCCATGGTGATGCTCGCCAAGGGCAACCGCTCCAAGCAGGTCACCCAGGCCTGCGACGCGCACGGCGGCTTCTACCTCGGCTCCATCGGCGGCCCGGCGGCACGACTGGCGCTCGACTGCATCAAGAGCCAGGAAGTCATCGAGTACCCCGAGCTGGGCATGGAAGCGGTCTGGAAGATCGAGGTCGAGAACTTCCCCGCCTTCATCGTGGTGGACGACAAGGGCAACGACTTCTTCACCGACCCCGGCGGCAGCGTCAGCATCCCCCTGAGCGGCATCCGTATCCGCTCCAAGGAGCGCTAGAAGATTCCGATACAACTTCGGCGACTTTCCGGTTCCTGTGAACCGGAAAGTCGCCGAAGTTGTCCAAAGAATCAGCGCTCGCGGTCGACGTTCGCCATCTTCAGCACGTCGAGGCGACGATCGAGCTCCGCTTCCGACA
>NZ_JAAYXO010000257.1 GCF_012515855.1 Gordonia sp. (in: high G+C Gram-positive bacteria)
CCTGGATCAGCTACAAGCGGGACAACGAGATCGAGCCGGTGCAGGTCCGCCCGCACCCCTACGAGTTCCAGCTCTACTACGATTGCTGATCATCTGATCTGATCTGCTGATCGAACGACGAACGGCCCGCCACTCTTCGAAGAGTGGCGGGCCGTTCGTCGTCGCTGTGCTTTCCGCGGTAGATCAGTGTCGACTATCGACAGCGCGCTACCGCGGAGACGCCGAACCGTCAGACGGTCGCGTGCAGGTACCGCTCGAGGCTGTCGTCGAGCTCCTCCACCCACGGGGTGTGGTGCTTGACGCTGTGCGTCCCGGTCATCACCGACTTGTAGGTGTAGTCGCGGTAGCCCATGATGTCGCCGGCCTTGTCCTGCTTCCAGGCCAGGAAGATCTCGACGACGCCGTCGACGTCGAAGCTCGGGTAGTCGGTCTGCGCGATCAGATCCTTGACGTATTCGCCCTGGAAGCGGATCTCGTCGGCGGCGCCGCCGATCGCCTCGAAGCGCTGCTTCCACTCGGCCATCGACGCCGCGCGCTCGTCCCGCTCCGGCATCTGGATGCGGCCCAGGATCAGATCCCGCACGTACCAGGCCTGTGCGTCGAACATGTTGAAGGTGAACCACTGGTCCTGCGCGCCGACGTAGAACAGGCGCGGATTGCGGTCCCACACCACTCCCCGGTACAAGCCCTCCGGGTAGACGTTGTTCGGCGAGACCAGGCCCAGATCGTCCGGCAGGAACGGGTACTTGTGCAGATAGCCGGTGCACATGATGACCGCGTCGACGTCCTTGGTGGAGCCGTCGGCGAAGTGCACCGTGTTGCCGTCGAAGCGCTGCACGCACGGCCGCTCGCTGAAGCCGTCCGGCCAGTCATAGCCCATCGGCGCGCTGCGGTAGCTGGCGGTGACCGACTCGGCGCCCATCTTGTAGGCCTGGCTGCCGATGTCCTCGGCCGAATAGCTCGAGCCGATCACCAGCACGTCCTTGTCCTTGAGGCCCTCGGCCCCGCGGAAGTCGTGGGCGTGGGTGACCAGACCCGGGAAGGTCTCGATGCCGGCGAACTCCGGGAAGTTCGGGAACGAGAAGTGTCCGCTGGCGACGACGACGTAGTCGAAGGTCTCGACGGAGTCCGCGCCGGTCGGCAGATGCTGGCTGACGACGATGAAGTCCTGCGTCTCCTCGTTGTAGCGCACCCAGCGCACCGCGGTCTCAAAGCGCACGTACTTGCGCACATCGCTCTTCTCCACCCGGCCGGCGATGTAGTCCCACAGAACCTCGCGCGGCGGGTACGAGGAGATCGGCCGGCCGAAGTGCTCGTCGAAGGTGTAGTCGGCGAACTCCAGACCCTCCTTGGGGCCGTTCGACCACAGATTGCGGTACATGCTCGAATGCACCGGCTCGCCGTACTGGTCCAGTCCGGTCCGCCAGCTGTAGTTCCACTGACCGCCCCAGTCGGTCTGCTTCTCGTAGCAGACCAGCTCCGGGACCTCGGCGCCGGCGGCGCGCGCAGCCTCGAAGGCGCGCAGCATGGCCATTCCGCTCGGTCCGGCTCCGATGATCGCCACTCGTGTCATATCGACCTCCACGTTCCGTATCTCCATAGATTTCAATCAACGACGCGACGCACAACAGGTCCGTGGAACGGTGAAATCGCAGAGCGGCGCGGGTGGCGCACGATGAGCGAGCGGATCGACAACAAGAGTCCGACCTTAGGAGGTGTTCACCGCCCAGAAAGCTGTACGTTGCGGCGCCGTAAGGCTCTACCACTATACCAAGCGGCTGTGACCAGGGTATTTAGTACCCTACTTTCGGGTATGGAAAGTACCCGTCGACGACGGCCGCCCCGCGTCGCCGCACGGCCACCGGCCGGTCCGGTCCGGTCTGTAAGGTGACCTCTCATGAAGCTGAAGTCCCTGATCCTCATTCCCGCGGCGGCCTGCGCG
>NZ_JAAYXO010000258.1 GCF_012515855.1 Gordonia sp. (in: high G+C Gram-positive bacteria)
CCCGTTGGCTGAACAGAGCGGCTTGATTCTCGAAATTGGTGACTGGGTCGTCGAAGAGGCATGCCGCACTCTCGCAGAACGAAAATCAAATCCGCATCTCATTGACGTGCCGCTGTCGATCAATGTGAGCGAGTACCAGCTTCGGGTGGGAACCTTCGTTGACAAGGTGAAAGCCGCTCTGCTGAAGTATGGGCTGCGGCCGAGCATGCTCTGCATCGAGGTCACCGAGACGCTGCTCCACGTTGATATTGACCGCTCCATCGCGCAGCTTGAGCAATTGCGCGAACTTGGCGTGAAGATCTCTCTCGACGATTTCGGTACCGGATTTTCGTCGCTCAGCTACCTGCAGCGTCTGCCAGTGCACGAGGTAAAGATCGATCGATCATTTATTGCGGCGCTTGAACACGACGATGGGCAGATGAAGTTTGTGCAAGGCATTGTGAAGCTCGCGCACATCATGGGGTTGTCCACCGTCGCAGAAGGGGTCGAGAACGAAGCCCAGTTCCAGCGGCTGCGCAGCATGGGTGCCGACCGCTTCCAGGGGTTTGCGTTCGGCAAACCTGAACCGGTGTAACCGCCAGCGCGACGCTAACGAGGTGTAGACGACAGCGCGACGCTAACGAGGAGACACAGGGAGACTGGTGCCGACGAGGCTGACCGGTCTGGTAACGAGGCGATCGGCGATTGCGATCAATGCCTGAGCAGCAGGATCAGCCTCCGGGCGGAGCACCGCCGGAATACCGACGTCACCCGCCTCTCGAAACGCCGGGCTGAGGGGCGCACTGCCGAGCAGCGGCACCGCAGCATCACGGGTGACGGTGTTCGTGCCACCACCGTTGCCGATTGTGGTTTCGACTGGAGCGGTCTCGTCGTTCTCGTGAGTGACCGCCTGGGATGCATGCTCATCATCGTCGTGCAGCGCGGACAGCCGTTCGGCAACGGCGACGCCGCCACCGGAACCAAACAGCTCGAGCACACTCCCGTCTGGCTGCACGAGGCCAGCCATATTCTCAATCACCCCAATGACTCGCTGGCCGGTTTGCCGAGCCACAAGCGCGCTCCGCACCGCCACGTCAGCGGCTGCTGGTTGCGGTGTGGTCACCACGATCACCTCCGCCTGAGGGAGTAACTGACCGACGCTGATCGCAATATCGCCCGTACCCGGGGGGAGATCGAGGAGGAGGATGTCGAGGTCCCCGAACCAGACGTCGCGCAGAAACTGCTCAATCGTGCGATGGAGCATCGGCCCACGCCAAGACACAGCGGTGCTGCGGGGGTCGGCATCGCCCAAGAACATGCCGATTGAAATCACCTTTACCCCGTGAGCAACCGGGGGAACAATCATCTCGTCGAGTCTGGTGGGCTGCTCGACTGCACCGTCACTGGCAAGACCCATCAGCGCAGGAACGGAAAACCCGAACACATCGGCGTCGACCAGCCCGACAGAGAGACCGCGCTCGGCTAATGCCACCGCGAGATTCACTGTGACGCTTGACTTCCCGACGCCTCCCTTGCCGCTGGTGACCGCAATGACGCGCGTGAGCGAGTCTGGACCGAACTGTGGCGCCCGTGCGGGCTTGCCGCCGCGCACCAGCTTTATGAACTCGCGCCGCTGCTCAGGAGTCATGACCCCGACATCGAGAGTGACGCAGGTGATGCCTTCGGTTGCCGCTGTCGCGGCCCGCACTTCACGCTCAATGCGGTGCGCCGCGGGACACCCCACGATCGTGAGCGCAATAGCGACCGCCGCGTGGCCATCAGCAGACACTTCGACACTGCGCACCATTCCCAGTTCGGTGATGGGGCGCAGGATC
>NZ_JAAYXO010000259.1 GCF_012515855.1 Gordonia sp. (in: high G+C Gram-positive bacteria)
ACGGCGAGCAGGGCGCCGGACGCCGCGAAGGCGACGATCCCCAGCATCTCGCCGCCGAAGTTCACCGCGGAGGCGGCGTCGTCGAAACTCGCCGAGACGGTTGAGACGAGCATCAGTTCTCCTTCACTCTGACAAACTGGACGCCATGGCCATCAAGTTCAAGGATCTGCCGCCCACGGCACGCACCGGGCTCATCGTCCTCGCCGCGGTCGACGCCGGACTCCGATTCTGGGCGGTCTCCGATCTCCGCTCGCGCGACGACTCCGAGATCAACGGTTCCAGGCGGCTGTGGTCGCTTGGACTCAGCCTGCTGAACACCGCCGGTGTGCTGCCGGTCGTGTACCTGGTCCGCGGCCGTCGCACATCGTAAATGAATCCCCGATACGTCGAGTACTCCGGCGATTCGGCCGAAATGCGGCCGATCGGGGATTCATTTACGTCGATCATCCAACCGGTACGGGTTCGTCCTTCTCGACGCGCTTCCACTTCTGGTCGACGAAGTGAGCGAAGACGATGAGGCTGAGGAACGCCGCGAACGTGCACCAGATCGACGAGTAGCCGGAGATGTTCATGATCGCGGCGGCCGTCATCGCGATGAAGTTTCCGACACCCATCGCGATCACGAACCGGAAGGTGCTCATCGCGGGCGCGATGCAGGTCGCGAACACATAGGGCACGGCCAGCAGCGCGGCGCTGAACGGGACGCCGAGCTCGTAGTCGAGGCTGTGGTCGACCACCTTCACCCCGATTTCCGACTGAACCGACAGGTACAGCATGTACACGGCGAGGATGCCGCCGACCACCATCGGCGCCACCGGCCAGCGCCGACGACGCTCATCCTTCTCCATCAGCCACACCGACCAGGGGACGAGGATCGGCAGGATCGCCCAGGCGAACATCACCCACATGTGGACGCCGGGTCCGGAGAGCGTGGCGCCCTCGCGGTCGCCGAGCTCCAGCCAGGTCCACCCCTCGAGCGCCTGGTGCAATCCGAACAGAAGCGGAAGGGATGCGAACGGCAACTGCCGTTTGTCCCGCACCAGGGCGAGCGTGGCGACGCCCGCGGCGGAAATGACGCCTGCACCGACGAAACTTGCGGTCGCGGAGAAACACATGCTTCGGATCATGTCATAGCGGATAATTCGGCCGCCATTGAACCCGAACAGCAAACGGCGCAGGCCCCGAATCCGTGACGGATTCGGGGCCTGCGCTCAGATGCCTATCGGCGTGAAGTCACCAGCTGGACTTCTGCACGCCCGGCAGCTCGCCGGCGTGTGCCATGTCGCGGAAGCACACGCGGCAGAGGCCGAACTTGCGGTACACCGAGTGCGGGCGACCGCACTTGTTGCAGCGCGTGTAGCCTCGCACGGCGAACTTGGGCTTCTTGTTGGCCTTGTTGACCAGAGCCTTCTTTGCCATGTCAGTTGTCCTTAGCGTCGTTGCTCTTGAACGGGAAGCCCAGAGCGCGGAGCAGCGCACGACCTTCGTCGTCGTTGGTGGCCGTGGTGACGACCGTGATGTCCATACCGCGCGGGCGGTCGATCGAATCGACGTTGATCTCATGGAACATCGACTGCTCGTTCAGACCGAACGTGTAGTTTCCGTTGCCGTCGAACTGAGTGTCGCTCAGGCCGCGGAAGTCGCGGATACGCGGGAGGGCGATCGACACGAGGCGATCGAGGAACTCCCACATGCGGTCGCCACGCAGGGTGACGCGCGCACCGATCGGCATGCCCTCGCGCAGCTTGAACTGTGCGATGGACTTGCGTGCACGGCGGATCTCCGGAGCCTGACCGGTGATGAGCGCCAGGTCGGCGACCGCACCGTTGATCAGCTTGGCGTCGCGCGCAGCGTCGCCGACACCCATGTTGACGACGACCTTGACGACGCCGGGGATCTGCATGACGTTGGCGTAGTTGAACTCTTCGTTCAGCTTGCCCTTGATCTCCTCGCGGTACTTGGCCTTGAGGCGGGGCTGGACCTTCTCAGAAGTGGTCATGTCAGATGTCCTTCCCGGTCTTGCGGGAGATGCGGACGTTCTTTCCGGTCTCCTCGTCGCGGCGGTAGCCGATGCGGGTCGGGTTGCCCTCGGCGTCGACGATCATCACGTTCGAGACGTGGATCGGAGCCTCCTGCGTCACGATTCCGCCGGACTCTGCGCCGCGCTCGTTGGCCGAGGCGCTGGTGTGCTTCTTGATGCGGTTGACGCCCTCGACGAGCACGCGCTCGCGCTGCGGGTAGGTCTCGATGACCTTGCCCTTGGCACCCTTGTCCTTACCCGCGGTAACGATGACAGTGTCACCCTTATGGATCTTCATGTGTCAGATCACCTCCGGTGCGAGCGAAACGATCTTCATGAAGCGCTTGTCGCGCAGCTCACGGCTGACCGGTCCGAAGATGCGGGTACCGCGGGGGTCGCTCTCGTTCTTGAGGATGACGGCGGCATTCTCATCGAACTTGATGTACGAGCCGTCCGGGCGACGGCGCTCCTTGACGGTGCGCACGATGACCGCCTTGACGATCTCGCCCTTCTTGATGTTTCCGCCGGGAACGGCGTCCTTCACGGTGGCGACGATGACGTCGCCCACGCCGGCGTAGCGGCGCGACGAACCACCGAGGACACGGATGCAGAGGATTTCCTTTGCACCGGTGTTATCGGCGACGCGCACCCGCGATTCTTGCTGAATCACTGCGTAGTCTCCTTGACCTGGATACTTATGTCCGCCGGATTTCCGACCCGACGCACACGGTCTGTCACCGCCGAAACAGACGCCTGCCTGGACTTTCCCCGAAATTCGGAGTGGGTCCCGGTGGGTTCGCCTGCCGACTTGCGGCGCACGCGCCGCAGGCAACCGCTCTAGTGTAGGCCAGTTCCGAACCCGTCGCAAAATCGATTCGCCGACGCCAAACGCGGCGGACCTGCGACAACAACGCCCGCGCCGCCCTCACTCACTCGGGTTCTGCGGCCAAAGCTGCTGCGGAGAAATCGATCCGGCGAGCGTGCCCGCCCTCGGCGACCGAGATGGTGCCGAAGACGTCGCGCCGTTCGGGCATCAGTCGCACAGTCACGCGACTCCCCGGCTGCGCCCCGACCAGGGCGCCGACGGCGGCGTCGCGCACCTTCGCCAGCAGCACCGACTCACCGCAGCGACCGCGATTCTCGCGGTCGTCCAGGAGCACCACCCGCACCCCCCTCGCCCGGGCGTCCCAGGCGGCCTCGGTGACCTCGGGCGCATCCAGGCCCGGCGCACGGATCCGGTCGCGCAGGCCGGCCTCCACCAGCAGGCAGGTCTCCACCTGCTCGTCGGTCAGCGCGGCACCGGACGCGATGTACTCCAGCAGCGGTCGCACCTGAGCATGCAGGCGGGTCACGCGGTCGTCGCGCATCAACCGCACCTGCTCGGCCTCGCTGTTGCGCTCCCCCATGCGCCGCAACGCACCGATCTGCTGCGCGCGCGGCCGCACCAGCTTCGCAAAGAAGGTCGCGATCGCGAGGACGCCGAGAGTTCCCGGAACCAGGGTCTGGACGGTCACCGCGAGGTCGGCATCCATCACGATCGACACCGCCGTGACCGTCACCGTGCTGAGCAGCGCCGTCACCCACGCGATGCCGCTGCGTCCGCGCACCGCCATCAACGCGAAGGTGACGGCGGGAGCGGCGCCGAGCGCCAGGAGCGTCGCGCGGTCGACATCGTCCGCGGCGAAGACCGCAAGGCCGCTCGCGATGGACCCGGTGAGTCCGGCCAGGATCGCGTGGTCCGTCCGCATCGGATCGCCGGACGACCGCAGAATCAGCGCCCATCCCGCCCCGAGCGCCGCGAACCCGATCACGTAGAACACCGGATCGGTGACCCCGCCGCTGCCCATCCCGAGAATCAAGAACGCAAACCAGGCCGCGCATCCCACGACGGCGCCTGCGGCGCTGCGGAGGCCCAGAATCCGTGCGATGTCGCTCGAGACGGCGCTGCGCTCGACGGCCATCAATCGATTCCGCCGTCGCTCGGAGTCCAGCGCAGCCGGACTGTGCATCCCTCGCCCGGGCCACTGATCACCGCGGCCTCACCGCCCGGCAGTCCGCCGACGCGTTGGCGAATGCTCAGCGCCAGCCCGAGGCGATCATGCGGGACCTCGTCCGGATCGAAGCCGACGCCGTCGTCGGTCACGATGAGTTGAACCAGTTCCGGCCCGACGCCGATGAAGACGGCGCGCTGCGCGTCCGCTCCTGCGTGGGCGGAGACATTCCGGACGGCTTCGGCAGCAGCCTCGGCCAGCGCGGCGACCACATTCGTCGGGCACGCCGTCGCGTCGTCGGAGACCTCGACCTCGACTGGGCAGTCGCCGTCGACACCCGAGATCACGGCACGCAGGCGGGCGACCACCTCCGGCCCGTCGATGACCGCCACCCCGGCGAACGTCGAGTCGTCGCTCACGCCGTCGAGCGCCACCAACGCGGCGGCCGCCTGCTTCGCGACGCGCGGATCGTTGCGGTCGGCGCCCACCGCGACGAAAGTCGACAGGACGTGGTCGTGGATGAGCGCGTCGACGCGAGCCAGCTCGATATTCGCGACGCCCTGGGCGACCGTCGACTCCGTGTGGGCGCGTGAGGCGTCGAGGGCTGAGCCGATGCGCAGGACCTGGTGGATCACCAGGATGAAGATCGAGGTGAAGACGATTCCGAACAGGGCCTCTTCGGTCGCGTCCCACCAGTCTGCGCCGACGACGCCGGTGACCGCCACGGCCGCCCCGGACAGTTTCGCCGCCGCAAGCGCGAGCACGCTCTCGATCACTGGGCGAACCATCACCAGGGTCAAGCCCGCGAGGCCCGCGAAATCCAGGATCCAGCCCGCGGGGACGGTCGACGAGCCGCTCGCCAACGCGAGCCACAACGCGGCGGCACTCAGCACGCCGACCGTGCAGCAGATCACCAGCGCGGGCACGGCTCGCTGCCACCGGCCGACGAATGCCGCGACGAGCATCGCGATCCCCGGCCCGAACGCCAGCGGTGCCCCGAGCAGCGGGTACCACGACGGGACCAGCCCGGCGCCTTGCTCCACCATCTGCGGCGTCACCATCAGGGCGTAGACGACGTATCCGCCGCCGATCACCTTGGCCAACGCGAGCCGCACGCGGTCACGCTCACTCGGCGGGTTCGAACGCACAAAACGCTGACGCCCGCCGTCCCGGAAACCGGGCAGCGGGCGAGCGAGTTTAGGAAAGGCGGTCGTCACCACTCGTCTAGTGTGGTGTATCCGTCCTGGAGCGCGCGCGCCAGGAGGTGCGCCTTGGTGGGCGCACCGCGTCCGACGGCTGCGTACTTCGCCCGGATGCGCGAGATGTGAGTGCTCACCGTCGACTGCGAGATGAACAGTTTATTGGCGGCGTCCTCCTTGGACTCCGCAGCCATCCAGGCCAGCAGCACCTCGATCTCACGGATCGACAGTGCGGGCCGAGTGGGGTCCGCAACCACGAGTCGTGGCGTCACCGACGCACGCCTGGTTGCATGAGGCACGGCTCCCCCGTTGATTCCGACCTCGAGTTCGGCAACGCTCACGACGTCCTCCTGTGCAAGTCCCCGACTGAATGAAATGTGGCTCCGCGACAGGCACTCGTCGAGGATTAACCGAAACGTTACGAAGTCTTGTGACAACCCGGTAGACCCAGAAATGGGGACACCGGACCTACTGACACCCGACCTGCCGCCGAAGACCGCCGGGCGCCGACGAAACGGCACATTCTCCCAGGTCAGTACGACTTGTCGAGGTCCTGGCGGAGCCCGATGTCGTCGAACTCACGTCGCTCGAATCCATCACGATTCGTGATCGACACGGTCGCGAAGCTGTTTCGGCCGGCAGGCAACAGCCGCGCGGTGACCTCATCACCCTCCGCCGCGGCGTCCAGGACAGCGATCAGGTCCGCGGACACGGCATCGAGCGAAGCTTTCGCCGTTCGCGATCCGATGCCCAGGTCGTCGAGCACCACCACGCGAGCGCCACGGGCGCGGGCGCGCCACGCAGCACCGGCGACCGCAGGCGAATCGAATCCCGGCGCCCGGATCCGGTCCCGCAACTGGGCCTCGACGAGCCGGCACAACCGGAGTTCGTCGGCGCTGAGTGGACTGCCCGACGCGATCCGATCGAGGAGCGGGCGGGCACCGTCGTCGAGCCGTGACAGTTGCTGGTCGCGCACCGCGAGGGTCGCCTCCTCCGCGTACCGCAGGGCCGTCTCCCGCTCGGTCTCGCCGCGGAAGGCGTAGATCTGTCGCGCACGAGGGCGGACGATCGCCGCAAAGATCGTCGCCATCAGCACCACGGCCAGGTTCGGCGCCTGCGCGGCCACCAGCGCGGGCAGCGGCCCGGCGAAGTGGTCGGCGAGGAGTGCGACGCCCAGGCAGAGTCCGTATCCGATCCATGCCGCGACCGGTCGACCGCGCACCGCCAGGAAGGCGAGGATGATCACGCTGACACCGGTCAACGTCCCGTAGGCCATCCCCGGTCGGTTGGTCAGCCCCGGCACCGCCATGACGGTCGCCACCGGCGGGGCGAGCACGATGCACGCCGTCGCCCACCCGGCCAGCGGGTCGCGCGGCGCGCTGAGAAGAACCACCAGCGCAGCGAACATCACGACCATCGATGCGATGTACAGCAGCGGGTTCAGGACGCCGCCCGCCGCGATTCCCAGGATCACGCTGGCCACCCAGATCCCGATGGCGAGCGCCGCCGCGACCGGCGTCTGCATCCCCATGATCGTCGAGGCGTCGTTCCGCGGCGGTTGCCGCCACCACAGGAGGAAGTCGGAGGTCATGGCCGCTCCCAGGCCATCTGCACCGTCGCGCCCTCGCCGGGCGCACTCCGGAGCCGGACCTGTGCACCCGGCAGTTCCCGAAGTCGCTTCCGAATGCTCACCTCGATCCCGAGCCGCTCCGGCGGCACGGCAGTCGGATCGAATCCGACCCCGTCATCGGCGACGGTCACCCGGAGAACGTCGCCGCCCACTTCGATGAGGACCGCGCACTCGGCGTCGTCGCCCGCGTGTCCGACACTGTTCCGGACCGCCTCGCCGACCGCCTCGGCGAGGGCGCGGACCACCACGAGGGGATAGCGGTCGTCCACGGCATCGTCGCGGTCGGTCATCACGGTGATGTCCGTGTCGACCGCGGTCACCGCCGCACGGAGCCGCGCCAGGGCCTCCGCTGCACTCACCTCACCGCTCTCATCGGCACCGCGCGCCAAGTCCGCCAACTCCGCCAGCGCGCGCTGCGCCTGCGCGGGCAGCCGCGCCTCGTCGGGATCGGTGGACGCCGCGACCAGAGTGGCGATCACCTGATCATGAATCAGCGCGTCGAACCGGGCGCGCTCGTTGTTGCGTGCGGCGACCGCCGCGGTCTGTCCCGCCGCCGTCATCGCTTTCGCCCGGGTCCGGTCGAGGATGCCACCGGTCCGCACCACGCGCCCGGCCGCAAGCGTGAAGCAGAGCGTGAAGAGCACCGGCCATACGGTCTCGACGACCACACTGGATTCGATGACGTCCGACCGTCCGATATCGGTGATGGTGGCCGCGACTGTCGAGCAGGTCACCAGCACCGCGACCGCCTCCCTGGCCGGTCGCACCAGGATCCACGCCATGCTCGGCAGTCCGCTGAACGACATCAGCCAGCTCACCTGCTCCGCGTCTGCCTGCCCGCCGTTCCACGCGACGAACCACAACGCGCAGGCGATGAGGTAGCCCACCGCGCACGACATCGCCGCCCATGAAATCAGCGACCGATACCGGGGCATGAACGACACGGCGAGTAGCGCCACGCCCGGACCGAACGCGAACAGCACGCCGATCGGCGTGAACCAGTCGGCCACCAGGCCTGGCGGTCGGCCCAACAGGGGAATCGACGTGAGGAAGTAGACGCAGAAGCCGGCCCCGACGAAGCGCGCCATCGCGACGAGGATCCGAGTGTGCTCGCTCGGTGTCTGACTCGACGGCCCGTCCACCTCGGCGTCCCCTGTCGGGCGAGTATCAACCGGAGTGCTCAAAACCCCTCGCCCACTTCACGGGCCCACCTGACGAGGCCACCTAACGATCGGCCGCCCTCGCAGAGTGGCGACCTCCCCTACCGTACAACGGGGTGTCGTGCCGCGCCCAGACCTGGCACCGAAGTGCGTCTGAACGAAGTACGCCGCCCGGATCAGTCTCCGCGACTGCGATGCGGAACCGGCAGCCACCCGTCTTCCACGGCCCGTTTGAACAGATCGAGCTTCGTCCGCGTCGGCCTGCCCGCGTCGGCGTACTTCTGTCGAATCCGCTTCAGGTACTCGTTGACCGTGTCCGGCGCGACGCCGAGCTCGTTCCCGACGCTCGCGGACGTGCCGCCCGACGCGTACAGGGTGAGCACGCGCTGCAACTGCGGACTGAGATCGACCGCCTCGAGATTCGGGTCTCCGTCGATCGCGGCCGCCCATTCGGTGGTGAGCACTTCCTGACCGCTGGCAGCAGCGCGAATGGCGGCGAGGATCTCATCTTCGGACGCCGACTTCAGCACCACCGCCAACGTTCCGGCGCGCGCGGCGGAACGAAGCAGGTCGGGGTGCTCGCCCGAGGTGTAGACCACGGTCACGATCCCGTGCTCGGCAAGCCGATTGACGTTCTCACGGGGCGTGGTGCCGTCGTTGAGCCGAAGGTCGAGGATGACGACGTCGAGATCGGATACTGCGGCAAGCAGTTCGGTGACGGTCGGGGCGGATCCGAGCAGATCGATGTCGTCCTGGCGTTCCAGGATGCGCTCGATGCCCCACACCGGGGACTGATGGTCGTCGACCATCCCCACCCGGACGGTCTTCGGCTGCGTGTCCGTCGAATCTCTGCTCTCGTTCATATAGCAGTCCTCCCCTCGATCCCGCCCGGAAAAAGCACTTGCCGGACATCATTAAAAGTAGCGGAATGCTCTGACATTCCTGGACCGTTCCTCCCTTCATGGGACCAACGTCGCAGAAATTCTTCACAGCAGCCACACGGATCGACACCGCGACGCGGGTACGGCCTCGTAGCGTGTGGGCATGTCTACTCCCGTGATTCACGATGTCCTCGGTGCCGATGTGCACATGCCGGTCCGCATCCGTTCGGCGCGCTGCTTCGTCGCAGGGTTCAGCGCGTCGACTACCGCCGTCGCCGCGGCCGTCGCCCGACGCGGCGCCACCGACCTCGCTCCCCTCGAGATCAAACGCGGCCGATCCGTGGCCATGCTGGTGTTCGTGCAGTATCTGGACGGCGACCTCGGGCCGTACCACGAGTTCGGGGTGTGTTTTCTCATGCAGGCGCCCGGTTCGAGCGCCTCGCCGCTGCGCGCGCTGCGGTCGCTCGGCTCCGGTGACGCCCACGCGCTGATTCACGAACTCCCGGTCGACGGCGAGTTCACCATGAATGCCGGACGCAGCATCTGGGGGTTCCCGAAGGTGCTCGCCGACTTCGACGTCGACCACGAATCCGCCGTCAAACACGGCCGGGTGAGCCGGGACGGTCGACTCATCGCCGACCTGTCCATCGCCCGCGGCCTCCCAGTGCCGAACACCGCGGGCGACGCGACCGTGCTGCAGGCGTACTCGCAGCTCGACGGTGTCACCCGACGCACGCCGTGGCGGCTGGAGTCCACCACCGGGACCCGCACTCGGATCGGCGGGGCGCGTCTGACGCTCGGCGACCACCCGATGGCCGACGACCTGCGGCGCCTGGAACTGTCGAAGCGGGCGTTGATGACGAGTTCGGTGGCAGATCTCTCGATGACCTTCGAGGACGCGACCGTGCTCACCCCGGGTTCCTGACTGCCCACCCTACTGTTAGGCTCACCTAAATACCGAAGGAGAGTCATGACCGTTTCCCGTAATCTTCGCCGCCCCGCCGCCGCTGTCGCCGCCGTCGCTGCCTTCGCCACGGTGCTGACCGCGTGCTCGAGCTCCGACGACGACGCCGCGAGCACCGGCGCTGCTCAGTCGACGGCGGCATCGAGCGAGACCGCAGCAAACGAGACCGGTGCCGTCGACGGCCTCGACGCCGCCCAGGCGCAGGTGATCATCCGCACCGCGGTTAACGCCGACACCTCGATCGACGAACTCTCCAAGGTGCTCGACACCTCGACGCCGGGCGTCGCGCAGGCGATGAACGGCTTCGCGAAGGGTGCGTCGAAGGCCGGCTACACCCCGGACGTCTACACGGTGAAGTCGGTCAAGGCCGACGGCGAGAACAAGGCGATCGCGGTCACCGCGGTCAAGTCGCCGCACACCCCGCAGCCGGTCGACATCAACCTCGCGCTGGTCAACAAGGACGACAACTGGCTGCTGAGCCCCGCTGCCGTCACCACGCTGACGTCGATGGGCCGCTGATCACCCGCGGCTTCCACGCTGACCCGCTCGCGAACGCGAGAGAACGGCGGCGCATCCTCACACCGAGGGTGCGCCGCCGTCGTTCGCTGCGACCAATGCACCGCCTACCCCCGTGCGCCAGCGTTCCCGGCGCACCGAGGCATCTCGCATCTCGGAGATGACGGCCACCCCGTCACGTCCCTCGGGGAGGAGTCGCGCCGTCACCTGACCGCAGTCCGCAGCGCCGAGTACGCGGATCAACTCACCGCGCAGCAGCGTCATGTCGACGGTCCCGGCGCCGACGGCGCGATCGTCGAACAACTGCACCTGGAGGCCGCGTCCGCGGGCGCCGGCGACGGCCGCGCGGACCTCCGGCGATATCCATCCCCCACCCCGAACGCCGTCGCGGAGGGCGTACTCGAGCAGCCGGGCCTGATCCGCGGTCGCCGCACTGATGTCCTCGCCCGCGGCGACCGCTTCCAGGATGGGCCGGACCTCGCGATCGAGGTCGGCCAACTGACGGCGCCGCTGCTGCAGGGTGGCGGCCTGGGCGGCTTCGGTGGCCACCGCCTCCACCTCGCGGCGGTCGAGCACACGCGCGAACTCCAAGAGCGGTCGCACATAGATCATCATCAGGGTCACCGGAACCAGCGAAAGCAACATTCGCACCACCACCTGTGACGAGGTGCCCACGGTCCAGCCGAAGGCCGTCGCGGACACCGCCGCGACTGCCGCCACCAGCACAAAGCCACACCAGGCCAACCGGATACGACCCCGCACCGCCACCAGCGCCATCGCGATCGTGTAGGCGATGAACGGAGCGCTCGGCCGCACCCAGTTGCCCGGCCCGGCGGGGATCGACCACCAGACGGCCGCCGCCGAGGCCACTCCGAGGATCACCGCGACGAGCGCGGGTCGGAGACCGATCGGATCGGCGTCACCGCGCGCTGCCAGCCACAGGGACGTCGCCAGGCCGATGGAACCGACGATCGCGGCCGTCTCCCCGATCGGCCCGAGTTCCAGCGGTGGCAAGGTGAGGCCGACCGCGACATAGACCACCACCACCGAAGCCACCGCGAAGCGGAATCCGGGACGGGTGAGGCCAAGCATGGAACCCATGGTCTGGCGGGCGCGCGGCGTGTTCACGTGGCCCTCACCCATTCCAGCGAGACCATCACGCCGTCGCCGATCGCGGACTCGACCCATGCGCCGCCGCCGCGCTGGGCCGCCATGCGTCGGCGAATGCCCACTTCAATGCCCGCGCGATCCGACGGCACCCGCTGCGGGTCGAAGCCGACGCCGTCGTCGACGATCCGAATGCGAATCAGATCGGGCCCGAACGCGCCGATCACTCCCCGCGCGGCCCCCGCGCCCGCGTGCTGCACCGCGTTGGCCACGGCTTCCACCGACGCGTCCACCAGCGCTTCGCCGAGCGGGTACGGATATCGGGCATCCGGGTCGGCGACCTGAATGTCGAACATGGTGTCGTCGCCCAGTTCGTTCACCGCCTCGCGCAGACGCAAGACCACGTCAGCAGCACTGACCTGGACATTCATGCGACCCGTCGACACCGACTCCTCGAGCCCCTCGAGTGCGGCGAGCGTCTGCGCGGCGATCGCCCGATAGCGCGGATCCGGCTTTCCTTCGGTCACCACGCGCAGCGACGCGATCACCCGATCGCGCACCACGTCGTCGAAGCGGTGACGCTCGGCGATCCGGGCAGCCCGACTGGCCGTCCGAGCGCTGGCCGCCAGCACTTGCTCGCGGTGTACGTCCGACGCGCGCATTCCCGCCATCACCCCGTACACCGCGGTCAAGAACACCGCCATGAGCGAGCCCGTCAGCAGCCCGTTCGCGTATCCGAGGTACCCGAACTGGCCCTGTTTGACGTACTGCTGAGCGGTCGCGAGGAGCGTCACCGCGATGACCGCGTACCCGATCGTCACCCACGGGCGATAGACCGTCGCGATCACAATGCTCGGCAGCACGACGGTGTTGGCCAGCCAGATCGGTGGCGCTCCGATGTCCACAGGGACCATTTCGCCGCGCCATGCGAGGAGCCACAGCAGGAGCGCGACGACGTGCGAGAAGCCGAGCATCAGGGCCAACGGGCCGATCCACCGTCCAGACCCGCGGATCGCCTCGGCGAGCAGAGCGAGCACGGAAGCGAGTACCACCACCAGGCTCACCGGCACCCACCAACCGCCCACCTGATCGATCATCTGCTCCCAGCGCAGCGGCACCAGCGCCGCCACCAGCAGGGTCGTCAGCGCCATGCACACCGCAGCCCCGCGCTGCATCCGCAGTTCGTTCATGCCTGCACCACGCGAGCCACACGACCGTCGCGGGCGAACTCGGTGCGCCGGCGGGCTTCGTTGAGCGCGACGGTCAACGATGCGATCGGTGCGCGTCCCGGCGGAGCCACGCGCGCGACGACTTCGCCCGCGGGCAGCGCGTCGAGCTCGGCGGCGAGCAGGTCCGTCAACGCCGACAGCAGCGACGAGGCCTCCTCCACCTCCAGCTCGCGCAGCCCGCCGTCGTCCAGAAGAATCACCGAGACCCCGCGCGAACGAGCTCGCCACACGGACTCCCGCACCCGATCACTATCGAGCGCGGGCGCCCGGATGCCGTCTCGAAGCCGCGCTTCGGTCAGTCGGGCGAAGCGTACGTCGGCTTCGGACACCGTCCCGCTCTCGCGGATGGCCTCCAGAATCGGACGCACGCGATCATCGATTCGCTCGATGCGTCGAACGCGTGCCGCCACCTCGGCGCCGGCCGCTCCGCGCTCGTCGTCCAGGCGTTTGCGCCGGACCGCGAGCGCGTCGATCTCACCGAGCAGCGGCGTCATCGCGAAGTAGGCGGCGGTCACCACCGCGAGCACGATCACGCACGTGGTCTGCAGGGAGCTCCACCATTGGCCGTCTGTCCCCTGGGTGCCCAACGCGAAGGCCAGAAGCAGGCTGATCGCGGCGCCGAGCCACGCCAGACCCAGATGGTTCCGGAAGACGATCATGACGTACACGACGTAGGCGGTGGCGATCAACGGTTGGTAGGCGCTGACAGCGGAGGGATCGTCCACCGCGATGGTGACCCAGGTCGCGGTCTGCGCCGCGACGACGAGGCCCAACGCGACGGCGGCCGGACGTCGACCGAATCTGCCCGGCCGCGGAAGCAGCGTGGCCGCGAAAGCGATGCCGTACAGGATCACCGCCAGTCCGGAGCCGATCCAGTGCTGCCAACTCTGAGCGCCCTCGATCCCCACCACCGCGACGACCGCCGCCAGCGCCACCATGTAGCCGGCGATGACGGCAAGCAGCGGCATTCGGCCGACCACCGGCTCGGCGATCGACTCGCGGAGACTCGGCCCCCGCGTCACGAGTCGTCCTCGGGTCGGTTCCACACCATCTCCACCCGGGTACCGACACCCGGCCGACTCTCCACGCGACTGCGGCCGCCGTCGAGCACGTGCATGCGATCGAGAATGCCCAGCGCCACCCCGATCCGATTGGCAGGTATCTCCTCGGGGTCGAAGCCGACGCCGTCGTCCATCACGATCGCCGAGATCGCATCGTCGCCGATGTCGCATACCACCGCGCAGTCTGCCGCGGGGCCCGCGTGCCGACGAAAATTCCGCACCGCTTCGGACACAGAGTCGATGACCCCCTCGGCTACCGCGGCCGGATAGTCCGACCGACTCGAGACGTTGACCGAGAGATCGATCCCGTCGCCGAGTTCCTCCACCGACAGCCGCAGGCGACGCGCCAGTTCCGGCGCCGAGGTGCGCACGCCCCAGTCGCTGGCCTCGTTGCGCAGATCCTCGAGCTCGCCGAGAACGTTGTCGATGCCGTTCGCCAGGCCCGAACTCAGTTCACCCGGGCGAAGCGCGAGCAGGACCGCGATGAGTCGGTCGTGCACCATCGCGTCGACGCGCCGCTGTTCGGCATCGCGGGCACCGCGCAGTCGTCGCTCCTGCTCGTGCCGTTCCTGGGCGGCCTGCTCGTCGTCGAAGCGCTTGGCTCCGGTCACCACCGCCCAGGCGATCACCTGGTACAGGCACGTCACTGCCAGCAGCCAGAATGCCTGCACCACCTCCACCCACTCGAATTGACCCGCTGCCGTCCCGGCGACCGCCAGGCCCAGACCGCCCGCGATCACGACGTTGATCAGGGCGTGGCCCAGCCGGCCGGCCAGCACCAGGATGTAACTGCCGACCTGCGGAATGAAGATGACCCACATCTCCAGGCGGGCGCCGGACGAGTTCGGCGCCGTACTGCCGTCCCAGGCAAGGAACCAGGTGCCCAGCACCGCCAGGTACGCCGCGGCGGCCAGGTACCCGACGGGGGCCAGCCAGTCCGGTCGGCGTAGGACCGCCACCGCGAGGTAGGCGGTCGCCGACGCGATGATGACGGCGCCTCCCAGCCACGACCACCAGGGCGCGGCGAAGGAGGCGATCCGTGCGAGTCCGGTCGGCGACACGAAGAAGATGCCGAGGTAGGTCAGGCCGAGGACACCGATGCCCGCCAGTTGGATCCGAGTAAGAATCGGCGTGGTGCGTTGCCGCTGAGGCAACGCACCACGCCGATCGAAGTTCGGGAGGTGAAGCGAGTTAGACCACCGAGCGAAGCGTGCTGCGGATGGGGCCGAGGTCGCGGCCGAGCCACTGCACGATCTCTTGCATCGAGCGGGCGAGGTCACGCGGACTCATCTCAGCGAGCGACGGGATGTTGTGCAGCACCGCGGCGGTGATCGCGCTCTCGACCGACATGTAGTGCGAGTCGACGACGCGACGGTAGCCATGAAGGGAGTCGACGAGGTCACCGTAGGTAACGCTCTGATCGCCGATACGCACAGCCGTCATCCACGGAGCGTCGTCGGCGCGGTCAGCGAGGTGCACACTGAGCCCGCGGATCCACTCCTGGCGATCGAGGTCGCTGTAGTTGCCCATCTCAAGGCCTTCCGGATGTCATTCGCTCAGATAGTGAAGGTCGCTATCTGGGAACCAGGCTAACCGGATTGAGGGAAACGCGATAGAGTCGACCGCGCAAATCGCGAACTTGTGCAGGAATCCAGACCAAACTGAGACTTGCCGGCGTCGCTGACCTGCCTCTTTCCCCCGTTAGCCACAGCACTGCAACGATTGGCAAACAGAGAGACATTCGTCACTAATTTGCCCATAGTGCACCACACTGCCGCAGTGAACCGTGGCCCGACATCGAGCCGGAACCGCCGAGAACGCCCGCGTCGATCGGTCCGCGTCCGTATCGCCCGTCATTCTCGCTCGGCGAGAGCTTCGTCGACGGCGTCGCTGAGGATCGCCAGGCCCTGGGCGAGTTCTTCACTGGTGATGGTCAGCGGCGGCAGCAGCTTGACGACCTCGGAGTACGGTCCGGAGGTCTCCGCGAGGAGGCCCTTGCCGAAGGCGATCTCGCAGGCGCGGTCGGCGAGTTCGGCCTGCTCGAAGACCAGGCCCTGGACCATGCCGCGGCCGCGGTGCGAG
>NZ_JAAYXO010000260.1 GCF_012515855.1 Gordonia sp. (in: high G+C Gram-positive bacteria)
ACTTCTTGCCCAGCAGGGCGTTGCCGCCGTAGCCCGAGCCGTACGACCAGATCACCCGATCCTCGGGGAAGTGGACGATGTACTTCTCGGTGTTGCACGGCCACGGCACGTCGTCCTGGCCGTCGGCGAGCGGAGCGCCGACCGAGTGCAGGCCCTTGACGAAGAAGCCGTCGTCGCCCAGTGCCTCCAGGACGGCCGGACCGACGCGAGTCATGACGCGCATCGACAGCACGACGTACTCGGAATCGGTGAGCTCGATGCCGAGCTTCGGGTCGTCGGAGCCGAGCGGGCCCATGCAGAACGGGATGACGTACATGGTGCGACCGCGCATCGAACCGCGGTACAGGTCCGTCATGGTCGAGCGCATCTCGTCCGGCGCGACCCAGTTGTTCGTGGGGCCTGCGGCCTCTTCGGTCTTGCTGCAGATGAAGGTGCGCGACTCGACGCGAGCCACGTCGGCCGGATCGGAGAGAGCGAGGAACGAGTTGCTCTTCTTCTCTTCGTTCAGCTTCGTGATGGTGCCTGATTCGACGAGCTGGGCCGTCAGCCGGTCCCACTCCTCGTCGCTGCCGTCCGACCAGACCACTCGGTCGGGCTGCGTCAGCTCGGCAACCTCGGCCACCCAGGCGATCAGCCCGGCGTGGTTGGTGGGGGCGCTTCCGGGCTCGACGCCCGGAATGGTCGCAGCGGTCATGCGGATCTCCTCATCGAAAACTCACGGGGTGCCTGCGCGCAGTGGCTGTGCGAACGCATACTAGACCCAGGGTACGCCCGTTTCGCACGCTCTTAAGCTTGGGTCGGTGAGAGATGCGTTTCAATCGAGCCGACCGACCCTCGTCGGACTCCACTCCTCACCCGATCCGTCGACCCCCCACGCCGCGACTCGCCCGTCCGAGTCCAGCACCGACATCCGGTCCACTCGCCCGTCACCGTCGGCATCGGCGAGGATGGCCGTCGAACCGTTGAGTTCGCTGGTCAGCGCGTCGGGACGACCGTCCCCATCGGAGTCGAGATCGGCCGGACCGAGGTCCCAGACTGTGCCGTCGGCGTACCACCACAGGTGGTCGTGAGGGTCGGCACCACCGACTTCGACGATGTCGTCGGTCACACTCCACGGCGGTCGGCCGCCGACCTCATCCGGACGCGCAATGAGATGATCTTCACTCTCCCAGCCCGGGTCGGGCACCAGATCATCCATCAGATCCCCCGACTCGAACCGGACGCGTCCGGTTCCATATCTCTCGACTGACGTGCGCCTCGGCCGCGCCCGCCTGCGAGCCGATCCACTGGTCGACGGCGGTCCGGCGCGCGGCGATCTGTTCGGCTGCCCATCGCTCCCATCGCACGCGATCAGCAGCGTCCCGACGCGCCGAGACCATCCACAAGGCGACCAGGAGTCCGGCGGCCAGGCTCAGGATCGTTCCCGCGACGCCCAATCCGGCCCATTCCAGAGCGGGCGCGAGAATCATCCGCCCCACCCCGAACCCCATCGATGCTCCGACCACCACGACGACCGCGTCTTCGGTCCGGGTCTTTCGGCGCGGAACCGGCAACGGCCCGGCGGCGCGGGTCGATTCCACGGCCGGCTCGGTGGCCGGGGTTCCGCCGAGACCGCAGGTGGCTGCTGCTCGGACCTGTCCGAGTCGATGCGCGAACATCGTGCGCGAACGCTGCTCCACCCCGTCCAAGACGCGGGGGAGCCACGCTTCGAAGCCGGGCGTCGCACACACCTCGGGAATTCGACTGTGCAGTTCACCCAGCGCCGCGCGGGTCGACGACGCGGCTTCCACACGCGCCGCAACGATCCCCGCACGCAACCCTGCGAGTCGATCGGCTCGCAGCGCGGTGGCCGTTTCCGGTGCGACAGCCGGTGCGGCGGCGGGCGCCGGCACCGAGTTCAGCAGGGGCAGCGTGTCCGGGTCGTCGTGTTCCTCGGCGCACCACTGCGCCAACTCAGCGACGCCCGACTGCGTCGACCCCGGTGTTCCCGTCGGGGCGTCGGCCAGCACGGCGGCCGTCGCGAACACCGGGAGCCGGCGGTCGGCGTCGAGCCTGGCTCGCGACGCCGCCAACGTTCTCGGCCACGACGGGAAGGCATCGACCCGGCACGCGACGAGTGCGGTCGGCACCCGTGCGGCGGCCAGCGCCCCCAGGAGTTCGGTCTCCTCGTCGGCGGCAGGCATGGACGAATCGAGAGCGAGCACGGCCACGCGAGCGGCCGGCGCGTGCGCCGCGATCTCCACGACGGTCCCGGCCACCACGACGCGACCGGCCCAGCCGCAGCGCTTGAGCGCCACTGCGAGCGAACTCGGGTCGGCGCCCTCGGTTCCCGCGATCACCAGTGTCATCGTGCCGACTCCGTGATCAGCCGCTGTTCGATCGCCGGTCGATCGAAGCCGCGCGCCGACAGCAGGCGCAGACCCGCCAGCCTGCGGACTCGACGACCCGCAGCGATCGCACCTGCCGCCTGTTTGATCGGCGTGACGAGTGCGTCGACGCCGCTTCGGCGATGCAGCGCCGCGTTGACCTCGGCGACCGTCGCATCCGGTGATGCTTCCAGCACTTCGAGCGCCGCGACCAACCCGGTCCGTCCGAGAAGTGCCATCATCCGCGCCCGCGCCTGCTGCTGCGGCGCGTCGCCGCGGACCTCGTCCGCTGCGGCGAACGCCGCCGCGGAGGTCGGCACCGCGATCCCGGCATCGCGCCACTGTCCGAGGATGTCGCGGTCGGTGGCATCGAGGCGTACCCCCGCGAGCAGACCGGACACCGGGATCACCGCCTGTCCCAGGGCACGACTCGCGGTCCGCGCCATGCGCTCGGCGTCGGGCCGGGTGTCGGATTTACCCGCGACCACCAGCAGCGGCACCTGCGTCGCGTCGATGGCGGCACGATCACGAGCGCGGACCTGAGCACCGATCACGCGTATCGCGAAGTCGGGCGGATCCATGTCGCCGACCGCGGCGACCACCCCGAACCTGTCGGCGAGTGCCGATGCCAACGTCGAACTCCCCGCTCCCGGCATGCCCGATACCGCGATAACCAATGGCTGCGGCCGGATGACCAATGGCTGCGCACGCGTGTTCTCGGACAGTTGACCATCGACGAAAGGTTGATCCACCCCGTCCACCTCCCCCAAGGTGTTTTGCAGTGATCTGAACCTACCTCGCGGGTACGACATCGTTGGGCAGTCGCCGAAAATCTGCTCGGTGAACACACCCGAAAGCAGTGTCCGTTGTGAGCGAGCAGTGGAAATAGGACACCATGGAGGGGTGAACACCGACGCCGCCGAGGGATCGGCGCCCGATACCGACCGCTCTCGTCTCTATCCCCGAGTCACCAGTTTCCGCTTCCGCCGGGGCAGTCTGACGGCCGGGCAGCAGCGTAATTGGGAGGCCCTGTGGCCGAGCCTGGGCCGCGACTTGCGGACCGGCCCCGATCGGAACGAAGAGCCTCCGCTGAACCCCGCGGAGTGGTTCGGGCGCGAAGCACCGCTCATCATCGAGGTGGGCAGCGGCACCGGAATCTCCACCGCGGCCATGGCCGAGGAAGAGCCCGACGCCGACGTCATCGCCGTCGAGGTCTACCAGCCGGGCCTGGCCCAGCTGGTAGGTCTCGTCGACCGCGCCGGCCTGAACAATGTCCGGATGATCAGGGGCGACGCCACCGTCGTCCTGTCCGAGCTCGTCGAACCCGATTCGCTGACCGGGGTCCGCGTCTTCTTCCCGGACCCCTGGCCCAAATCGCGCCACCACAAGCGTCGCTTCCTGCAGTCCGGGACCATCGAGCTGATCGCGAGCCGGTTGAAGCCCGGCGGCGTGCTGCACATCGCGACCGATCACGCCGACTACGCGCTGTGGATCGCCGAACTGCTGGCGACGCAGCGTCCCGACGCACCCCACGTGGTTCCACTGACCTTCGACTCACCGATCCTCCTGGAGCGTCCGACCACCAAGTTCGAAGGTCGCGCACACGTGGACGGCCGCGAGATCAACGAGTTCGTCTACGTGAAGCCGCTCCCCAAGCCCGCGCGCAAGAGCGACGGGGGCGACAGCAGCGAGGATCAGTCATGAGCCCGGAGTTCTCCGAGTCGATCGCAGGCACCACCGCGACGCCCCGACTCCTCATGATCTGGGACGCGCCGAACATGGACATGGGACTCGGCGGCATCCTCGGCGGACGTCCGACCGCCGCGCACCGTCCACGCTTCGACGCCCTCGGCCGCTGGATCCTCAAGCGCAACGCGACCCTCGCCGCCACCCTCCGCGAGGAGGTGGAGCCCGAGGCGACAGTGTTCACCAACATCGTTCCCGGCAGCGCCGACGTGGTGCGCCCCTGGGTGGAAGCCCTCCGGAATGTCGGCTATGCGGTCTTCGCCAAGCCGAAGTTGACCGACGACAGCGATGTCGACTCCGACATGCTCGACCATATTCAGGTTCGACGTCACACTCCGGGCCTGGCAGGCATCATCGTCGCGTCCGCCGATGGTCAGGCCTTCCGCGAGCCACTGCTGGAGATTGCCGCCGACGGCGTTCCGGTCACCGTGATCGGCTTTCGCGAACACGCCAGCTGGGCCCTGACCTGCGACGACATCGAGTTCGTCGACCTCGAGGACATCCCCGGCGTGTTCCGCGAACCGCTGCCGCGAATCAGCCTCGACTCGCTGCCCGACGACGGTGCCTGGCTGACTCCGTTCCGCCCGCTGAGCGCACTGATCAAGTAGCAGAACCGCACGTGAACCTGAGCCTTGCTCCCACTTTTTCTCAGACAAGCCTGAAAGAATCGGGAAGCTTCGGTACCCACAAGTAGGAAGGACGCCGCGTGTTCGGATCCATCGGCTCATTCGTCTATCGGATGCGCTATACCGTCATCGCCGTCCTCATCGCGCTGATGGGCGGCCTGGGACTGTACGGCCTCAACCTGCCGAACTACCTGTCCCAGAGTGGATGGTTCGACCCGAACTCGGAGTCGGTCACCGGTTCCGTCGTCGCCGACACCGCGCTCGGCCGCGACCACAAGTCCGACGTCATCCTGCTGATCACCCCGCCCGAGGGCACCACCGTCGACGACAAGGCGTTCGGCGCCAAGATCGAGAACATCGTCAACGACCTGGTCGAGGCGCATCCCGACATCGTCAGCCGCAGCAGTGACGACGGCGGCGCGGGCATCATCGATCCGTTCGACGCCGGCCAAGACGGCGCCGGCGCCACCGCCGCGGAGATCAAACGCGACCGGATGTGGACCGAAGACCGAAAACACGGCTTCATCTCGATCGGCGTGGCAGGCGACGACGACACGTCGATCCTGAACAACTACAAGACCATCGCCCCCTTCTTCGACGGCCTCGCCGAACGCTACGACCTGCCCGGAACCGAGTTCCAACTCGCCGGTCTGCAGCCGATCGCGGCCGGCATGAGCCAGGGCATGGACAACGACATCAAGCGCGCCGAGTTGATCGCGCTCCCCGTCGTGGCCCTCATGCTCTTCTTCGTCTTCGGCGGCGTGGTGGCGGCCGTGCTGCCGGTCTTCATCGGCGGTCTGACCATCGCGGGCTCGCTCGGCATCATGAAGGTGCTGGCACAGCTCACCGAACTCAACGTCTTCGCGCAGTCGGTCGTGACCTTGATCGGCCTGGGCATCGCGATCGACTACGGCCTGTTCATCGTCAGTCGATTCCGCGAAGAACTCGCCGAGGGCTATACCGTCGAGGCCGCGGTCAAGAGAACCGTGATGACCGCGGGTCAGACGGTGATCTTCTCGGCGACCATCATCATCGCCGCCCTGGCCTGCCTGCTGATGTTCCCGCAGGCCTTCCTGAAGTCGGTGGCCTTCGGCGCCCTGGCATCGGTGGGCCTCGCCGCAATCCTCTCGATCACCGTGCTGCCCGCGATCCTCGGGATCCTCGGCACCCGCATCGACGCCCTCGGGCTGCCCTTCCTCCGCCGCACCAAGACGCGCGAAGAGGTGGAGAACGGCTTCTGGGGCAAGCTCGCGGGCTGGGTCATGAAGCACCCGGTCAAGACGGCGGTACCGACGGTCCTGCTGCTGCTGGCACTGATCATCCCGTTCGGAAACATCCAGTTCGGCGGCATGACCGAGGCCTACCTGCCGCCCGACCACCCGAACCGCATCGCGCAGGAGACGTTCGACGAGAACTTCCCGTCCGAACGCACCGAAGACCTCAAGCTCGTCGTGATGTACGACCAGAACACCGACGACGTCGCAGGCAAGATCCAGCGCATCGCCGATCAGGCCAACAAGATTCCCGGGTTCACCCGGGAGTTCTCGCCGAGCGCCGACCTCGGCGGCATGGACGGCGTCTACGGCGACGAAGAAACCGGTCTCGGCGTAACACAGATGTCCGCAGGTCTCGTCGACCGCAACACCGCGGCGCAGGCCATCAAGGAACTCCGCCAGATCGATTCCGAGGGCCTGACGGTTTACGTCGCCGGTACGCCGGCGCTGACCCAGGACTCGATCGACTCGCTGATCAGCAGGCTGCCGGTGATGGCAGTCCTCCTGGTGCTGGTGACCGGGCTGTTGATGTTCCTGGCGTTCGGATCGATCATCCTGCCGATCAAGGCCGCGCTGATGACGGCGCTGGGCCTGGGCTCCACGCTCGGCATCCTCACCTGGATCTTCATCGACGGCCACGGCGCGTCCCTGGCTAACTTCACGCCCGGCCCGCTGTTCGCCGCGGTGCTGGTGTTGATCATCGCGATCATCTACGGTCTGTCCACCGACTACGAGATATTCCTGCTCTCTCGCATGGTGGAGGCCAGAGCCCAAGGCGCGTCGACTACCGAGGCGATCCGCGTCGGCACGGCGCACACCGGCCGCATCATCACCGCGGCGGCCGCGATTCTGGTGGTCGTCACCGGCGCCTTCGGGTTGTCGGAGATCGTGATGATGAAGTACATCGCGTACGGCATGATCGCCGCGCTGATCCTCGACGCCACCGTGATCCGCATGCTCCTGGTGCCGTCGATCATGAAGCTGCTTGGCGACGACTGCTGGTGGTCGCCGCGGTGGATGCTGCGTCTGCAGCAGAAGATCGGTCTCGGCGAGACCATCCTCGAAGACGACATCACCCAGAAGCGTCCCGACTACTTCGAGGCGTTGCCCGGCGGCACCTCGGGTGGCGTGGTGGCCGCGGCGGAGGCTCCGACCACCGCGATGCGTCTGCCGGTCGCGACTGCCGAGCGCCCCGTCGCCGGCCGGGCGGAACCGACCGGACGCCGTTCCATCCTCCGCAAGGAGACCGCCGAGGAGTCTGTCGACAGCGGCCCCGTGCCGACCTCGGACAGCACCCTCGACGAGTTGGTCGACGATCAGGTCGTCGCGCCGACCAAGCGACCGCAACGCAGTGACTCCGGGCCCGACACCGGGTCGTGGAAGCTCGGCGTCAGCGGCGTGCGGCAGGCCGCCCCGGATTCACGACCGAATCCGCAGGTCCCGACGGCGCCGCCCTCCACAGGGCCCCGTCCGGCAGCCGCGCCGGTCCGCAATCAGGGTGATCGCAGGCCGACCAGCGCGCCGGTGCCTCCGCGTCGCGTGGCCCCGCAGTCGAAGGCCCCGCAGTCGGCCTCCCAGCAGCGCGGGCCCCAGTCCGGCCCCCGGCCGGCCGCTCCGCCGCAGCCGACCCGACCGGCGCCCGCCAAGCGCGCACCCCAGAAG
>NZ_JAAYXO010000261.1 GCF_012515855.1 Gordonia sp. (in: high G+C Gram-positive bacteria)
GTGCCATCGTGACCGACTATGTCGACACGCAGGAACCGATCGGCTCCAAGGCACTGGTGGAACGCCACCACCTCGGGGTGTCGAGCGCGACGGTCCGCAACGACATGGCGGTCCTGGAGGCCGAGGGCTACATCGCCCAGCCGCACACAAGCTCCGGCCGGGTGCCCACCGACAAGGGCTACCGGATGTTCGTCGATCGGATCAGCGAGATCAAGCCGCTGTCGGCCGCCGAACGTCGCGCCATCCTGTCCGTTCTCGACAACAGCGTCGACCTCGACGACGTGCTGCGTCGTTCGGTGAAACTTCTGGCCCAGCTGACTCGCCAGGTGGCGGTGATTCAGTACCCGGTGCTCGCGAGTGCCCGCGTCCGACACCTGGAGGTGGTCTCGCTGACCTCCACGCGCCTGCTCCTGGTGGTGATCACCGACACCGGGCGGGTGGAGCAGCGCATGGTGACGCTCGCCAACGAGATCGACGACGACGACCTGGCGCGGGTGCGCGAAATGTTCTCCAGCGCGCTCGACGGCCAGCGCCTCGAAGACGCGTCGGTGGCCGTCGCCGAGCTCGCGACCACTGCCGCTCCCGAACTGCACGAGGCCGTCGTCACCATTGCGACGGTGCTGGTGGAGACGCTGGTCGAGCAGGGGGAGGGGCGTCTGGTGCTGGGCGGGACGTCGAACCTTGCGCGCTCGGCGGCCGACTTCTCGCCGATGATGGGCGGCATGGACATCGTCCTCGATGCCCTGGAAGAGCAGGTGGTGGTCCTCAAGCTGCTGGCGCACACCCAGCGCACCGGGCAGGTGACCGTCCAGATCGGTGAGGAGACCAACACCGAGAACCTGCGAAACACGTCGGTGGTCTCGACCGGGTACGGTGCATCGGGCACGGTTTTCGGCAGTGTCGGGGTGGTCGGTCCCACGCGGATGGACTATCCGGGAACAATCGCGTCCGTCGCGACCGTTGCAAAGTACGTCGGCGAGATCCTCGCCGAGCGTTAGTTGATGTCTGTATTTGTGAAGGACCTATTTCACCGTGGCTAGTGATTACTACGGCATCCTGGGCGTGTCTGCGGGCGCGTCGGACCAGGAGATCAAGCGCGCTTACCGCAAGCTCGCCCGAGAACTGCACCCCGACGTCAACCCCGAGGCCGAGGATCGGTTCAAAGAAGTCACGACCGCGTACGAGGTCCTCTCCGATCCCGAGAAGCGACGCATCGTCGACGCCGGCGGCGACCCGCTGGGCGGGCCCAACGGCGGATTCGGCGGCGACCCGTTCGGTTCCGGCGGTCTCGGCGACATCTTCCAGACCTTCTTCGGCGGAGGCGGCGGAGGCGGATTCGGCGGCGGTCGCGGTCCCAAGGGCCGCGTGCGTCCCGGTGAGCCCGCCCTGGTGGGCGTGCGGCTCGACCTCGAGGAGATCGCGGCCGGCGCGCGCAAGGAGATCACGGTCGACACCGCGATCCTCTGCGACACCTGCAAGGGCGCGGGCACGCGCAACGACTCCAAGCCGGTCACCTGCCGCGGCTGCAAGGGCGCGGGCGAGATCCAGGCCGTGCAGCGCTCGTTCCTCGGTCAGGTGATGACCGTCCGCGAATGCCCCGAATGCCACGGCGTCGGCGAGACCATCCCGGACCCCTGCCTCAAGTGTGGCGGCGACGGACGTGTCCGCGACCGTCGCACCATGACCGTCAAGATCCCCGCGGGAGTTCAGGACGGCATGCGCGTCCGGCTCGCCGGACAGGGTGAGGTCGGTCCCGGCGGCGGCCCGGCGGGCGACCTCTACGTCGAGATCTCCGAGGCCCCCGACGACGTCTTCGTCCGCGACGGCGACGACCTCCACTGCACCGTTCGCGTCCCGATGGTCGACGCCGCCCTCGGCACCGAACTCGACGTCCCGACCGTGCTCGGCGGCGTCGCGACCGTCGCCGTCGATGCGGGCACCCAGCCCGGAACCGTGGTTCGCGTTCGCGGTCAGGGTCTGCCGCACCTCAACTCCGGTATGCGCGGCGACCTCCACGCCCACCTCGAAGTGGTGGTCCCGAAGAAGGTCGACAGCCAGCAGGCCGACCTCCTCCGCGACCTGCGCGAGGCCATCGGCGACGATGTCGAACTGGTGACCGCGAAGTCGAAGGCCGCTGCGTCCGGCGGGCTGTTCTCCAAACTGCGCAACGCTTTCGCCGGTCGATGACGCCTCCGCTCTTCTGGGTCGACGAGGTGCCGCGCGCCGGTGACACCGCGGTGCTGAGCGGCCCGGAGGGCAGGCACGCCGTCACCGTCACCCGCATCACCACCGGTGAGACGGTGATCCTGGGCGACGGTCGCGGCACCACCGCGGTGTGCGAGGTGGTCGACGTCGCAGGCAAGGACAAGCTGACCGTCCGCGCCGGCCGCGTCGAGTTCCAGACGCGTCCCAAGCCGACGGTGACGATCGTGCAGGCGCTGCCCAAAGCCGAGCGCAGCGAACTCGCCGTGGACCTGATGACCGAGGCGGGCGTCGACGCGATCGTCCCGTGGCAGTCGGCCCGCAGCATCGCTCGCTGGAGCGGAACCAAGGCCGTCAAGGGCGTCGAGAAGTGGCGCACCACCGCCGCGACCGCCGCCAAGCAGGCGCGCCGCGCCTGGACGCCGGAGGTCGCCGACCTCGCAGGCGGCACCGCCGTGCGGGCCCTGGCCGCCCGGGTGGTGGCCGACGGCGGGATCGTCGCGCTCCTTCACGAGGACGGCGCCGTCCCGTTCCGTTCCATCGACTTCGCCGACGTCCCCGAAGTAGTTTTCGTGATCGGTCCGGAAGGCGGCCTCACCGACGCCGAGATCGCCGATCTCACCGCGCTCGGCGCTCGCTCGGTGGTCCTCGGCCCCGAGGTCCTGCGCACTGCGGCGGCAGGCGCCGTCGCGCTCGGTGCGCTCGGGGCGGTCACCGACCGCTGGACTCGGTAGGGACGCGATGCGGCGCAAGAAGATCCGGTACGGCGAGCACGACAGCACGTTCGGCCACCTCTATCTCCCCGACGTCGGACCCGCCGGCTGCGCGCCGGTGGTGGTGCTGGTGCACGGCGGCTACTGGTCGGCGGAGTACTCGCTCATCGTCTACTCGGCCATCGCGGTCGACCTGGTCCGCCGCGGTGCGGTGGTCTGGAACGTCGAGTACCGGCGGGTGGAAGAGGCGGGCGGCGGCTGGCCCGGCACCGGACGCGACGTGGTCGCCGCGATCGCCGCACTCGACGGTCCCGTCGCCGAACAACTCGCCGTCGCAGGCATCAAGGTCGACCGTCGGAACGTCGCGGTGGTCGGACATTCGGCGGGCGGACAGCTCGCGGTCTGGGCCGTCGCCCAGCTCGGCGCCAAAGCGGGCAGCTTCACCATCGCGACTGTGATCCCGCAGTCCGCGGTCCTCGACTTCACCGTCGGCGGCTCCGATCGACCGTCCGTGCAGCGACTGCTCGGCGCGACCTATGCCGAAGCGCCCGAACGGTACGCGGCGGCCTCCCCGGCCACACAGCCGCCGTTCGACGCCCTGGTCGCGGCCATTCACACCGTCGACGATGCGTCGGTGCCGGTCGAGATGAGCCGCGCATACGTCGCGGCCGCCGCCGAGCGTGGCCAGCGAGCCCAGCTCTACGAGGTTCCCGGCGGCCACGACGCCTTCATCGACCCGCGCAGCGTCGCCCATCGTCAGACGTTGCGGGTGCTGGGGATATGAGCCGACGCGATACTCGCTCGCACCCGCATACCAGCGGCGATAGACTCGACATGCATCACCACACCGCACAGCGACCTCGGGAGAGAAAACTCAGTGACTGACGACAACCGCGACGAGAACACCGGCGCCGTGGTGAGTTCGAACATCGAGATTCCGCAGGACCTGGCGGTAGGACTGCTGGGCTCGGCCGACGTCAACCTTCGGATGCTGGAGACCCAGCTGCCCGCCGACATCCACGTGCGAGGCAATCGGATCACGCTGTCCGGCACGGCGGCCGACGTCGCCGCCTCCGAGCGCGTGGTGATCGAACTGATCCGCGTGGTCCGCGGCGGTACCGTGCTGACCCCAGATCTGGTGCGCCAGAGCCTGTCGATTCTCGCGACAGAGCAGTCGGAGTCGCCCGCCGACGTCCTGAGCCTCGACATCATCTCGCGCCGCGGCAAGGTGA
The DNA here is from genome assembly GCF_012515855.1 of Gordonia sp. (in: high G+C Gram-positive bacteria). Lineage (GTDB taxonomy): Bacteria > Actinomycetota > Actinomycetes > Mycobacteriales > Mycobacteriaceae > Gordonia. The sequence continues at coordinate 4,148 of NZ_JAAYXO010000261.1, forward strand.
TTCGGCCCAAGACGCTCAACCAGAAGCGCTACGTCGACGCGATCGACAAGAACACCATCGTCTTCGGCCTCGGCCCGGCCGGTACCGGCAAGACTTACCTCGCGATGGCCAAGGCCGTGCAGGCGCTGCAGGCCAAGGAGGTCAGCCGCATCATCCTGACGCGTCCGGCCGTCGAGGCGGGCGAGAAGCTCGGCTTCCTGCCGGGCACGCTGCACCAGAAGATCGACCCGTATCTGCGGCCGCTGTACGACGCGCTGCACGACATGATGGATCCCGAGGCGATCCCGAAGCTGATGGAAGCCGGTGTCATCGAGGTGGCTCCGCTTGCCTTCATGCGCGGACGCACCATCAACGACTCCTTCATCATTCTCGACGAGGCGCAGAACACCACGGCCGAGCAGATGAAGATGTTCCTCACCAGGCTGGGCTTCGGCGCCAAGATCGTCGTCACCGGCGACGTGACGCAGGTGGACCTGCCCGGCGGCGCACAGTCGGGACTTCGGGTGGCCACCCGCATCCTCGACGGGATCGACGACATCCACTTCGCGGAGCTCACCAGCGCCGACGTGGTGCGCCACAAGCTGGTGGCCGACATCGTCGAAGCCTACGGTCGCGACGAGGAAGCAGCGAGTAATCGAATGATGAGGCGTGATGGTCTGCGCCAGTCGAGCGGGGGACGTCGCCGATGAGCATCGAACTGTTCAACGAGTCGGGGATCGACGCCCCGGAGCAGCTGATCATCGAGGCGGCCCGCTTCGCGATGCGCCGGATGGAGGTGCATCCCGGCGCCGAGCTGTCGATCCAGCTGATCGACTCGGATTCGATGGCCGAGCTCCACATGCAGTGGATGGACCTGCCCGGTCCCACTGACGTCATGAGCTTCCCGATGGACGAGCTGACGCCCGGCGGTCGGCCCGACGCCGACGACCCCGGTCCGTCGATGCTCGGCGACATCGTGCTGTGCCCGGAGTTCGCCACCGAACAGGCCAAGTCACAGCGGCACAGCTACGAACACGAGCTCGCGGTCCTCACCGTGCACGGGGTGCTGCACCTGCTCGGGTTCGATCACGCCGAGCCCGAGGACGAGCGGGAGATGTTCGGCCTGCAGGGGCAGATCATCACCGACTGGTACTCCGCACGTGACGACCGCAAGCGTTTCCTGGAACAAGCCGCACGCGACACGCGACTGCTCAACAACATCGGTTTCTCCGAGAGGGAGGGTCGCTAGCGCATGTCGCCGATGCTCGGCGACATCGTCTATCTGCTCGTCGCGGTGTTGCTGACTGCTGCCGCGGGCACCTTCGCGGCCACCGACGCCGCGCTGGCCACCGTGTCGGCGGCCCGCATCGACGACCTCGTCAAGGACGGCCGGTTCGGTGCGTCTCGCCTCAAGACGGTGATCGAGAATCGCGGCACCTACGTCGGGCTGGCCGTCCTGTTGCGCGTGCTGTGCGAGGCGTCCGCCACCGCGATGGTGGCGGTGGTCGCCGTCGACGGCCTCGGCACCGGCTGGGGAATCATCGTCACGGTGCTGGCGATGACGGTGATCCTCTACATCGCGGTGGGCGTGGGCCCTCGCACCCTCGGCAGGCAGAACGCGTACTCGATCTCGCTGGTCGCGGCCCCGATCCTCACGGCGGTCGGGGTGTTGCTGCGGCCGGTCACCCGACTGCTGATCCTGATCGGTAATGCGATCACGCCCGGTAAGGGCTACCGCAACGGTCCGTTCGCCACCGAAGTCGAGGTGCGCGAGGTGGTCGACATGGCCGAGGAGCGCGGGGTGGTCGACGCCGACGAGCGGCGAATGATCCAGTCGGTCTTCGAGTTCGGCGATACCGACGCCCGCGAGGTGATGGTTCCGCGACCGGAGATGATCTGGATCGAGAACGACAAGTCGGCCGCGCAGGCCATGAGCCTCGCGGTCCGGTCGGGCCACTCCCGTATCCCGGTGATCGGCGAGAATCCCGACGACGTCCTCGGCGTCGTCTACCTCAAAGACGTCGTCGAACGACTGCTGCCGCAACTCTCCAACGTCGCGAGCAGCATCGGCGTCGACGAGGTGATGCGCGATGCGGAGTTCGTGCCCGATTCCAAACCGCTCGACGACGTCCTCTCCGACATGCAGGCCAACCGCAATCACATGGCCCTGCTGGTGGACGAGTACGGCGGCATCGCCGGTCTGGTGACCATCGAGGACGTGCTCGAAGAGATCGTCGGCGAGATCTCCGACGAGTACGACATCGACGAGATCGCGCCCATCGAAGAACTCGGCGACGGCGTGTATCGAGTGTCGTCGCGTCTGCCGGTGGAGGACCTCGAAGAACTCTTCGACGTCGAGATCGACCTCGATCTCGACGACGTCGACACCGTCGGCGGGCTGCTCGCGCTGCGCCTCGGGCGGGTGCCGCTGCCGGGCGCCAAGGTCAAGTTCGACGGCCTGCGCATGGTCGCCGAGGGCGGCCCCAACCGACTCGGACGCCAGCGGATCACGACCGTCGTGGTGCGTCGAACCAAGAACAACAAAGCCGCAGCTGAGGATCATCAGGCCGGCCATCCCAAGGAGAACTGAACTGTGATCGATCAACCTGCGCCCGGAACGTTCCGCTCCGGATTCGTCTGCTTCGTCGGACGACCCAACACCGGCAAGTCGACCCTGACCAACGCACTGGTGGGCGACAAGGTCGCCATCACCTCCAACCGTCCGCAGACCACGCGGCACACCATCCGCGGCATCGTCACCCGCCCGGACGCGCAGCTGATCCTGGTCGACACGCCCGGCCTGCACAAGCCGCGGACGCTCCTCGGCAAGCGCCTCAACGATCTCGTCCGCGAGACCTACTCCGAGGTCGACGTGATCGGCGTCTGCATCCCCGCCGACGAAGCCATCGGCCCCGGCGACCGCCGGATCATCGAAGAGATCATGGCCACCACGCCGCGGACCCGCAAGGTCGGCATCGTGACCAAGATCGACCGCGTGACCCCCGACAAGGTGGCCGCCCAACTGCTCGCGCTGTCGAAGCTGATGGGTCCCGACAGCGAGGTGGTGCCGTGCTCGGCGAAGTCGGGCAAGCAGCTCGACGTGCTGGCCGACCTCCTGGTCTCGCAGTGCGACGAGGGTCCCGCGTTCTACCCGGACGGCGAGCTCACCGACGAGCCCGAGCAGGTCCTCATGGCCGAGTTCATCCGGGAGGCCGCGCTCGAGGGCGTGCGCGACGAACTGCCGCACTCCCTGGCGGTGGTGATCGAGGAGATGATCCCGCGCGAGGACTCCGACATCATCGACGTCCACGCGATCCTCTACGTGGAGCGCGACTCCCAGAAGGGCATCATCATCGGCCGCA
>NZ_JAAYXO010000262.1 GCF_012515855.1 Gordonia sp. (in: high G+C Gram-positive bacteria)
ATCGACGTCCCGCCGTACCTGAAGGCCAACGCGTGACACGGTCCGGCAAGGCGGTTTTCGCCAAGCTGACCAGCCCGTACTACCCCGCGCTCACCGCGCTGTTCGTCGGCGTGATGCTGATCAGCAATATCGCCGCCACCAAGGGCGTCGTCTTGTTCGACGACTGGCTCCAGTTCGATTTCGGTCCGCTGCATGTCAACGGTCTGGTCACTGACGGAGCCTTCTTCCTGTTTCCACTGAGCTACGTGATCGGCGACGTGATCAGCGAGGTCTACGGATTCCGCGCCATGCGTCGCACCATCGCGTCGGGCTTCGCGGTGATCCTTCTCGCATCGCTGTGCTTCTGGATCGCCATCGAACTGCCCGCCGCCGAGTTCTACGACGGCCAGGACGCCTTCTCGAGCGTCCTCGGGACCGTTCCGCAGATCGTCGCCGCGGGCCTGGCCGGCTACCTGGTCGGCGAGCTCCTCAACTCGTTCGTCCTGGTGAAGATGAAGGAGCGCGCAGGCGAGAAACGACTGTGGGCTCGCCTCATCGGCTCCACGGTCGTCGGCGAGTTCTTCGACACCCTGGTGTTCTGTTCGATTGCCGCCACCGCGATCGGAATCAGCACGTGGTCGGACTTCATCAACTACGTCATCATCGGATTCGTCTGGAAGACCCTGGTCGAGGTCGCCATCATGCCGTTGACCTATGCCGTGGTGCGACACCTGAAGCGCGCTGAACCCTCATACAGGGAAGCACTCGACGATGTAGCGCAGGTCACCCCGAAAGTGCCATAGACCACATCCGCTGGTACGCTAAGGGGTACACGGCTCCGCGAGGGGCCGTTTTGCTGCATTTTAAGCAGTCCACTTGCGGACAGCAAAGGAGACCACAATGACCGATGCAGGTGTGACTTGGTTGACCTCAGAGTCGTACGAGCGCTTGAAGGGTGAGCTCGATTCGCTCATTGCGAATCGGCCGGTCATTGCCGCCGAGATCAACGAGCGTCGCGAAGAAGGCGACCTCAAGGAGAACGGTGGCTACCACGCAGCGCGTGAGGAGCAGGGCCAGCAGGAAGCGCGTATTCGCCAGCTGCAGGATCTGCTGAACAAGGCCAAGGTCGGCGAGGCCCCGCAGCAGTCGGGCGTCGCCCTCCCCGGATCCGTCGTGACCGTGTACTACGACGGCGACGAGTCCGACACCGAGACCTTCTTGATCGCGACCCGCGAAGAGGGTTCGGGCGAGATCGAGATCTACTCGCCGAGCTCGCCGCTCGGCGCTGCGCTCATCGACGCCAAGGTCGGCGAGACGCGCACGTACACCGTGCCGAGCGGAGCGTCGCTCAGCGTCACGCTGGTCAGCGCGGAGCCGTACCACACGTAGTTCCATCCAAAAGGGGTCGGTTCGCTTCAGCGAACCGACCCTTTTTGGTTTGCCTCGTACGACGCCGCAGCGCCCCGCCAGGCGGCTACTGCTCCGCGGCGATCATGCTCACCAACTCCGACTCGACCTCCGACAGCGCCTCGTTACTCTCCTGCTCTGCCGCCCGGTCGGTGATCCGTACGTTCGCGCCCGGAATCAGATAGACCGGCGGCACCTCGAGCGCCCGCGCCAGCCGATAAATGGTCGACAACTGCGGATCCGAGATTCCCGACGAACCATTGCTCGCGGCACGTTCCAGATTCGACACCGCATTCCGGTGCAGGCCAGACCTCTCCGCGACCTGCTCCTGCGACAACCCCCGCGCCTTGCGCAACGTCACCAGCCGATGACCGAACGCGAACGCATAGGTCTCCCATTCGAGGGATCCACGGTCGGTCGTCGGCACAACAACCAATGTGTCGAGCGCACACCAGAATGTCCGCACACCACGGTGTGCAAGCGTCCTGAACTGCAGTTCTGCGACGAAAAATGTTGCTACAACGGCATCTTCGAGATCGTCGCCCGCGTGAACTCTAAAGCTCGGTCGCAGATTTCGG
>NZ_JAAYXO010000263.1 GCF_012515855.1 Gordonia sp. (in: high G+C Gram-positive bacteria)
GCTGAGGTGGTCCGTCAGCAGGCCTGGTTGTGCACGGCCTCGATCAGCGAGCGATCGATGGCGGTCTTGGGGTTCTTCGGATCCACCGAGCGCAAGGCCTCCAGGGCAGCCTGGGTGTCCTGGGTCGGGCGAATCGAGGTGTGGTACTCGCCGAGAACCAGATCGACGTCGGTGCCCTTGCGGCCGTCGTTCACGAGTTGGGCGCAGGGCGCTGCGAGCCAGACGGCTGCGGCACCGGCCTGACCGGCCTGACCGAAGCGGATCTGCGCGACGCAGTGCAGATCGCGGTTCGGGTACACGGTGTCGTCTCCGTACGCGGGATCGCCGGGTGTGAAGCCTTCGGCGATGAGGTCGTCGCTCACGGATCGGGCCGCACCGCGATCTGCCGCGGAGTTCAACACGGTGACCCGGAAGGTCGACAGCCCGGCGGGCGCAACACTGAGCATGTCGGTGGAGCTCGCGGGAGTGAGGTTCGGGGCGGGGGAGGCACCGTCCGCGACCGGCATGTTGCAGTCCGTCGGCCGCGGTTCGTCACCGCCGCCGGTGAGGACGAAGGTCCACGCGGTGATGGCTGCGACGGCCAGCACCGCCACGACGATCATGGCGGGCATGAGGTGACGCCTGCGGAACGGGCGGCCCTTCACATCGGTCGTGTAGCCGGTGGCGATCTTGGAGACCACGACGCTCAAGCACCTTCTTCCGGTTTGCGGGGGACTGCACCACTGTAAACGGCGATCGGTCAGCAGTCGGGTAGGGTCTGCGGCGCGCCTACATAAGTCGAGTTCGGTGGCTCTGACCGGCTGGTTTGTCTCGTAGTTGACTTTGAAATCGAGTTCACCTAGAATTCGGGCGCCCACCAACATCGTTCGCGATGGGGGGAGTGGGAGATATCCGCCACAAGTGTGTTCTCCCTTAGCAATCCGCAACAACACCTAGAGAACTCAGGTCAGGGACATTATGGCAACCGATTACGACGCTCCGCGTCGCAGCAACGACGACGAGATCGCGGAGGATTCGCTGGAGGAGCTGAAGGCTCGCCGGAACGAGGCGAAGTCCGCTGATGTCGACGTCGACGAGGGCGACACCGCCGAATCGTTCGAGCTGCCCGGTGCGGACCTTTCGGGCGAGGAGCTCTCCGTGCGGGTGGTTCCGAAGCAGGACGACGAGTTCACCTGCTCCAGCTGCTTCCTGGTTTACCACCGCAACCGTCTCGCCGAGCAGAACGGTACGGAGATGATCTGCGTCGACTGTGCCTGACTGACAGATTGGGCCTGACTGACAGATTGGGCCTGACTGACAGATTGGGCCTGACTGACAGATTGGGCCTGACTGACAGATTGGGCCTGACTGACAGATTGGGCCTGACAGACAGATTGGGCCTGACAGACACGTCGAGTCCGGCGCTCCCGGGTTCGCTCGGGACCGTGCGTCGCGCGTACGCCGCGCAGAGCCTCAGCTCTGCGCGGCGTTCTTGGTCTCTGCGTCTCGTCCGGCGTCGCCGAGGCCGAGGGCCGTCAGGACCGCGGCCGGGTCGCGCGTGGAGACCAACCAGTACGGTGTCGGGTCGTCCGGGTCGTCGAGGACCACCAGGACCATGGTCTTGACCCACGCCCGATGCAGAACGTAAGCCGCGGGATCGAGCTGGCGGCCCATCGCCGCGCTGCGCTGCGAGGCGGCGATGGTCGCTCCGCGAGCGATCACCTCTCCCGGGAGGACGGCCTTGCCCGCGTGGAGTGCGCCGTCGGCGTCCACCTTCACGCGGGTGCGCCCCATCGACACCAGCATCCACGCGAGCAGCAGGGCCAGCACCGGGTAGGCCACGATGCTCCAGGTCTGGCGGTACGCCGCTAGTTGGATCTCGTAGCCGAGGAGGCCGGTCAGAAGCGCGGCGCAGAGCCACCACCACCAGGGGACGGTGAGTCGTTCGCTGTAGCGGTCCGGCTGCGGAGAGGGCGTCGAAGCTGCTTGGGTCACGCCCCAAGCCTAATGCGGACACGGCCTAGTAGTCTGCGAGGGTGACCTCGCCTGTGACGCCTGATACGTCTCCGCCGTTGCGGATTCGACGACTCGATCCCGATCTGCCGCTGCCCGAACGGGCCCACCCGGACGACGCAGGCATCGACCTGTATGCGACGACCGATCTGGTGCTCGCGCCCGGTCGCCGCCAACTCGTCGGCACCGGCATCGCGATCGCGCTCCCCGTCGGCACCGTCGGCCTCATTCACCCGAGATCGGGCCTCGCCGCGCGCGCCGGCTTGTCGATCGTCAATACGCCGGGAACCATCGATGCGGGTTATCGCGGTGAGATCAAAGTGTGTCTGATCAACCACGACCTCGAGGCCGCGGTGACGATCACCCGCGGTGACCGGATCGCCCAACTTCTCGTGCAGCGGGTGGAACTCCCCGCCGTCGTCGAGGTCGCCGAACTCAACGACGCAGAACTCGACAACACTGCGCGGGGCGAAGCCGGGTACGGCTCCAGCGGCGGACATGCAGTTCTGAAAACGGAGGGATGAACACCGTGGCATCGACCGAGAAGTACTCCATCGGAGACACGGCGGGACCGTACGACATCGCCGACCTGGCGACGTCGCACCTGGACCTGGCGAACTCGCACCTCGACCTCGGGTCGGTGCTGATGCCGGTGGTGGAGGGCGGTCAGGTGACCGTGGAGATGTCGGCGTCCCACGAGCCGGAGGCCGTGTACCTGGTGACCCCCGTCGGTCGGATCGGACTGCACGCGTTCGCAGCGCCGCGCAGCGGCGGTCAGTGGCGCGAGGTGGTGCGCGAACTGGCGGAGTCGCTCCGCAGTGACGGTGCGCAGACGTCCATCGAAGACGGTCACTGGGGACGCGAGGTCATCGCGCGAGTCCCGGGCGGCAGCCACCGGTTCATCGGTGTCGACGGCGCTCGCTGGATGGTTCGCTGCGTGGCGAGCGGGCCGGAGGAGTCCGAGGTTCAGTTGGCACAACTCGCGCGAGCAGTGCTCGCCGAGACGGTGGTTCGGCGCGGCAATGAGCCGTATCCCCCTCGCGAACTTCTTCCGATCGTGTTGCCGCCGGTCCTCGCCGAGCAGGTGGCGGCCGCGCAGCAGCAGATGGTCGACCAAGCGGCGCAGGAGGCCGGCGTCGAACCCGAGACCGGCGCATTCGCCTCGCGGCCGCTGTCCGACGCGCCGAGCCGGGACAGCCGGCCGACCGGCGAGGTGATTCCCGGCGGTGCCGTGGCGCAGAGTGCGTCGGCCACCATCTACACCGAGGACGACGGCACGAGCAGCGACGAGACGAGCGCCGACGCCGCTGGATCGAACCGTGCCGAGATCGACGAACCGGATGCCGTCCGGGCCGATGAGGATGCGCCTGCGCCGTCGAGCGGCTCGGCGATGTCGCGATTCCGGCGCCGGCGCCGCTGAGCAGGGTTATGCGTCCGGCCCGGCCGCCTCTCGCCAGGCGGCGAGGCATGCGTCCCCGAGACGATGTGCCGCGGGACCGAACTCGGTGAGCGGGACCTCGCGCAGCGCGCCGCGTGGTGCCGCCCGCGTCCACGCTCGGCCGACCTCGATGGGATGGAGGGGATCGTCGGGGGCTGCCGCGACCCCGAGGGGGACCGGGAGTCGAGCCATGTCGCGGACGGTGGGCGCGGGGTAGGTCGCTGCGGCGCGCAGTTGTTCCACCAGTCCCCGGTCGGCGAGTGATCGCCACGACCGGGTGAGTTCGGCGGCCAGCCACGGCGGGCTGGTCGCCGACATCTGTTCGATGGTGGGTTCGAGCCCGTCGCGCTCGATGGCGTCGGCGGTGATTTGCGCGGACAGCGCGGCGAGGGAGTCGCCGACCTCGCCGGACCACGGCGGCAGGGCGGCCAGGACGCCGCGACAGCGGTCCGCCGACGGTGAGCGAATCGTCCAGGCGGCCGCGATCGCCGCGCCGATCGACACCCCTCCGACGAAGAACTCCGCATCCGTGGCGGCCAGCTCGTCGAGTCGCCGCTGATAGCCTGTGAACAGGTCGGATTCGGGCTCGAGTGCGATCAGCCGCGCTCCCAGTGAGGCTGCTGCCGGGCCGAACGCGCGGGCCGCGTAGTCGGCGTCGGAGCCGGTGCCGGGCATCACTATCAGGAGGGTCATTCCTCGATCATGCCCGGGGAGTATGGTGGGCTTGCAAGTGAGTTCCAATAGCGATGCGTCGGAGGACGGGATGGCTAACGCGGGTCTGCTCAAGCGGCTCGGCCGGATGTTGACTGAAGATCTCGATGAGATCGAGGACGATCGCATTCAACGAGAATGTCGCGCGCCCGGCGCGCAGCGTGCGGTCGACTGTGTTCGCGGCGACGAGGCGACGATGGTCGGCGAGCTGCGCTCGGTGGAGACATGCGCGCGCAGCAGCAAGTCCGGTGTGCAGGCCGAGTTCTTCGACGGCACGGACACCGTGGTCCTCAAGTGGATGGGTCGGAACCGGATCCCGGGCATCGAAGCGGGACGTCGTCTCACCGTCCGCGGCCGAATCGCCGTCGCCGACGGCGTGAAGACGATGTACAACCCGTACTACGAACTTCACGCCGCCGACGACTGACAGATAGTGACGATTGGCGGATGAACCTGCTGATCGTTACTTGTCGTTACTTGTTGAGGACCCCGAAGGTCTCGTAGTGGATGCGATCTTCGGGGATGTCCTTTGCCATCAGGGCGTCGCGGATGGCGCCGAGGAACCCTGAGGGACCGCACAGGAGCGCCACCGTGTCTGCGCCGATCTCGACGTCGTCGATGTTCATCAGGCCGATGCGGGTGGCGTCATCGGTGGCCAGTCCGCGCTCGTACCACTGCACCAACTCGGCCGACGGCAACTGATCGACCAGTTCGGCGAGGTCGCCGCGATGGGGCTGCCTGCTGCGCGACCGGTCGGCGTGCAGGACGGTGACGGGACGGGTGTCGCCGGTGGCGACCAGGTGGTTCAGCAGTCCGATGACGGGCGTGCAGCCGATGCCTGCGGAGGCCAGCAGCAACGGATCGTCGCCCTCCGGGAGCGTCAGGTCGCCGAACGGGGTGCTGATCCGGATCAGATCGCCCTCGAAGACGTTCTCGTGCAGATGGCTGGACACCTCGCCGTCGAGCTTCACGCTGATGTGCCACTGCGGGTCGGAGGTCGAACCGGTCAGGCTGTACTGGCGGATCTGGTTGGCGCCGTCCTCCATCTGCGCCTGGATCGAGATGTACTGCCCGGGAACAAAGCCGCCGAGCGGCTGCCCGTCGGGAGCGGTGAGGGTGAACGACACCGCGTCGGGGGAGACCTGCTTGCGGTTGCTGACGCGTGCCTGCTGCCACACATCGCCGACCTCGACGCCTGCCGCAGCGTACAGCTCGGCTTCCCGGTCGATCAGCACGTGCGCCATCTCCCAGTAGAGCTCGTCCCACGCCGCCGCGACCTCGGGCGTCACCGCGTCGCCGAGCACGTCGACGATGGCCGCGAACAGATGCTCGTGGACGATCGGGTACTGATCCGGAACGATGCCGAGCGAGGCGTGCTTGTGCGCGATCCGGTCGATGATGAAGCGGAGCTGACCCGGGTCGGCCTCCAACTGCAGGCGAGCGAACGCGGCGATGGCACCGGCGAGGACCTGCGGCTGGCCGCCGGTCGACTGGTTGGTGCGGTTGAACATGTCGCGCAGGAGTTCCGGGCGAGCGGTGAACATCCGGTCGTAGAACTTGGGCGTGATCTCCGGGAGGGCGCCTTCGACGGCGGGGAGGGTGGCTGCGAGCACCCGCTTGGTGTCGGACGAGATCATCGACTTCTCCTCATTTCGCTGCAATTCATTGCGGCCGCCGGGCCAGCATCCGTGTGGTCGGCGGAGTTCGGGGGACCGGGGAGCAGCGTCAGGAGCTGCGCCCCGGTGGGATCGGCGATCAGATCTTGGATCGTCAGCCGATCGAGGCTGGTGTAGAACGCGTCCTGGGCGGCGGCCAGCGCGCCGCGGAGGCGGCACGCCGAGCGCAACGGGCAGGGGCGCTCACCCTCGCAGTTGACGACCTCGTCGTCGCCCTCCAGGTGGCGGGCGAGCCAGCCGACGCCGGCCTGCGGGCCGAGTTCGGTGATGGCGAGTCCGCCGGAGCGGCCGCGACGAGAGTTCACCACGCCGATCTCGGAGAGTCGGCTGACGACCTTGGCCACGTGCGTGTAGCTGAGGTGAAGGTCGTCGGCGAGCTCCCGCGACGTGTGGGTGGCATCCGGGTCGGCCGCCAGGGCCATGACGACCCTGAGTCCGATGTCGGTGAACCGCGTCAACTGCATGAAACGATCACAGCATAATCGGAACCAAGGATTCCAATTAATGTGTTGGACCTCTCATGACCTGCATAAACAGGTAATTCTGGCGCGGGATCGTGGGTCCAAAGTCCCTGTTGTGCGGCCGCGCGCGATAGTTAAATCGGCGCCTTCATGATGCGGTGCAATTCGTCTTCGGACTCTTCCGGAGCGATGAAGACGAGCTCGTCTCCACCCTCGAGGGAGTCGTCGGATTCGGGGACGATCACCCGTCGGCCGCGGATGATCGCGACCAGCGCCACGTCGCGGGGCAGTTGCAGCCGTCGTACGGCCTTGCCTGCGAGCGGAGTGTCGTCGGGGAGTGTCAACTCCACCAGATTCGCCTGGCCCTGACGGAACGTCATCAGGCGCACCAGGTCGCCGACGGTGACGGCCTCCTCGACCAGGGAGGCCAGCATGCGTGGCGTCGACACGGCGACGTCGATGCCCCAGTCTTCGTTGAACAGCCACTCGTTCCGCGGATCGTTCACGCGGGCGACGACGCGATTGACCGCGAACTCGGTGGTCGCGAGGAGGCTCACGACGAGGTTGGCCTTGTCGTCGCCGGTGGCGGCGATCATCACGTCGAAGGTCTGCAACTCGGCGAGTTCGAGGTCCGACAACTCGCAGGCGTCGGCGTGCACCCAGTGGGCGCCCGGCACGGCGGTGGAATCGATGTGCGCTCGATTCTTCTCGAACAGCGTCACATCGTGTTCGTTGATCAGGAGTTCGCGGGCGATGGCTCGGCCGACGGCTCCGGCTCCGGCGATAGCGACTTTCACGGTTACTCCCGAGGCATCTGGGCGCCGGCCACGGCGCGCGCATGATCGACGTTCGACACGAGGACTGCCGCGTAGAGGACGTCCTCGTCCTGAATCACTGTCCGCGGATCGGGCAGGACGGTCTGGCCCATGCGGGAGAGGAAGGCCACGCGAGCGCCGGTGAGCTCTTGGAATCGCGCGGTGTCGGCGCCGACCCAGGACTCATGGAACTCCAGGACGGCCATCACCAATTCGCCGCTCGGGTCGTGCCACACCGGAGTGGTCGACGTCTCGCCGAGGGCGGCCACGAAGCGCTGGGTGGTCCAGGTGACGGTGGCGACGGTGGGGATCCCGAGGCGCTCGAAGACCGCGGCGCGCTTGGCGTCGTAGATGCGCGCGACAACGCGCTCCACGTCGAAGGTCTCCCGTGCCACGCGTGCCGCGATGATGTTCGAGTTGTCGCCCGACGACACGGCGGCGAAGGCGTCGCACTGGGCGATTCCGGCCTCGTCGAGCACGTCGCGGTCGAAGCCGACTCCGGTGACTGTCCGACCGTCGAAGTCCGGTCCCAACCGCCGGAATGCGGTCTCGTCGCGGTCGATGACGACGACCTCGTGATTCAACTTCGACATGGTCTTTGCCAGTGCGGATCCGACGCGACCGCAACCCATGATGATGACGCGCACGTTGATCGACGTTACTGCAGGGAGACCAGTTATTGCACCCCGGTGGTGCAGGAGCATGTCGGGGTCCTAATGTTGCGGAGTGTCCACGATGTCGAAGGTGTCGGTCGCGACCAAGCGGCTCCTGCTTGGGCGACCGTTCCGCAGTGACCGCCTCGGTCACACGCTGTTGCCGAAGCGGATCGCATTGCCGGTGTTCGCGTCCGACGCGATGTCGTCTGTCGCCTACGCGCCGCAGGAGATCTTTCTCGTGCTCTCGGTCGCCGGGATCAGCGCTTACGCGTTCGCGCCGTGGGTCGCGGTCGCGGTCGCGATCGTCATGATCGTCGTGGTGGCGAGCTACCGGCAGAATGTGCACGCGTATCCCTCGGGCGGCGGCGATTACGAAGTCGCGAACGCGAACCTCGGTCCCAACGCCGGACTGACGGTCGCATCGGCGCTGCTGGTGGACTACATGCTGACGGTGTCGGTGTCGGTGGCCGCCGCAGCTGAGAACATCGGCTCGGCGGTGCCGTTCGTTCACGATCACAAGGTGCTCTTCTGCGTGGGCGGCATCGCCCTGCTCGCGGCCGTGAACCTGCGCGGGATCAAGGAATCGGGCACCCTCCTCGCGATACCGACCTACGCCTTCATCGTCGGGGTGCTGGTGATGCTGATCTGGGGCGCGGTGCAGATCTTCCTGCTCGGCGATCCGCTCGAAGCGGAGACCTCGCAGTACGGCGTCATCGCGGAGGATCCCGACATGATGGGCATCGCGATCGTGTTCCTGGTGGCCCGGTCGTTCTCCTCCGGCTGTGCGGCGCTCACCGGAGTCGAGGCCATCAGCAACGGCGTCCCCGCGTTCCAGAAGCCGAAGTCGCGCAATGCGGCGACCACGCTGCTGATGCTCGGCTCGATCTCGATCGCCCTGCTGCTCGGCATCGTCCTGCTGGCGCGGGAGATCGGGGCCAAGTACGTGCTGGACCCGGCGAAGGATCTCGACGGTGTGCCCGATGCCTACCAGCAGAAGTCGATCCTCGCGCAGATCGCGGAGACGGTCTTCCACGGGTTCCCTCCCGGCTTCTATTTCATCGCCGTCGTCACCGCCCTGATCCTGTTGTTGGCGGCCAACACCGCATTCAACGGTTTCCCTGTCTTGGGCTCGGTCCTCGCGCAGGATCGCTATCTGCCGAGGCAGTTGCACACCCGCGGCGATCGCCTGGCCTTCTCGAACGGCATCGTCTTCCTGGCACTCGCCGCGATCACCTTCATCGTCGCCTTCGGCGCCGAGCTGTCGTCGCTGATCCAGCTGTACATCGTCGGTGTGTTCGTGTCGTTCACCCTCAGCCAGACCGGCATGGTCAAGCACTGGACCCGTCACTTGAAGACCGAGACCGATCCAGATGCGCGCTCGCGGATGCGCCGGTCCCGGGTGATCAACGCGATCGGCATGGTGATGACCGGTTCGGTGCTGGTGGTGGTGCTGATCACCAAGTTCACCGCGGGTGCGTGGATGGCCATCCTCGCGATGATCGCGCTGTTCGTCCTGATGAAGATGATCAATCGGCACTACACCGCGATCGAGCAGGAGTTGGAGTTCGAGGAGGCCGATCTCGGGGACGAGGTCCTTCCGAGCCGCAGCCACGCCGTGGTCCTCGTCTCCACATTGCATCTGCCGACCAGACGGGCACTGCGCTACGCGCGCGCCACGCGACCCGACGAACTCGAGGCGATCACCGTCAACGTGGACGACCGCGACACCCGCATTCTGGTGAGCGAGTGGGAGGAGAGCGACGTCTCGGTCCCGCTCAAGGTGCTCGCGTCGCCGTACCGAGAGATCACTCGGCCGATCATCAGCTACATTCGCCGCCTGCGCCGCGAATCGCCGCGCGATGTCATCACCGTCTTCATTCCCGAGTACGTCGTCGGGCACTGGTGGGAGCAGATCCTGCACAACCAGTCGGCGTTCCGCCTCAAGACCCGACTGCTGTTCGAGCCCGGCGTCATGGTCACCTCCGTGCCGTGGCAGTTGAACTCGTCCGAGAGTCGGGCCCGTCGGGCCGAACAGAAGTACTACGCGCCGGGCTCGGCTCGTCGTGGACTCCGAGCCGAGGCTCAGGCGGAGGCGATGAGACAGCAGATGTCGAAGGACAGGAAGAACCCACCGATGAACGGCGACGACCGATGACCGGAACCGACGTCCTGCTGGAACTCGAGGTCACCGGTTACGCGAACGGCGGCGCGGGCATCGCCCGAGCGAACGGCCGCGTGGTGTTCGTCGAAGGCGCGCTGCCCGGCGAGACGGTACTTGCGGCGATCACCGACGACTCCCATGCGGCGTACGCCAAAGCCGTCGTCACGCAGATCGTCGACGCCAACGCCCGCCGCATCGAACCCGGATGCCCGGCCGCCGCAGCCGGTGCCGGATGCTGCGACCTTGCGTACGTCGAGCCCGGGTACGCCCGAGAACTCGGCGCCACTGCGTTGGCCGATGTGCTGCGCCGAATCGGCGGCTTTGCGTTCGACGAACGCGCCGCGCCCTCGGTGGAGGCACTCGCCGATTCGTCGAGCGGCTGGCGGGTGCGGACCCGCCTGGCGGTGGGACGTGACGGGCGCGCTGGGCTGCGGGCGCGCCGCTCGGCGGCGATCGTCACCGAGCCGTGCGCGGGACCGGTGGCCGGACTGCTCGAAGACGTGGACGCGCTGGGAGCCCGTCCCGGAACCGAGCTGGTCCTTATGGCCGGCACGGACGGCGAACGGCACGCGGGGGAGCTCGAGGGGCCGCGTTCTCCCTCCGGTCGCAACTCCGGCGGTCGGAAGGGACGAGACGACCGCCATCGTCGTCGCGCTCAGCAGTCGCGCGGGGCCCGCAGTGAACCGCGAGTTCTGCGGAACCTGATCGGCGAAGACCTGGTGACCCACCAGGTGGGTGAACGCACGTGGCAGGTCCCGGTCACCGGCTTCTGGCAGGCCCATCGCAACGCGCCGCAGGTGTACACCGACGCGGCGCTGACGATGCTGGCCGAGGTCGGGATCGCCGGGCGCGTGCACGCCTGGGACCTCTACGGCGGGGCCGGAGTGTTCAGTGGCGCCCTGCTCGACGGTGATCGGACTCACGGTTTCGAGGTGACGTCGATCGATCTGGTCGACACCGATCCGGGCGCGCTCGCGGCGGCCGAAGTGACCTTGGCAGCCGATCCGGTGCGGATTCACCGCGGACCGGTCGCCGCCACGCTGAGCCGACTGGAGCGGGCTAACGTCGTGGTCAGCGACCCGCCGAGGTCGGGGTCGGGACGGTCGGTGGTCGACGCGATCGCCGCGGCCGAGCCCGACGCGGTGGTGCACGTCGGGTGCGACGCGGCGTCTTTCGACCGCGATCTCGGGCGGTTCGCCGCCAACGGGTACCGGGTGCGTCAGTGGCGCGCCTTCGACGCTTTCCCGATGACACACCACGTCGAGGCCATCGCCGTTCTCACGCGTTGACCAAGAGTCCGTAGACTAATTCTGTTGCGCGGTCGCTCGGGCCGCGGCGCGTGTGAAGGAGGACGACGGATGGGTGTGCTGGATCGTGTGGACTCACCGGCGGACGTACGTGCGTGCTCGCCGGAAGAGCTGGCGGATCTTGCGGACGACGTCCGGGGCTTCCTGATCGAGAAGGTGGCCGCCAGCGGTGGTCATCTCGGCCCGAACCTCGGCGTGGTGGAACTGACGCTCGCCATTCATCGGGTCTTCGACTCGCCGACCGATCCGATCCTGTTCGACACCGGACACCAGTGCTACGTCCACAAGATCGTCACCGGCCGCAAGGACCAGTTCGACTCGCTGCGGCAGGAGGGTGGCCTCTCGGGCTACCAGGACCGTACGGAGAGCGCCCACGACTGGGTGGAGTCGTCGCACGCCTCGGCTGCGCTGTCGACGGCCGACGGTCTCAGCAAGGCGTTCGAACTGCGCGACGAGGACCGCACGGTGGTCGCGGTCGTCGGCGACGGAGCACTCACCGGAGGCATGTGCTGGGAGGCCCTGAACAACATCGCCGAGGGCAACCGACCCGTCGTGGTCGTCGTCAACGACAACGGACGGTCGTACGCTCCGACCATCGGCGGTGTCGCACGGAACCTGTCCGCGCTGCGACTGCAGCCCAGCTACGAACGCTTTCTCAAGTCGGGGCGGCGCACCCTCAAGGGGGTGCCGGTGGTCGGCGACGCCGCGTACGCGGTCCTGCACGGCATGAAGAGCGGCGTGAAAGACCTCGTCTCCCCGCAGGCCATGTTCGCCGACCTCGGCATCAAGTACGTCGGCCCCGTCGACGGACACGACCTCGTCGAGATGGAGGCCGCGCTGCGTCGAGCCAAGGCCTTCGGCGGACCGGTCATCGTGCACGCGGTGACCCGCAAGGGCAACGGCTACGCGCACGCCGAGAACGACGTCGCCGAGCAGATGCACGCCACCGGCAAGATCGACCCGACCACCGGCAAGGCCCTGGCCGAAAGCCCCGAGGACTGGACGTCGGTGTTCTCGGACGCGCTGCTGGAGGAGGGGCGTCGCCGGCCCGAGGTGGTCGCCATCACCGCGGCCATGCCCGGTCCCACCGGTCTCGCGCCGTTCGGGGAACGCTACCCGGACCGGATGTTCGACGTCGGCATCGCCGAGCAGCACGGCATGGCCTCAGCATCCGGTCTGGCGCTCGGCGGCATGCACCCGGTGCTCGCGATCTACTCGACTTTCCTCAATCGTGCCTTCGACCAACTGCTGATGGACGTCGCACTGCTCAAGCTCCCGGTGACCCTGGTCCTCGACCGGTCCGGAATCACCGGACCGGACGGCCCGAGCCACCACGGCATGTGGGATCTCTCGCTGATGAACATCGTGCCCGGGCTGCGCGTGGCCGCGCCGCGCGATGCCCTGCGGATCCGCGAGGAGTTGGCCGAGGCCCTCGACATCGCCGACGGTCCGACCGCCGTGCGTTTCGGCAAGGGCGCCGTACCCCACGACATCCCGGCGGTCCGCCGCCTCGATGACGGCGTCGACGTACTCGTCGACGCCGACGAGCCGGGCGGCGTGCTGATCGTCGCTGTCGGGTCGTTGGTCCAGCTCGGCATCGACACGGCGGCGCTGCTGCGCGAGCGCGGTGTGCCCGCGACCGTCGTCGATCCGCGCTGGGTGCTCCCGGTACCGGGGTCGCTCATCGACCTCGCGCGCGAGCACACCAGCGTGATCACCATCGAGGACAACGGCGTCGAAGGCGGCGTCGGCAGTGCGGTGGAGTATGCGCTCGACCAAGCCGGTGTGGACGTTCCCGTGCATCGTCACGGGATCCCGCAGCGGTTCATCGCCCACGCCTCACGCGAAGCGATCCTCGCCGACTGCGGACTGACGCCGGACGCGATCGCCGATTCGCTGACCGAAACGATCGGAGTCGAGGCTGCGGGCACCCCGCTCGTCGGCCCCGAGGAGCCGGTGGAGCTGAACGCACTCGCACCTCAGCTCGGTGCCAACTAGCAGCTCGGCAGAATCAGCCCAGCGCTTCGGTGATCGGCTCGGCGACGAGCTCGCGCTGCCACGGTCGAGCGCCGTGGTCGGCGAGCCACTGATCGGCCGGTAGACCGGCGAGGCCGTCCCAGCACAGCGTGCGGACCACGTCGGGTGCGACGAGGTTCTCCTGCGGGAGACCGATCTCGTCGGCGAGGTCGCGGACCACGGGGCGCACCGCGTTGGCGCGCGCGGCCGCCTCCGGATTCCGCTGGTCCCAACGGTTGTACGGCGGGGGGCCGGTCTGCGGGGTCTTCTTCGTCGGCAACTCGGAGTCGGGGAGTTGCTGGGCACGCGCGATCGCGCTCATCCACCTGTCGGCCTGACGGCGCTGACGGGGGCCGCCGAACACCGGCAGCTTGGTCAACGCCTGCACGGTCGTGGGGTTGGCCGTCGCCGCGGTGACGATGGCCGAGTCGGGCAGAATGCGGCCCGGGGCGATGTCGCGACGACGGGCGACCTCTTCTCGCGTGGTCCACAGTTCCCGGACCACGGCCAACTGGCGGGTGGTCCGGAGGTTGTGAATCTGTGACGTCCGGCGCCACCGATCGGTGCGCGGGGCCGCAGGCGGACGGGCCAGGACCGCAGCGAACTCCTGCGCGGCCCACTCGTCGCGCCCCGAATCGACGAGCGCTTGCTGAATTGCAGCGCGCAGCTCGACGAGCACTTCGACGTCGAGGGCGGCGTAGTTCAACCATTCGTCGGGAAGCGGCCTCCGCGACCAGTCGGCGGCGCCGTGTCCTTTCGCGAGACCGAGGTTCAGAAACTCCGCGACCATCGCCGCGAGATTGACCTTGGGGATGTTGAGAAGACGCCCGGCCAACTCGGTGTCGAACAGCGCATCGGTGTGGAACCCCAGATCGCGCAGACAGGGGAGGTCCTGGTCGGCGGCATGGAGAATCCACTCCGGGCCGGCGAGCGCCTCGATGACCGGTTCGAGGGCGTCCGGATGCTCGATCGGATCGATGAGGAAGCTGCCGGACCCGGTGCGTTTGATCTGCACCAGATAGGCGCGCTGTGAATACCGGTAGCCGCTGGCGCGCTCGGTGTCGAGAGCGACGGGACCGGTGCCTGCTGCGAGCAGCGCGGCTGCCTCGGCGAACTCATCCGGCGTCGTGAGGACCGGTGGTACGCCGTCGCGGGGTGCCGCGAGCAGAACGGTGTCGGACTCCTGAACCGGGTCGGCGGACTCCGTCACGAGGTGCGCACCGGGCCGAGCGCGGTCACGCCCGCAGGCGGCAGGCCCGCTGCCGAGGCGAGGACCTCGCAGAACGCTTCCAGGTGCGGCGTCAGATTCGAGCTCGTCGCGGTCCACGACGCGCGCAGTTCGAGTTGGTGGGCCTGCGGAGGACCGGCGATGTCGCCGTAGCGGACCGACGTTGTCGCCGTGACGGTGCCGCCCAACGCCAGTACCGTGGGAACGTCGCTGCCCAGCAGCGTCTGCGATTCGGTCGCCCCGTCCGGGACCCCGAGCGCCTCGGCCAGCCAGGTCCACGCCACCTGCGGCAGCAGTGGGTCGGACGCCAACGCGGCCTCGACCTCGGCCTGGACGAAGGCCACCATGCGGAACGTGCCGTTCCAGGCCTCCTGACCCGCCGGGTCGTACAGCAGCACCAGACGTCCGAAGGCGCTGCCCGAGGAATCGGTCGGCACCAGGTTCGGATCGTCGATCTCGGGCGGGCTCACTTCGACGCCGAGTGCGTAGCTGTACGGTGCCAGTCGCTGAGGCGGTCGAATAGAACCGATCTCGATCTCGCGGCGCACGACGGCGTCGTGTAGCGAGGCCACCGCGTCGCGGAATTCGGCCGGCTCGCTCGGAGCTCCAGATGTGGTCACGGCGCCAGACTAAGCCGCCAGAAGTGGCAGGCGTCGGAGGCGCGCCGCAATCCGGCGGCAGAGAGGTGAGCGCCTTCACAGCCGGCGGACCGATGCCGTCGGGAAATGGCTTATACCAGGGCAGGGGTGGCACAGTTGTGGTCATGACTTCGCTTCGAGGCCGACGTGCGCCGTCCCGGATGCCCCTGATCGCCGCTGCCACCGGCGGCACTCCCTCCCGCCGCCCCGTCTGGTTCATGCGACAGGCAGGCCGATCACTGCCCGAGTACCGCGAGATCCGCGCAGGTCGGGGCATGCTCGAGTCGTGCTTCGAGGCCGAACTCGTCGCCGAGATCACCATGCAGCCCGTCCGACGCCACGACACCGACGCGGCGATCCTCTTCTCCGACATCGTGGTCCCGCTGCGCGCGGCAGGCATCGACCTCGACATCGTGGCGGGCACCGGTCCGGTGATCGCGTCGCCGATCCGCACCGCCGCCGACGTCGCGAAGATGCCGCGCCTGGATCCCTCGTCAGTCGGTGCCGTCACCTCCGCGATCGGCATGATCATCGACGAACTGCCCGACGAGAAGTCGCTCATCGGATTCGCCGGGGCGCCGTTCACTCTGGCGTCGTATCTGATTGAAGGCGGACCGAGCCGCACCTACGAGCGCACCAAGGCGATGATGCTCGCCGAGCCCGAACTGTGGAACACCTTCATGGGCCGGATCGCCGACATCACGATCACCTTCCTGCGCGCCCAGCTCGACGCGGGTGTCGACGCCCTCCAGCTGTTCGACTCGTGGGCTGGTGCGCTGTCGAAGGCGCAGTACGAGGAGTACGTCGCCCCGCACTCGGCGCGCGTCATGGCCGAGGTCGCCGAGTACGGCGTGCCGCGCATTCACTTCGGAGTCAACACCGGCGAGCTGCTGAGCTCGATGACCGACGTCGGCACCGAGGTCATCGGCGTCGACTGGCGGCTGCCGCTCGACGAGGCCGCCGCTCGCGTCGGCCACCGCGTCGCGGTGCAGGGCAACCTCGACCCGACCGTGCTGCTGGCGGGCGACGACGCTGTTCTGGAACGCGAGATCGACCGCGTGGTGGCCGCAGGTGAACGAGCAATCGCGGCGGGCGCACCGGGCCACATCTTCAATCTCGGGCACGGCGTGATGCCGAACACCGACGCCGGTGTCATCACCCGGGCGGTTGAACTGATTCACGCGCTGTGACCGTCGGCAGTCGGAACAGCACGGGCGGTCGATCACCGCGCGTCGCGGTGATCGGCGCCGGAGTCTCCGGACTCACTGCCGCATTCCGGCTGCGTCAACGGCTCGGCGTCGACGCGGCGATCGATGTCTACGACAGCGCCGACCGCCCCGGTGGACTGCTGTGCACCCGCGAAGTGGGCGGCGTGTCGATGGACGTCGGCGCGGAGGCCTTCATCGTGCGACGACCCGAGGCGCGCGACCTGGTCGACGAACTGGGGTTGACCGCCCACGTCGTCTCGCCCGGCGGACTGCGGCCGGCCATCTGGTCCGGCGATGGCCTGCATCCGCTGCCCGCGCCGGCGCTGATGGGCATTCCGCTGGGACCGGAACCGATGGCCGATCTGGCTTCGCCTGCGGATCTCGACCGGATGGCGGCCGAAGCCGACGTGCCGCTCGCATGGGCGCCGGGCGCCGATCCGTCGGTCGGAGACCTGGTCGGCGACCGTTTCGGCCGTTCGGTGGTGGCCCGCGGCGTCGACCCGATGCTGGGCGGGGTCTACTCGACGCTCGCCGACCATCTCGGGCTCCGCGAGGCGATTCCCGCGCTGGCGCGCGCGCTCGACGACGGTGCGCCGTCGCTGACCGCGGCCGTTCGACACGTACTCGACGCCGGCGCGAGTGCCACCGGGCCGGTCTTCGGTGCGCTGCGCGGCGGCTACCGGGAACTGGTCGACGCTCTCGTCGCCGCCGGGGGAGCCCGCCTCCATCTGGGGGCCGCGGTCACGGGCCTGGCCCACGGGCCGGACGGATTCACCCTGCTGATCGAAGCGTCGGGCCAGCCGCGTCCGATCGACTACGACGGCGTGGTGGTCGCGGTGCCGGTCTGGACGGCGGCCGAACTGCTCGGCGACGTCGCGCCGGAGACCGCGGCGGTCCTCGCCGACGTGCAACCCGCGGGGTCGGCGGTCGTCGCCTTCGCCGTGCCGGAGTCGACGCCACTGCCTGAGCACTCGGGCGTCCTCGTCGCGACCGACGCCGACTTGGCGATCAAGGCGGTCACCCTCAGCACCCAGAAGTGGCCGCACCTGCGTGGCGGTCCGGTCCGCACCTTGCGGGCCTCGTTCGGCAGGCTCGGCGACCCGGTCATCCGGACCGACGAGCAACTCGTTGCGGCGGCTGTCTCCGATCTCGCGATCGTCTTCTCCGCCGCCGGGCTGCCCGCTCCCGAGGTGGCCGACGCGGTGGTCCAGCGGTGGCCCGCCGGGCTGCCGCATTACCCTCCGGGACACCTGGCGCGGATGCGGACGGCGCTCGCGATGCTGCCGGACGGCATCGGGGTCGCCGGATCCGGATACAACGGGGTCGGTGTGCCCGCCTGCATCGGGACCGCCGATGCCGCAGTGGGCAAGGTCACCGCGGCCCTGCCGACCTGATCGTCCTTTCAGGTGCGGCCGGTGGCACGATAGAGGTATGAGCCGCCTGGATTATGCCGAACTGAATGCCACTATCCGCTACCTGATGTTCTCGGTCTTCAAAGTCCGGGCGGGGGAGTTGCCGGAGGATCGCACCGAGGTGACCGCGGACCTGGAGCGCTTCCTCGGTGAACTCGAGGACAAGGGCGTCGTGGTGCGCGGCATCTACGACGTGGCCGGCCTGCGGGGCGACGCCGACTTCATGTTCTGGTGGCACGCCGAGACCATCGAGCAGCTGCAGGACGCGTACTCGTCGTTCCAGCGAACCACCTTGCTCGGACGCGTCAGTGATCCGTTCTGGAGCAGCGCCGCGCTGCACCGCCCCGCCGAGTTCAACAAGAGCCACATCCCGGCCTTTCTGGCGGGCGAGGATCCGGGTGCGTACATCTGCGTGTACCCGTTCGTCCGCTCGTACGAGTGGTACCTGCTGCCCGACGAGGAGCGTCGCAAGATGCTCGCCGACCACGGCAAGGAGGCCCGCGGATACAAGGACGTGCGGGCCAACACCGTGCCGGCCTTCGCGCTCGGCGACTACGAGTGGCTGCTGGCGTTCGAGGCGCCGGAGCTGCACCGCATCGTCGACCTGATGCGCGACCTCCGCGCCACCGAGGCTCGACTGCACGTCCGGGAGGAGATCCCGTTCTTCACCGGCCCGCGCGTCGATGCAGCGAAGCTCGCCGGCTCGCTTCCGTGAGCCGGCGTCCGGTCAGCTCTCCTCGCCCTCAAACCTGAGGCTGATGGAGTTGATGCAGTAGCGGAGGTCGGTGGGGGTGTCGTAGCCCTCGCCGGCGAACACATGACCGAGGTGGCTCTGGCAGTTGGCGCAGAGCACCTCGGTCCGCTGCATTCCGAGGGAGTCGTCGACCCGTTCGATGATCGCCTCGCCCGCCAGCGGGGTGAAGAACGACGGCCATCCGCAGTGCGACGAGAACTTGCCGGTGCTCCGGAACAGCTCGGCACCGCACGCGCGGCACCGGTAGACGCCCACGTCCGTGGAGTCCGTGTACTCGCCGGTGAACGGGCGCTCGGTACCCGCCTCACGCAGCACGTGGAACTCCTGCGGCGTGAGGCGCTCGCGCCACTGCTCGGCGGTCAGGTTGCGGAAATCAGAAGTGCTGGGATCAGACGTGCGGGGATCAGACTGCGATTCGCTCATGTCCTCGAGGGTAGCGCTCAGGCGGTCGGCGCCGCCGAGAGCTCGTCGTCGCTCGAGCGGCCGGCCTCGCGGATGTCCAGGTAGCGGAACAGCAGAACGCAGAACACCGAGATCAACAGCAGCGACCACCCGAGCGGCACCTTGTTGTACTCGAGGTAGCGACCGAACGGCTCCCACTTGGCCGAGGCGAACACGTCGAACGACATGCATCCGTAGACGCCCAGCCAGGCCGGCCAGTTGCGCATGGTGGAGCCGGGCAGGAACACGGTCATCAGCAACGGGAACAACAGCATCGAGTAGTAGCCCTGGCCCAGCGAGCCGATGAGAAAGGTGGTCACCAGCAGGACGCCCGACGACGTCGTCAGCCAGAGCAGCTCGTCGGTCCGACGGTAGTACTTGTAGAGGAACCACAGGGCGAACACGGCCATCGCGAAGAACGCCACACGCAGGAGCCACGCGAGCCACGAGTCGATGCCGAAGTACGCGGCGTTGCCGGTGACCGAACTGTTGTAGTAGTCGCGCGTCTCACCGAGATACGGGACGGTGCGGCGGACGAAGTCCATCGAGTCGACGATGAACGGCCACGCGGCGATGTTCAGGACCGCCGGGATGCCGATCGCGGGGATCAGAATCTTCCACTGACGGTTCAGGACGGCCAGGAGCAGCAGCGGAGCGAGCACCGGCTTCACCGCCAGAGTCAGCCCGATGGCGACACCGGCCCACAGATCGCGCCGACGGAGCATCAGCATGATGAAGGCGAGGAGCCCAAGGAGGACGAAGCCGTTGAAGTTGGTGAAGATCAGTGTGTGGGCGACGGTCTCGGTGCTGAAGAAGAAGAACAGCAGCGCCGGGAACACCCACGAGTTGTAGCTGAATCCGAAAAGGCGGGTCAGCAGGTACGCGCACAGGATCAGCACGGCGACGGTGACGCCGATGAACACCCACCGCGAGGTCTCCGGGTCCAAGATCGCCAGCGGCGACATCAGCAGCGTGCCCGACGGCGGGTACAGGTAGTGCGGATCCACCGTGCTGTAGTTCTCGCCGTAGACCGGCAGGCGATTGAGGAAGTTGAACGCGGCGTTGTAGACCGGGGCGAAATCGTCGGTGCGGTGACCGTTGACGCCCAAGATCAGCGACTTGTGGATGATCATCATGATCGAGATCGGCCACAGGATCAGGGAGACGATTCGGCCGGCCTCGACACGCGGATACAGGACACGCGGATTCAGGGACCGCTCTACAACGTTCACCCGCGTACCGTACTACGCCGGTCGCCCAGACCCGACTCTGACACTGGGGGAGGGGACACTGGGCGGGGGGACACTGGGCGAGGGGCGCGCATCCGTTATGCCGGGCAGGCCCGTTCGGCAGGGGAGCCGAGCGGGGTCTCGCCCAGGTACTCGCCGATCACCTGTCCGGCGCACGTCGAGTGCGCGGCGACGGAATAGCCGAGCCCGTCCCAGGAGACCGAGGTCTGCGCGGTGTTGGCAGCCAGCAGGAGCGGGGTGAGGCTGTTCGCCGCGTCGGCGCCGTTGACGGGGTCGTTCTTTCCGATCAACACCAGCGGTGCCACCGCGAACCGGTCCGGAGCAGCGGGGGTGTCGGCGACGCCCCAGCCGTCGCAGCGCGCCAGATCCAAGGCAGTGGTGGTACCGGTGAACGGACTCTGCCCACTCCACTCCCGGGCGAGACCGGGGATCTCGTCCCCGCCGGGACGACCGCGCATGTCGTTGCAGCGCGAGACGACCTGGCCGTCGGCCAACCGTAGTGCGCGTCCTTGCTCGGCGAGTCGTCGCAGCGCTGCGGTGTCGCCGCGATCGGCGTCGACGAGCGCCGAACCCAGCGCCTTCAACCCGTCGGGCGAGGTGTCGCCGACCGCGAGGGCGGTCGTGACGGCCTGCAGCACCTCGGTGTCGGAGAGCGCGTCGCCGGACGCCGTGGCGCCCGCCGACATCAGCCGTCCGACCACCGCCGCGCCGTTGGCGCCGAGGGCGCATCCGGCCCCGGCGCAGCGGCGGATGAACGTCGCCAAGGATTCCTGCAGCCCGCGTGCTCGGCTCGCCGCGACCTCCTTGGCGCTCACGTTGTAGCCGACCGGAGAGTCCATGATCAACCGACCGACGCGATCGGGGTGCTGGGCGGCATACGCCAGCGCGACCGATGAGCCGTCGCCGACGGACAGCAGTGCCAGGCGTTCGACGTCCCATCGCTCCCGGAGTTGCTCGAGGTCGCCTGCGGCCGCCGCCGCCGAGTAGTCGAGCTGATCCGGGCTCAGCGCGTCGTTGCACTGATCGGCGGCCGCGCGGGCACTCTCCGAGAGCTTCTCGACGCGTTCGGGGAGGTCGCGTCCGGCCTCGGCACCGTTCACGTCGTACGCGGCGCGCTGCCGCTTGGTCATGCAGTCGATGAGACCGGAGGTGCCCGTGCCGCGATGGTCGATCGCGACGATCGGTCGGCGGTCGAGGAGTGGGCGTCCCTGTTCACCGGTGAATGACAGCAGCGTCCGTGAACTGGGCATGTCATTACCCGACGTCAGCACGAGGGGCACGGCTGTCTTCGGCGTCTTGTCGGTTCGCGCACGGACCGCGCCGATCCGGATGGTGTTGCCCGACTGCTCGGCAGCGTTCACCGGGACGTCGTAGCGTGCGCAGTCGAGTTCGATGCCCTTGAGTTCTACCCCGCCCGCGCCGGTCGCCCCGTCTTTCGCGAGGCCGTACTTGTCGGCGATGCTGTCGGCGCAGGGCTTCCAGTTCAGGTCGTTCTTGGGCGCTGCGAGCTGCGGCTGCTTCGGGGTGCCGGAATCGTCCTGCTGAGCATTGTCGCCGCGAACGACGTTCGGTCCGGTGTCGGGGCCGACGGCACAGCCGGCGAGAAGGGCGACGGATCCGAGCAGCGCGGTCACGCCGCGAGTCCGGGCACGACGGCGGCCGGGTGAATGCATGCTCGCGAGCCTAGCCGTTCTGTGTCGTCGACCGCGGATCGGCACGCTCCCACAATTGGTAGAGATAGCCCTCGTCGTCGGAGATCAGATGTCGAAGTCGCATGCGTCCGCGGTCGACGTGCACTGCGGCACCGTGGGCGATCCGCTGGGCGTCGCCGCCGACCAGCGTTGGACTCACGGTGAGCGCCAGCTCGTCCAGCAGGCCTGCGGCGGCGATGGTGGCAAGGAAGCGTGGGCCGCCTTCGCAGAGAACGCGCCGCAATCCTCTCCGGTGCAGTTCGTCGGCCAGCAGTAGCGGGTCGACGCTCGTCTCACCGCAGTCGACGAGGGTCGCGCCGGCCGCCTGGAGCCTCTTTCGTGCGCCGTCGGGCGCCTCGGCGCACGTCGCGATGATCACGCCGGGGTCGGCGATGGTCGCGTAGTCGTCCGGAATGTTCAGGGACTGCGAGACCAGAATCAGCGGCGGGACTGCGTTCTGTCCCCGCTCGACGCGGTCAGCGATGTACTGCTGGTCGACGGTCGGGGGCCGGTAGCCCTCGACCACCGCGGTGTGCGCGCCGACGACGATGACATCGGCGAGGGCACGCTGGAGGTGGAAGATCTGATGATCGCCGTCGGAAGCGAGTCCGCCGGACTTTCCGTTGGCGGTGGCGGCGCCGTCGATGCTGGCCACCATGTTTCCGCGGATCACCGGACGATCCGACGCCGGGAACAGGTAGGTCGCAGTCAGCCGGTCGGTTGTGACGTCAGTCGCTTTCTGCATGATGAACATGAGTCCATCATGGGGGTCGTCGTTACCCTTGGCTAATGCTGGCACGACTTAGCGATCGGAACCCGGTCCTGGCTCCCGACCAACTCATCGGCGAAATGGTTCCGCCGACGATGTTCGACGACGTGAGCTTCGACTCGTACATCCCCGACCCCAATGAGCCTAGCCAGAGTGCTGCGGTCAATGCTGCCCGGGACTTCGTGGCGCGAGCCTCCAAGGTGCGCACCGGCGGAAAGAAGGGCTTCTTCCGCAAGGCGGCGCCCCCGCAGGGCATCGGCCTCTATCTTGACGGCGGCTTCGGCGTCGGCAAGACGCACCTCCTCGCCTCGGTGTATCACTCGATGCCCGGACCGAAGGCGTTCGCAACGTTCGGCGAGGTCACGAATGTGGTCGGCGCGCTCGGCTACATCGACGCGCTCGATCGACTGTCGGATCACAGCGTGCTGTGCATCGACGAGTTCGAGCTCGACGATCCGGGTGACACGATGGTCGTCTCCCGACTGCTGACCGAGCTGACCGCGCGTGGCGTCTCGATCGTCGCCACGTCGAACACCCTGCCCGGCCAGCTCGGTGAGGGTCGCTTCGCGGCCCAGGACTTCCTTCGCGAGATCCAGAAGCTCTCGGCGATCTTCGAGACCCTGCGCGTGGACGGCCCCGACTACCGGCACCGCGACCTTCCGCCCGCCCCCGAGCCGTCGACCAACGCCGAACTCGAGCAGTTCGCCGAGAACACTGTCGGCGCGACCATCGACGAGTTCGACGATCTGGTGGAGCACCTGGCGAAGCTGCATCCGTCGAAGTACAAGTCGCTGATCGAGGGCGTCACGCTGGTGTGCATCAAGAACGTCCACCCGGCGCAGGACCAGGCCGTCGCACTGCGCCTGGTGGCCCTGGCCGACCGCCTCTACGACGGGGAGATCCCGGTCAGCATCTCGGGTGTCAAGCTGGATGAGATCTTCACCCCCGAGATGGTGGCGGGCGGTTACCGTAAGAAGTACCTGCGCGCGACCTCCCGACTCCTCGCGCTCTCCCGCTTCGCCGAGGCGAACGACTGACCAACCGTACGGCAGAGGAGACGAATGCCTGACGATGTCGACCAGACCGATGTCGACCACACCGATGCCGACCACCAAGGGACGCTGATCCTCCTGTCCCTCGGTGCCGGGGCACTCACCGAGCACCTGCCTCCCGTGCAGGGGGAGCGCTACATCAAGATCGGCTACATCGACGAAGGTCAGCGGCATCTCCTCGATGAGCCCTTCACCGGTCCCGAGCGCGAACGACTGGTGCGGTTCGGCTATCACGTGGTGAACATCGACCTGCGGAAGGGGAGCGTCGAGGACGACCTCGCCGCCGTCGACGCCGTCTACCTCTCCGGCGGTGACACCTTCGCCCTGATGACCGGCCTGCGCCGAAGCGGAGCCGACGCGATGATCGCCGAGCGGGTGCGCGCCGGCATGCCGTATGTCGGCCTCAGTGCCGGCGCGGTGGTCGCCGGGCCGGACATCGAACCGGCGGCGCTGATGGATGATCCGGGCATGGGCCTCGACCTCGCCGACTTCCGCGGTCTAGGACTCACCGACACCGTCGTGATTCCGCATGCCGACGGCCAACTGCCGCCGTACCCGAGCGAACTGATCGACCGGACCCTGAACGAGTACGGCGACCGCTTCACTCTGCTGCCGCTCTACGACGACCAAGCGTTGATCGTCGACGCCGCAGGATCGCGGGTCGTCGACTCTGCAGAGCCGGTGAGCTGAGACCGGTGGACTGACCGCGTCCGCCGGAGCACTCGCAGTTCACCGGAGCACTCGCAGTTCACCGGAGCACTCGCAGTTCAGGGGTGCAGGTGCTGCCCGAGCACGAAGTCGTGCTCGATCGCGCCGTTCATGTTGAAACTCTTGGTGCCGATCTGGCGGAAACCCATCTTGGCGTAGTAACGCTTGGCGCGCTCGTTGCCCGAGTGGACGCCGAGCCAGATCAGCGTCGAACCGCGCTCTGCGGCCGCCGCGATCGCCGCGTCCATCAATGCGTGCGCCGGTCGGAGTTCGTTGTGTGCGGCGTGATGATCGGGGAGCACGTACATCTTCGAGATCTCGGTGACGGCGTCGTTCGCGATCGCCTCGGCCCCGCCGGGCATGGCGACGACGGCTTTGTGAACATCGTCGATGGTCGGTGCCTGGTGTACCAGCAGCGCGTAGCCGAGGATCTCGCCGTCGGCGCGGCTGCGTGCGACTAAGACCTGGTGGAGCGCGTCGGTGAGGTAGCCGATGAAACGCTCGGCCGAGAGATGCTGCCGAATATGGGCCGCGATGTTCTCCGCGGTGGAGTGCGGCGGACACGCGAGCGGAAAAGTGATCGCTGCGACGTCCGCGATCGCTGGTGCGAGGCCGATGTCGGTCACGGTCTCGACGACGAGAGGCGAGTCTTCAGGAGCGGTCACCGATCCAGTTTCGCAGGGTTCGGTCCGGTCCTGCCGAACGGGTTCCCGGTGAGGCGAGACATCTGCTGAAATTGGGCGTCTGCTATTCGATCAACAGTGAGGACCGCCATGGTTCCCCTCCTCGTCAGCCTGTTCCAGTCGCGCGTCGATCCGGGCCTCACCGTCGACCGGGTCTTCGCGCAGATCCAGTCGGACTGGGGTGGCCTGCTGGCCGAGGAATTCGCGTCGGTGGTGCCCGAAACGGAGGAACAGACCCGCGGTTCCGCCAAGGCGATCGAGGCCATCGGGTTCCGCTTCGACAACACGCGGGTGGTCGTCGCGGCGTTCGGGATTCCCTACGACTTCGACGTCCAGACCGCAGCCGAGGTGAGCGCCTACTGGGAGGACGGGCTCGAGCTCCCCGACATCCACGGACCGTCGCTGGTGGTGACCGTCCTGCCCAACGTCGACGCGGGAGATGACCCGGACGAGTACTACCTCGACGACGACCGAGACGTCATCGGTGAAGCCATCCTGATCTCCCGGGTGGCGGCCTCGGTCCAGGCCTGCACCGATTCGCTGACGGCGGACTTCGCCCACACCGCGGACATGCTGATCCCGCCTGCCACCTATCGCAGCGTTGCGCTGGATGCGGCGCCGGGACTGCCGATGACCACGTGGGTCGACTTCCTCGTCGCCGACGAGGCCGGAACGACATCGGGGGAGACGATCGGACTCACCGACCTGCGGCTGTACGACGTCGAGATCCCCGACAGTCAGATGCCCGCCGAGACTGTGGTGCGCGTGCTGGTGGACGCCGCGATGTTCCAGTACGAGCATGGACTGGTCGTCGAAGACGGGATGACCCTCGAGAGTGAGTTCGGCGAGTTCCAGGCCAACATCGTTCCGTCCAAGTACGACCCCGAGTTCTGGGTGATGCAGTTGACGCCGCCGGTGCTGGCGAACCGTGCGCAGCGGAGGGCGGCGGCACGGAAGCGGCGGCGGTGAGGATGCAGGGCTGAGTCGGTTCGCGGCGCTCGCCCTGTTGTCGACTCCGGCCCGAGAAACTGGCGATCGGCCGCTCCCGGGAAGGAGCGGCAGGTGCGGTGCTGCTCGTGGGGGTGGGACGGGGAACGCTAGGTCCGCTCTGTCAGTTCTGGTGCGAAACGGCGTGTCGTGGTTTTCGGCGTGTCGTGCCGAATGGTTCAGGCGATGCGACACGCCGACAATTCGGACACGCCGCAGTCGTCCGGAATCTCAAGCCCGGCCGGTCGGGATGGGGGTTCGCGGATCTTGGGGTGGAGCAGAGCTTGTCGCGGATGTCGACACGCCCGAGGATCGGACACGCCGGTCAGAGCCCACAATTGCCTGCCGGAGATGTGGTGGTTGTCGATGACGGCCACCAGGAAGTGTGATGTCGGGCGGCCCATCGTGGCGTTGTCGGAGCGCACGGTTCGCTCTGTCAGTTTTGATGCGAAACGGCGTGTCGTGGATCTCGGTGTGTCGGGACGGTTCGGTGGAGGTCTGGAAGTCGGGCGACACGCCGAGGGTGCGGACACGCCGCTCACGTCACAGAACTCGAGAACTGCATGCGAGCCGGGTGGTGCCCGTCCGCGTCTCGCTGAACGTCCTCGCTCGCACTCGTCACTTCTGGTCCAATGGAGCCGGACAGCCGCACAACTCGTCAGGAGCCGTCCCGTGTCATTTCAACTCGTCACTCTGTTTCAATCCGCCGACGACCCCGACCTGACTGCGGAGCGGCTGGTGGCTCAGATCCGTGAGGACTGGGCCGATCACTTGGATCCCGCTCAGGTGCAACTCGACGACATCATCGAAGCCGGCCGCATTCTGTCGGTGCGGATCGAGGACAAGCGGGTCGGCGTTTTTCAGATGACGGATCCATTCGCATTCGACGTCGAGCCGCTGGTGGAGACGAGTCGACTTCTGCACGGCGGGGCGCCCAACACCCAGGGCCCGTACTTCGTGGTGTCGGTGGTTCCCGACGACGAGATCATCAATGCGTTGACCGAAGACGAGTTCGTCGATCAAGGGGAGATGGAGACCGGCGAGGAACTCGCTGATGCTCGGCTGATCAGCATGGTGATCGCGTCGCTGGTCGGTTGCACCGACACGATCGAGGCCGCGTTGTTCCACACGGCCAGTCAGCTGGTCTCCGCCGACATCGTGCGCGACACCGTGATCCAGTTCGCTCCGATGCTGCCAGTCCTGCTCTGGGCCGAGTTCGGGGTAGGCCCGCATCCGGACTCGCCGGACGAGTTCGGGGGCTACACCAGCGGGCTGGACTCGCTGGGCCTCCTCGACGTCGTCGTGCCGAAGTCTGGGGTCGGAGCGCCGGAGACTGTTGAACTCCTGATCGGCGTGGCTCTCAAACAGTGTGCTGAGGAAGCACCGCTCGAGCCGGGCATCACCCTGGAGGCCGATGCCGGTTACTTCGCGGTCGACTACGCGGCGGACCCGGACGATCTCGAGGAGACCGAGCTCATCCTCCTGACGCCGGTGGCGTCACCGAACTAGTTTCGGCGCTATCGCTTGCGGCCGAACCAGCGGCGCTTCTGCGGCTGGTCGGCGGGCGGCTCGAGCTCGGGGAACTCCTCGCCGACGAACTCCAGCGACAACACCGTCTTGTCGATCTCGACTTGCGATGCGGCGTGATGAGCGACGACTTCGGCGGCCGCGGTCGCGCCGAGAGTGTCGCCGTCGCCGATCACCGGGCCGTTCTCGAGCTGATAGATAGCGGTGTTGACGATCCGCCCGAATGTCTCCTCGGCCGATTCGTGCGAGGCGACGATCTCGACGTCCATCAACCCCAGCATGTCGAGGCCACGGGTGTGCCCCGTCATGATGCCGTCCGGTCGGGGAGCGATGTTGAGCGCCACCCACGCCGGCAGCATCGGCTGCGGGAGGGTCTCGATGGCCATGTCTCGGAACATCGCGGGGGCGACGAGGTGGTTGGCGCTGCCGAAGTAGACGGCCACGATCGAGTCACTGAGCGCGATGGCTGATGCGATCGCCTTCGACAGCAGGACGGCGTCGGAGATCGACTCGACGTGCACTGCGCTCTGCCCGGAGCCGGCCTCTCCGGGACGCAGGACGGTCACGATGGTGTGTGCCGCGTAATCGGACGGTGCGGGCACGTCAGTGGGCCACAGACGGCTGAACGCCGCGATCTCGGTGAGGTCGTCGCCGACGGGAGCAGGCACTCCCAGTAGCGCGATCATCTGTTCGCCGTATCCGAGCGTCAGGGGAGCGTCGGCACCGGCGCTCGGCTCGGTGGACAGCAACGACGGATCAAGATCGGGAAAGTCGGCGAGCATGCGGGCGACAAGTTGTTCCCCGGTCAGCGTCGGGTCGAGTTCGGTCTGAAAGAGCATGGCGAGGCTGGGCACGGAACTCGGGTCCTTCGGTGACGGTGGTTCAGTCGGCGCCGCGACGACGAGAGCCGCGCGGAGTCCACTGGGATGCCAGTCAATCCTGCCATGACGCTCCGTCGGGTGCTGACCGTCCCGAACCCAAATGAACGAAGAAGCCCGTCGGAGTTCCGACGGGCTTCTTCTCTGTGCGCGATACAAGGATTGAACTTGTGACCTCTTCCGTGTCAGGGAAGCGCTCTCCCACTGAGCTAATCGCGCGGGAATCTTCAATTGTGCAGGTTACTGCGTTCGTGCACGCTGTCTCTTTGTGCACGGTGGAGGTGGCGACGGGAATCGAACCCGTGTGCACGGCTTTGCAGGCCGTTGCCTCACCACTCGGCCACGCCACCAGGTGCGAGAACGCTCGCGACGATCGTGTGCGAGAACGCCCACTCCGAGCGGATGACGGGATTCGAACCCGCGACCCTCACCTTGGCAAGGTGATGCGCTACCAGCTGCGCCACATCCGCATGCCGGTGAACTCGTCTTGTGGACGCTGTCGCTCACCGGCGAGTACAAACACTAGCTTCCACCGATTGCCAATTGCAAACTGGGGGTGAATTCCGGCGGGGAAACCGCTCGCAGGCTGCGGGTTTCGAGCGGAAGGGGTGTTCGGGGCGCAGCTACTGCTCGAACTCGGGTCGGCTCGCGCGGACGCGGGGTTGACCGCAGGTGGCAGGGCTGCCAGCAGAAAACGGGGTCGCCAACAGGAACAGGCGAGGCCCGGTTCGAAAACCGGGCCTCGCCTGAATGTCTGGTGCGCGATACAAGGATTGAACTTGTGACCTCTTCCGTGTCAGGGAAGCGCTCTCCCACTGAGCTAATCGCGCGGGTATGGAATTATCGCTGAAC
>NZ_JAAYXO010000264.1 GCF_012515855.1 Gordonia sp. (in: high G+C Gram-positive bacteria)
CGGCGCAACGCCGACGCCGTTCGAGGAAGGGTTGATGAATGCTTGAGGCCGTAGAGAACGAAGCCGAGGCAGCGGTTCAGGGAATCGTGACACCGCGCGCGCTGGTGGTGGTGGTCGACGACCGCGCCGCCGGTGGCGAAGAGCTGGATCGACTCGGCCCGCTGGTGGTGGAACTCCTCGAGGAGGCCGACTTCCACGTCGACGCGACGACCACCGTCCTCGCCGACGAGGTCGAGATCCGCAATGCGATCAACACCGCGGTGATCGGCGGCGTCGACCTCGTGGTCTCGGTCGGCGGCGTCGGGGTGGGCCCGCGCGACGTGACCCCCGAGGCGGCCGAACCGCTCCTGGACCGTCGCCTGCGGGGAATCGAAGAGGCGGTGCGGAGTTCCGGGCTGTCGGCGGGATCGGCTGACGCGGGACTCTCGCGCGGCGTCGCGGGAATCTCCGGGCAGACCGTCGTGGTGAACCTCGCCGACTCCCGGGCGGCGGTGCGCGACGGGATGGCGACGGTGATTCCGTTGGCGCACCACGTGATTGCGTCGATCAGTGAGTTCTGAGTCCGACCCGAAACCCGCAGAGGAGAGCTGGCGACGTCGTCGCCGGCTCGACTCGGTTTTCGGCGACGATCTTCCCGAAACCCTCTCTGACCCGGGCGAAGACGCGCACGGAGAGCGCGGTCGCAGCTGGTACGAAGAGAACCGCCCACCGCATCACGGGTGACGAAAGCAAACTGACTCGCCAGTACGTGATCCATCTCACTCGATCGGTCGGATGCCGTTCCGGGACACTGCGTCATTCAGACGCGTGCGTTAACCTGAGCTTCGGCTGAGTGGACGACACTCAGCGACCAAAGACTTAAAAGCTGAGTATGTCGAAGCACGAAGGGTGTCTCGCGTGAAGATGAGTGGAATCGGAAAGCGGGCGGTGGTTGCGACCACCGTCGCGTTGACCGCAGTGACCGGGGCTGTTGTCGGAACGGGCGAGGCCGACGCGGCTCGCCTGCCGAACGGCAGCACCCAGGCGGTCGGGATCGACGGCCAGGTCGTCAAGATCTCCCGCAGTGGCGAGAGCAGCCGAATCATGCGGTCGATGGCCGCCAACGGCGCCGGTCGCGCCGGAGCGGTGTCGGGCACCTACAAAGTGAACCTGAGCAAGGGTGCGGGCGTGATGACCGTCGGTTACCTGGTCGGTTGCCAGGTGAACCTCCAGGGCTTCAGCGGCACGCTCGGCGGAGGAATCAGCACCGCCGGGGTGGGCGCGAGCGGTTCGCTCTCCGTGCCGCTGGCACCGGGCGAAGTGGTCTTCGCACCGACCGACAAGATGGCGGTCAAGAAGGGCACCAGCACCGTGATGGTCGACAGCTTCGCGATCGACGTCCAGCAGTGCGGCGGTCACGCGTCGGCGCGTTCGGTGGTCACCGTGGTGGCGGCCGAGGGCTACAAGACCGATGAGAAGCTCCTGGCAGGCAAGAGCGGCTACGTGCAGGCCAACCTGTACGGCCGTCCGTTCAGCCTCGGCTGACCCGAGATCACAGACTCAACGAGGTAAACAATGAACAAGCGTGTAGTCCGCGGTCTCACCGCATCCGCCGCCGTCGCCGGCGCTGCCCTGATGGGCCTGTCCGTGGCCGCGGCACCTGCCAACGCCGCCCCGCTGCCCGGCGCCTCCAAGACCAAGGCCGTCCCCGGCGGCAGCGTCACCATCAATCTCTTCGACGAGTCGGCCCGCGTGAGCCGCGCCGTCACCAACATCCCCACCTCGCGCGAGGTGATGGTCTCGGGCAAGGTCCGCGTGACCACCTCCGGCGACCTCAAGGGCGGTGCCATCAACGCCGGATACATCGTCGGCTGCCAGGTGGACTTCGGTGCGAGCGCGGGGGCCGGCGGCGGCGTCGAGGCTCCGCGGGGAGGACCGGTCGCTGAGGCTGCGAAGAACCCCTTCGGTGGAACCGGTGCCATCAAGCTCGGCCCGGGCCAGGCTGGCTACGTGCCGATCGTCGTCTCGAAGACCGACGATGAGATCACCAACAGCTTCGCCTTCACCTCGGCCCGCGGCGGCGTCGTGTACAGCAACGAGCGCTTCGGCGTCGACGGCTGCGCGGGCTACGCCCAGGCGCGCGCCAAGGTGACCGTGCGCGTGAAGTCGCCGAGCTTCGTCGGCAACATCACCATGTACGGCAAGCCGTTCAGCATCGGCTGACACCAGCCGTCAGGTAGACAGCACTAAGCAGGGTCCGCGACCGGAAGGTCGCGGACCCTGCATAGTTGTTTTCGGGACTTTGTTGTTTCGGTTCCGAAAGGTTGTTTCGGTTCCGAACGCTCAGCGGCGGTACTGATCCATCATGGAGCTGAGTTCGGCGAACAGATCGTGGTGCAGCAGGAATGCGGTGCGCACCTCGTCGACGATGCGCTCGCGGTCGGCCGCCGACAGCGATTCGCCGATCGCGTCGAGGCTGCGACGGTACTCGTCCTTGTAGGGCTTCACGGCGCTCGAGAGGTCGAAGGCGTAGGTGGAGATGCCCGCGCCGTCGAGGTCGAAGTGCCGGTCGACGAGTCGGCCGATGGCCTGACCGCCGGAGAGGTCGCCCAGGTAGCGGGTGTAGTGGTGCGCCACCACGTAGCCGCCCCAGTCGGTGATCTCGGCGAGCCGGGCCGCGTAGGCGTCGGCGGCGGGGGAGCTGATCGGCTCCAGCGGGATGCCGGTGCGGTGGCTCCACTCGGCGAGGTCGGCGTCGATGGTCGCCAGCCGCTCCAGCGCGACGTCGTACACCTGGGAGACCAGGTCGTCGTCGGCCATCTCACGAGCGGAGGCCTCGAGTGCTTCGTACACCACGCGCAGGCGCTGGAGATACGCGATGTAGCCGACCTCGTTGATTCGACCGCCGAGCAGCTCGGACATGAACGTCGAGTTCTCGGCCTGCTCGTGTTCAACCAGGGAGCCCTGCTTCATCTGCGCCGAGAGGCTCAGTTC
>NZ_JAAYXO010000044.1 GCF_012515855.1 Gordonia sp. (in: high G+C Gram-positive bacteria)
CAGAACCCGTATCGCGACATCGACGCACTGCTCGCCGACTGCACGTATCGCGCAATCCTCGATGCCGTGACCGACGAGAAGAACCTCGCAGGTCTGCGCACTCCGGCCGACTTCGCTGACCTGTCGGCACGCATCGCGCCGATCGTCAGGTCGCGGGCTCCGGAGTACTTCGACGCCGCGGTCGCCGCGCTTGCCGAGTACTCCCCGGTCCGCCGGGCGATCGATGCGCGCACCGGGACCCTCGCTGCCGACGACGTCGCCGATCAACTAGCCAATCTGATCTTCGACGGATTCATCGGCGCGACGTCGCTCACGCATCTTCGCGCGCTGCCGCGCTACCTCACTGCCGCGCGACTCCGTCTCGAAGCACTTCCGTCGGCGGGGAATCGAGACAACGATGCGCTCGCTGCGATCGATCGGGTCATCGTCGCCTGGAACCGTCGGGAGGCGCAGCTGCCCGCGTCTCGACACGCAGCACTCGCCGACTTGGTTCAGTGGCGTCTGGAGGAACTGCGGGTGAGCTTGTTCGCTCAGCAGTTGGGAACCAGCGGATCGGTGTCTGAACAGCGGATCATCAAGGCCATCGACAAGTTCTGACCGCCACCGGCTCGGCGTCGATCACCGACGATCGCGTCGGAGTTCGTCGATCTCACGCTGGAAGTCGTCGGCCGATTCGAACGACCGATACACCGACGCGAAACGCAGGTAGCCGACCTCGTCGAGCTCGCGGAGCGGACCGAGGATCGCCAGCCCGACCTCGTTGCTCGGGATCTCGGCCGAACCCGATGAGCGGACGGTGTCTTCGACACGAGCGGCCAGTTTGGCGAGGGCGTCTTCGTCGACATGACGCCCCTGGCACGCGCGGCGGACCCCCTTCATCACCTTCTCGCGACTGAACGGCTCGGACACGCCGTTGCGTTTGACCACCGACAGCACGGCCGATTCGACGGTGCTGAAACGTCGCCCGCACTCACCGCAGGCACGGCGACGACGAATCGCCATGCCGTCATCGGCGACTCGGGAATCGACTACTCGGGTGTCGTCGTTCTTGCAGAACGGGCAGCGCATGCGTCGACAATACCCGGCGGGCTGTCGACCCCGACGCGCCAGGATCGGGTTGCTAACGGTAGTCCGGAACCACCAGCGCCTGCCCGACGCGCAGGCCCGACGACTCGAGACTGTTCAGCGCACGGACCTGAGCGATGACACCGGCAGCCGGCAGTTCCGGGGCGATCCGAGCGGCCAGCGCGGTCAGGGACTCGCCGGAACGCACATAGACGACCTCTGTCGCAGCGGGCGATGCCGGCGTCCCCGCATCCTGGAGGCCGCCGCCCACAATCGCCATCAACCACACCATCGCGGCCAGCGCACCGCCGACCAGCAACGCGCCCATCCACCGACGCCGCCGCTCGACGGCGGCCGAGTACACCGTGGCCGCGCCCCTGGTGTTCGAACGCGCGGTAACGGCGGACCGATCGCTAGCGCGTTCGATGCGAACCTGCTCCGAGACCCGTGTGCTGTCATCCGAACGGACCCGCGCGGCTCCCTGGCGGACCTCGAACTGCTGCCGATCGGGGCGCACGCGCGAGCGTTCGGACCTTCCCGTCGGACGACACACACCGCTCGCCTCCGAGATGGTCTCCCCTCGGCCGTTGCGAGCAGAAACAACCGGAAGATCGCAGGTCATCGCGATCCCGAAGTCTTCCGGCGCACGGTCTCGCACGGCGGAAGGACGACGCGCAACTCCACGCTGGATGCGGGCTGCAGGTGCGGCGGCGATGACGATCCTCATCACTCGTCTCCATTCGATCGGGTGTTCGAAGAACTCTTGTTCGATAGTTAACACGAGGGGTCCGACAAAGCGCGACACGCATCGAACAATTGTTTGAGGTTTGTGACCTACTCAACTACTGTTGGGGTCATCGATCGAACACCGCTGACGAAAGGCCGAACCGTGAGTGACACTCCCGATCCGATGCTCTCGACCGCAACCCTCGAGGCATCGCTCACCCAGCGTCAGCGGGAGGTGCTCGAGGTCATTCGGAAATCGGTCCGCGAGCGTGGGTACCCACCGAGCATTCGCGAGATCGGCGAGGCCGTCGGCCTCACCTCCACATCGTCCGTCGCGCACCAACTGCGCACCCTGGAACGCCGCGGGTTGTTGAAGCGGGACCCCCACCGACCACGCGCGGTCAACGTGCGCGAAGCCCCCAGCACGCCCCCACCCGGCGGCGACGCCGACGGTGAGTCACTGCCGACGCCGACATTCGTCCCGGTGCTCGGTCGCATCGCCGCGGGCGGACCGATCCTCGCCGAGCAGGCGGTGGAAGAGATCTTCCCGATGCCGCGCGAGCTCGTCGGCGACGGTTCACTCTTCATGCTCCGCGTGGTCGGCGAGTCGATGATCGACGCCGCCATCTGCGACGGCGACTGGGTGGTGGTCCGCCAGCAGAACGTCGCCGAGAACGGCGACATCGTGGCCGCCATGATCGACGGCGAAGCCACGGTGAAGACCTTCAAACGCACCGGCGGTCACGTGTGGCTGATGCCGCACAACGAGCATTTCGAGCCGATTCCCGGCGACGACGCCGCCATTCTCGGCAAGGTCGTCACCGTGATGCGCCGTAT
Source organism: Gordonia sp. (in: high G+C Gram-positive bacteria) (assembly GCF_012515855.1). Classification (GTDB taxonomy): domain Bacteria; phylum Actinomycetota; class Actinomycetes; order Mycobacteriales; family Mycobacteriaceae; genus Gordonia. The sequence goes on from NZ_JAAYXO010000044.1 coordinate 2,629, forward strand.
CTAATCCAGCGCCGTATCTGATCCAGCGCCGTATCTGATCCAGCGCCGTATCTGATCCAGCGCCGTATCTGATCGTGCGCCTTTCAGGCGCCCAACTCGGCGCGGGCCGCTTCCCGCGCCGCGGCGGGGCTCAGAGCCGCCACGGCGCTCGCCGCCGCCGCTCGGCATTGGGCGAGTGAAACCCCACTCAATCGCAGGCCGACCGCCGCCGCGGCTGCGGGTGCCGACGACAGCGAGGTGACTCCCAGGCCGACCAGAACACACGCCAGAAGCGGGTCGGCAGCGGCTTCTCCACACACGCCGACGGGTTTGTTCTGACGGGCTCCGGCCTCGCCGACGCGCTGGATCAATGCCAGGACGGCGGGCTGCCACGGATCAGTGAGGCTCGCGAGTTCCGGCGACATCCGATCCGCCGCCATCGTGTACTGCGTGAGGTCGTTGGTTCCGATCGAGACGAAGTCCACCTCCGCGAGGATCGCATCGGCCATGATCGCCGCAGACGGTACCTCGATCATCACCCCGGGAGTCAAGCCGTGCTCCCGCGTCACCGACGCGAACTCACGAGCCTCGTCGACGGTGGCGATCATCGGGGCCATCACCCACGGCGTCGCCCGCTCGGCACCCGCCGCGGCCTGCGCCAGCGCGTCGAGTTGATGGGTGCGCACCTCCGGGAAGGTCTGCACGATCCGGTTCCCGCGGACCCCCATCGCCGGGTTCGCCTCGTCGAGGTGCGTCACGAACTTCAACGGCTTGTCCGAGCCCGCATCGAGGGTGCGAATCACCACCTTCTGTCCGGGGAACGCATCGATGACCTCGCGGTACAACTGCACCTGCTCGTCGACCGTCGGCTCGGCGGCCCGATCGAGGAATGCCAGTTCGGTCCGGAACAGACCCACACCCTCGACCTGCGCCTTCGCCCCCGAACGCGCAGAGACGCCGTCGGCGACATTGGCGAGAATCGCGACCGCGTGTCCATCGCTGGTACGGCCGGGGCCACGCCACGCCGCGATCCGCGCGGCCTGCTCCCGTGATTCCGTCACGGCAGCCGCGATGGTCTCCGCGTCGGGCTCGGCGCCGACCGTTCCCCGATCACCGTCGATGTAACCCAGTGCACCAGAAGGGATTCGGTCGAGGTCGGTAGCGGCCACCACACACGGAATCGCCAACTGGCGGGCGATGATCGCCGTGTGACTGCTGGGCCCGCCCAGTCGCATCCCGAGACCGATCACCCGCTGCGGATCCAGCCCCGCGGTGTCAGCGGGCGCGAGGTCGTCGGCCAGCAGAATCGACGGCACGTCCGGGTTCGGGATGCCCGGTTCCGCCAGTCCTACGAGCTCGGCCACCACTCGGTCGCGGACATCCTTCAGGTCGGTGACACGTTCAGCCATCAGGCCGCCGAGCTTGGTGAACATCTCGACGAACTGGTCGGTGGCCGCGATGGCGGCGAGCGGTGCAGGCACTCCGGCCTTGATCGACTTGCCCGCAGCAGTCGCCCACCCTCGATCGCGAGCGAGGCCGGCCGTCGCGGTGAGGACCTCGGCCGCGACGCCGGTGCTGTGCGACGCCCGATCGGCGAGCCGATCGGCGACGACCGCCGCCGCGGCGGTGAAGCGCTCCATCTCCGCCTCGCGCCGATCATCGGGCACCTCCGTCGCATCGATGCCGTCGAAGCTCGGCCGACCACCGGGTCGAATCACCGGACCGTAGGCGAGGCCGCCGACGACTGGAGTGCCGGAGACGATGGTCTGCGCCGCGAACGGGTTCTCTGCCTGCAAGTCGGAAGTCACCTGGGTCATGTGAGACAGATTACAAGAAGTCCTTGACTAGTCAACATGGACCCATGTAAACAAAGATATAGATCCAATCAATTCCACATCAGTCCACATTCAGTGAGTTCTGCGTCACAGAGGAGCCGGCACATGTACGCCGAAGAACGCCAGTCCGCGATCGCGAACGAGGTGCGATCTCGCGGCCGGGTGTCCGTGACCGACCTGGCGGCACGATTCGCCGTGACCGGCGAGACCGTCCGCCGCGACCTGGTCGTCCTCCAACGCAACGGGCACCTGGTGCGCGTCCACGGCGGGGCCGTCCGACCCGATGTGGCCGCCGTCGTCGACGAACCCGACCTCGTCGTCCGAGAAGAGACCCGGCGCGCGCAGAAGAGCGCCATCGGCGCCGCGGCCGCCGCACTGCTTCCCGCGGACGGCGGGTCCGTCCTCATCGACGCCGGAACCACCACCCTCCAACTCGCGCTGGCGATACCCGGTGACATCCGGCTCACCTACATCACCAACAGCATTCAGATCGGGGGTCTCGTCGCCGACGCTCCCGGAGCCACCGTCCTGCTGACCGGCGGGCGCCTGCGACCGAAGACCGGTGCCGTCGTCGGCTCCGACGCGATCGCCATGCTGTCCAGGGTCCGCGCATCCGTCGGCTTCCTCGGCACCAACGCACTGTCGGTGGCACACGGTCTGTCCACACCGGACGCCGACGAGGCCGCCACCAAACGAGCGATGATCGCCGCCTGCACCACCACCGTGGTCCTGGCCGACTCATCGAAGATCAACCGGGAGGAACTCGTGAGCTTCGGAACGCTGGATGACGTCGACGTCCTGGTGACCGACGAGGGCATCGACGCGAGCTTCGCCGACGAGATCCGCGCGCATCAGATCGAGCTGGTGATCGCATGATCCTCACCGTGACCGCCAACCCGAGCATCGACCGGACCATCGAACTGGCAGGCCCCCTCCAGCGCGGCGAGGTTCATCGCGCCGCGCGGGTCATCGACCAGCCCGGAGGCAAGGGGGTGAACGTCTCTCGCGTCGTTATGGCCGCGGGCCTGCCGACCGTCGCGCTCCTCCCCGCTCGCTCAGACGATCCATTCCTGGCGAGGCTGACCGCCGCCGCCCTCCCTCACCAGCCGGTATCGGTCGACGGCACGGTACGCACCAACATCACGCTCGCCGAGCCAGACGGCACCACCACCAAGATCAATGAACCCGGCGCATCGATCAGCGCGAACGCGGCAGCGCTGCTCCTGTCGACCATTCTGGTCCGGGCCGAGGCCGCCGACTGGCTCGCCCTGTGCGGTTCACTGCCACCCGGCCTCGACGACGACTGGTACGCCCGACTGATCAGCGAGATGACCGAACGCCAGTGCCGTATCGCCGTCGACACCTCCGGCGCTCCCCTGTCCGCTGCCGTCGGGGGTCGTCCGGACCTGTTGAAGCCGAATGCCCACGAACTGGCGGAGATCGCCGGTGGCGACGGGGCGGCGATGGAGGCCGCCGCGGCCGACGGCGATCCGAGCATCGCCGCCGACGTCGCCCGGACCGTCGCCGACCGCACCGGAGGATCGATCCTGACCACTCTCGGCGGCTCGGGAGCACTGCTCACCACGCCGGACGGAACATGGTACGCCGAGGCGCCGCGCATCACCGTCCGCAGCACGGTCGGCGCAGGAGACGCCTCGCTGGCCGGCTATCTGATCGCACATCAACGCGGCGCCTCCCCCGAGGAACTGCTCCGCAGTGCCGTCGCACATGGTTCTGCGGCGGCGTCGCTGCCCGGAACGACGCCCCCGACCCCCGACCTCGTCGACACGGTCGCGTTGGCCGTCACCCGCCTGTCCTGACTTCCCGCCCCCGCCACCTCATCCGATCCAGCAGACACCAGATCCAGCAGACACCCGATAAGGCACCATCATGGCTCCACCGATCATCACCTCAGAACTCGTCCTCCTGGACGCAGACGCCGGCCCCGACTCGACCGCCGTCATCACGACGCTCGCCGATCTCGTCGCCGACGCCGGGCGATGCACCGCACCCGAGACGTTGGTCGCCGCCGCCGTCGAGCGCGAGACCAAGTCGGCCACCGGCCTGCCCGGCGGCATCGCGATCCCGCATGCGAGGGTCGAATCGGTCACCGCGGCGACCCTGGCCATGGCGCGGCTGAGTCGGAAGGCCGACTTCGGCGGTCCGGACGGTCCGGCCGACATCGTCTTCCTCATCGCGGCCCCGGCCGGTGCCGCGAGCGAGCACATGAAGGTGCTGAGTTCGTTGGCTCGCGCGTTGGTGCGACCGGACTTCGTCGCCGCCCTCCGCGAGGCCCCGGACGCCGACACGATCGTGGGCCTGGTCAGCGAGGTCACCGCGGGGAAGAAGCCTGACGCAGGGGAAACGGCTGACGCGCCGGTGCCTGCGCCGCCGGTCGCGGTCGACGATGCCGCGTCCGCCGGGCCTGCGGCCCGCCGCAAGGTCATCGCGATCACCGCGTGCCCCACCGGAATCGCCCACACCTACATGGCCGCCGACGCGTTGAAACTGGCTGCCGAACGCGCCGACGTCGACTTCCAGGTGGAGACCCAGGGATCCACCGGGTCGACCCCGTTCTCGGCGGCGACGATCGCGGACGCCAACGCAGTCATCTTCGCGACTGACGTGGGCGTCAAGGGTCGGGACCGCTTCGTCGGCAAGGCCGTCGTGGCCTCCGGCGTCAAGCGCGCCATCAACGAACCCGACGCGATGATCGCCGAGGCGATCGCTGCGGCCGACGACCCGCACGCCGCCACGGTGTCCGGCGACCCGAGCGCAGCCGCCGAATCGTCCGCGGCATCGACAGTGGGAATCGGCGGACAGCTGAAGCAGGCGCTGCTGACCGGCGTCAGCTACATGATCCCGTTCGTCGCGGCGGGTGGCCTCCTGATGGCCCTCGGCTTTCTGCTCGGCGGTTACGAGATCGCGAACAGCACCGTCGAAGACGGCACCTCGGACGGCATGTTCTATGCCCTCAACAACAGTCTGTGGGATCTGCCTCCGGGCGGGCTGATGCAGTACCTCGGCGCGGTCAGCTTCGCGATCGGGAACCTGGCGATCGGGCTGATGGTCGCCGTTCTGGCCGGGTACATCGCGTACGCGATCGCCGACCGGCCGGGTCTGGCTCCCGGCTTCACCGCCGGCCTCATCGCCGTCGCGGTGGATGCGGGGTTCATCGGGGGCCTGGTCGGTGGTCTGCTGGCCGGCGTCGTCGCGCTCTGGCTGTCGAAGCTGCCGCTGCCCCAGTGGGCGCGCGGTCTGCAGCCGGTCGTCATCATCCCGCTGGTCGCCACGCTCGTCACCGGTTTCGTGATGTTCGCGCTTCTGGCCCGTCCGCTGTCGTGGGTGAACACCGAGCTCGAGAACCAGTTGAACTCGATGTCGGGCAGTTCCAAGGTGATCCTGGGCGTGGTGATCGGCCTGATGATGTGCTTCGATCTCGGCGGTCCGGTCAACAAGGCCGCCTACGCATTCGGCGTCGCAGGCCTGGGCCTGGCCGGGGCCGGCGTCGCGCAGTGGGAGATCATGGCCGCCGTCATGGCCGCGGGCATGGTTCCCCCGCTCGCGCTCGCTCTGGCGACCCTGATGCGCCCCGCCGCGTTCACCGAACCCGAGCGCGAGAACGGCAAGGCCGCCTGGCTGCTCGGCGCGTCGTTCATCTCCGAGGGCGCGATCCCGTTCGCCGCCGCCGATCCGTTCCGCGTGATCCCGTCGATGATGCTCGGCGGCGCCGTCACCGGTGGCCTGGCGATGGCGATGAGCGTGCAGGTCCGCGCCCCGCACGGCGGCGTCTTCGTCCTGTTCGCGATGAACGGCACGTGGTGGAAGTTCTTGATCGCTATCGTGGCGGGTGTGATCGTCTCCGCGGTCGCCGTCTTGGCCGCCAAGCAGATCCAGCCGAGCACGAAGAAGGAGCCGACAGGCGTTCCGGTCACCGCCTGATCACGTTCGTCAGCCACGCAGACCGCTCTCCACTCGACCTCTCCAGAAAGGCGCACCATGCCCAGCACCACCGTCACCGTCGGCTCGGCCGTCGGCCTGCACGCTCGTCCGGCCACCGTCATCTCCGAGGCCGCCGCCGCGCTCGGCGTCTCGGTCACCCTCGCCGCCGACGGCGGCGAGCCGGTCGACGCGGGCAGCGCATTGATGATCATGACGCTCGGCGCCGAGAAGGGCGCATCGATCACCGTCGAGAGCGACGACCAAGCGGCCGTCGATCAGATCGCCGCACTGGTCGCCCAGGATCTCGACGCCGAGTAGAGCGTCAGTCCGCCGAACCCTCGTCGATCGTGAGGTCGCTCAACGCAGCGGCCAACGCCGAAGGCATCCGCACACGCAGGCGGGTGCCTTCGGCGTTGTGCTCGGTGTCGAGGATGTGCGCCTGCTGGTGCAGCCGGGCGATCACCTCGCCGCGCGCGAACGGCACCTGCAAGACGGCTTCGACGTCGTCGCGCTGGACGAAGTCGGTGATGGCCTGGAAGAGGTCGTCGAGGCCTTCGCCGGTCTTGGCCGACACGAACTGGGCGTCCGGATACTCGCCGCGGAGGGCGGTCATGGTGATTCCGTCCACCGCGTCGATCTTGTTGATCACCAGCATCTCCGGCGGCCACGGCAGCTTCTCCTCGGCGAGCACCTCGCCGAGCACCTGTCGCACCGCCGAGATCTGGTTGGCCGGGAACGGATCCGAGCCGTCGACGACGTGCACCAGCAGGTCGGCCTCCATCGCCTCCTCCAGGGTGGAACGGAAGGCTTCGACGAGCTGCGTCGGCAGATGGCGGACGAACCCGACGGTATCGGTGAAGACCACCTCGTGTCCATCGGCGAGTTGCGCGCGCCGGGTGGTGGGATCGAGGGTCGCGAACAACGCGTCCTGCACCAGGACGCCGGCTCCGGTCATCGCGTTCACCAGGCTCGACTTCCCGGCGTTGGTGTAGCCGACGACGGTGAGAGCCGGGATGCCGGTGCGCGCGCGAGCGGCGCGTTTGACCGTGCGCGCGGTCTTCATCCCGCGGATCTCGCGACGAATCTTCGCCATCCGCTCCCGAATCCGACGACGGTCGGTCTCGATCTTGGTCTCACCCGGGCCGCGCAGGCCCACGCCGCCGTTGCTGCCTGCCCGACCACCGGCCTGCCGAGACATCGACTCGCCCCAGCCTCGCAGCCGCGGCATCATGTACTCCATCTGCGCGAGCGCGACCTGTGCCTTGCCTTCGCGCGAGGTGGCGTGCTGGGCGAAGATGTCGAGGATCAGGGCGGTCCGATCGACCACCTTCACCTTGACGACCTTCTCCAGTGCGGTGAGCTGGGCCGGTGTCAGCTCGCCGTCACAGATCACCGTGTCGGCACCGGTGGCGAGGACGACTTCGCGCAGTTCTTCGGCCTTGCCCGAGCCGAGGTAGGTGGCGGGGTCCGGCTTGGCACGTCGCTGGATGAGGGCGTCGAGCACCTGGGAGCCCGCCGTCTCGGCGAGGGCGGCGAGCTCGGCCATGCTGGCCTGCGCCGCGGCTGCGCTTCCGGTGGTCCACACACCGACGAGGACGACCTGTTCCAGCCGCAGCTGGCGGTTCTCGACTTCGGTGATGTCTTCGAGTTCGGTGGAGAGTCCGACGACTCGCTGCAGCGAGGAACGCTCGTCGAGTTGGAGTTCGCCGGTGGTCGGGACCGGAGTGGTCCGCTCGGATACTGGTCCGTTGGTCAATTCAGTCATATGGGAACCATTGTGCCCCGGTTCGGGCACCGAATGCATCCGGATTATCCGCGGGCCCGCATCAGCTGTCTGCCCAGCCCTCGACGAGTTGGCCGCGGGCCACCAGGCGAGACGGACCGCGGAGGACTGCCTCCCCCTCGGCGACCGTCACGACCACGTCGCCGCCGGGCACCGTCAGTCCGACGACGCCCTCGGCGCGACCGGCCTTCCGCAGCGCTGCGGTGGCCGCGGCCACCAGTCCGGTCCCGCACGATCGGGTCTCGCCGACCCCGCGCTCGTACACGCGCATGTCGACGTGGAAGTCGATGCCGTCGCTCGCCGCCGCCGCGAGCGGCGTCAGGATCTCGACGTTGGCGCCCGCGGGAAAGACGTCCGCGTCGAGGCGAGGCTCACCGGTCAGGTCGAGTTCGGCGAGGCCTTCCGTCGTGAGCCCGTCGACGACACACGCGAGGTGCGGGTTGCCGACGTCGACGGCCTCACCGATCAGGGTCCGTCCCGCGATACCGACTTCGGAGGGTCCGCGGAGTCCGACCCTGCCCATCGACACACTGACATCGGCGTCGACCTCGTCGGCGTGGTGAATCGTCACGGGACGACCTCCCGCCCGCGAGCCCACGGTGAAGGTGTCGGAGTCGACGAGGCCTGCACTGCGGCAATAGTGGGCGAAGACCCGCACGCCGTTGCCGCACATCTCGGCGATGCTGCCGTCCGCGTTGCGATAGTCCATGAACCAGTCGACGCCCGAGACGCCGTCGGGCAGTCGGTCCAGGACGCCCTCGGCCACCAGCGCGCCCGCGGTGGCCACGCGGAGCACGCCGTCGGCGCCGATGCCCCGCTGACGGTCGCACAGCGCCGCGGTCAGATCGACGGTGAGATCGAGCTGCGCGTAGGGGTCGGGCAGGATCACGAAATCGTTCTGCGTCCCGTGTCCCTTGACGAACGTGCTCGCCGGAAGTGCATTCACTCCGCTCAGGTTACGCGTCCAGCGCGCGCAACGCGTTGTCCAGCAACCGATCGTCGGCGGCGTCGAGCCAGACCGCCCGGTTGTCTCGCCGGAACCACGACCGCTGTCGCCGAACGTAGCGGCGGGTGCCGAAGAAGGTGCGCTCCTGCGCCTCGTCGAGGTCGTACACGCCGTCCAGGTGGGCCAGGACCTGTGCGTAGCCGATCGCCTGCGAAGCGGTCCGCCCCTCGCGCAGCCCCCTCGCGCACAGCGCCTCGACCTCGTCGACCAGGCCGTCGGCGAACATTGCGGCGGTCCGCACCCGGATCCGTTCGTCCAGGGCCTCGCGTTCCCGGTCGAGGGTGAGGATCCGCGTCCCCCACCGCGGTTCACCGATGGTCGGTTGGGACGCGGCGAACGGTCGGCCGGTGATCTCGACGACCTCGAGCGCGCGCACGATGCGCCGACCGTCGGAGTCGAGAATGGTCCCGGCCGCGGTGGGATCCACCTCGGCCAGCTTCGCGTGGAGCGCCAAGGGGCCGATCTCGACGAGCAGCGCCTCGTACTTCGCGCGGACGGTCGGATCGGTGGCCGGAAACTCCCAGTCGTCCAGCAGCCCCTGGATGTACATCATCGAACCGCCGACGATGATCGGCGTCCGACCGGCTGCCAACAGCGCCTCCACATCGGCGGTCGCCGCGGTCTTGTATCCCGCCACCGTGGCCGTCTCGGTGACGTCGAGGACGTCGAGCTGATGGTGTGCGATTCCGCGGCGCTCGGCGACCGGCAGCTTGGCGGTCCCGATGTCCATGCCGCGGTACTGCTGCATGGCGTCGACGTTGATGATCTCTCCGTCGAGGCGCTCCGCCAGGTCGAGGGCGAGCGCGGACTTTCCACTGGCCGTGGGCCCGATGACCGCGACCGGCGCGATCATGCCGGGTCCCCTGCCAGATGCTGCCGCGCCGGGGTCCACACCGCGACCGTGTAGCCGACGCCGAACGGCGCATCGGCGTACAGCGACTCGCCGACCATGTCGGTCGCTGCGCACAGCCCCGCCAGCACCTGCCACGCGGCCCGGCCCGCGGCGCCTTCGGCTGCGCACTCGGACTCGGTCAGGCCGCCCAGCGCAGTGACGTCCGCCGCGCACAGCGCCGCATCGATCCGCCCCTGCAGTGCGACGGCCGAGGGTCGTTCCCCGCCGCCCGGCGCGCCGGGTGTCAGCGCGGTGGCGCCGTCGGCGACCACCAGCACGCCGATCGATTCACCGGCCGCGGCGATGGTCGTCGCGAGTTCCCGACCGGTGGCCGCACACTCCTCGGGCGAGGCCGACGGGTCGATCAGCACCGGGGTGACGGAGACGGTCGACGCGGCGCGCGACTGCGACTGTTCACGGAGCCAGGCTGCCACCAGCATCGACAGCGGCAGCGGCTCGCCGGGGCCCGCCCCGACGTCCCCTCCGAGGTCGGATCGGAGATCGACCTCCAGCGGCACGCCGTAGGCGCCGAAACCGCCGGTGCTGCGGTAGCGCGCAGCCGGGACGCTGCCGTCGGTCGCACCGACCACGATCCATCGCGATGCTGCCGTGGCCAGTCGAGCGCCCGCGTCCCGGACCGCCGTCCGCACCGGTTCGGTGTCCGCGGCGGCAGGACCTGCCAATTCGGGGACCAGAAGGGGCGCGCTGGGGATGATCGCAACCAGGGAGAGCACGGATTCGACGCTACCGGGGCGGTCCCGCCGACGGCGCCGCGGGTCACGGCCACCGGGGCGACGCGCCAATCCGTCCAGCAAATGTTGCGCGCCTCGCCCATGACTGGAGCCGCCCTGCTTGAATGAAGCAGGAACCACCTGGTGACTGGGCAGCCGTGACGCGCGGCGACAGCGAAGACAAGAGGATGAGCCATGACCAACCCGATCGAATCGAACTCTCCGGGATCTGATTCCGCGGCACCCTCACCGGCTCCCCGGCCGGGACCCAAGCCCGGACCACGACCCGGACCTCGCCCCGGTCCGCGCCCGGGGCCCGCGACCGGCGGCCCCACCCCTGCGGTTCCCGTACACCCGGTGCCGGTCGGCGATCCACACGAGTACGGTCGCATCGACGCGGACGGCGGAGTCTGGCTCAAGACTGCCGATGGCGAGCGCCAGATCGGCTCGTGGCAGGCGGGGACCGTCGAAGACGGATACGCCCACTTCTCCCGCAAGTTCGCCGATCTGGCGACCGAGGTCGAGATCCTGGAGGAACGCCTCGCAGCCCGATCGGGTGAGCCGCGCAAGACACAGGCGAGTGCCGCGCACCTCCTCGCCGACCTTCCCCAAGCGCAGGTCCTCGGCGATGTCGACGGTCTCGCCGCCCGCCTCAACGCGATCGTCGCCGGTGCCGACGACGTCGCCCAAGAGGTCCGCGAAGAGCGCGAGAGCGCCCGCAACTCAGCCGTCGGCCGCAAGGAGGAACTCGCCGCCGAGGCGGAGAAGATCGGTGCCGAGAGCACCTCGTGGAAGGCGGGCGGTGACCGCCTCCGCGCCATCCTCGACGAGTGGAAGACCGTCAAGGGCATCGACCGCAAGACCGACGACGCGCTGTGGCGGCGGTACTCGAAGGCGCGCGATGCTTTCAACCGTCGACGCGGCGCCCACTTCGCCGATCTCGACCGCGAACGAGCAGGTGCGAAGGGGCGCAAGGAGGAGTTGATCGCCGAGGCCGAGAAACTGTCGTCGTCCACTGACTGGGTGGCGACCGCGGGCAAGTTCCGGGAACTCCTTGCGGAGTGGAAGGCGGCCGGCCGCGCACCACGGGACTCCGACGAGGCGCTGTGGGTGCGATTCAAAGCCGCCCAGGACGTCTTCTTTCAGGCTCGCAACGCGGTGAACTCCGAGCGAGACGCCGAGTTCGCCGAGAACGCGAAAGCCAAGCTCGCACTTCTCGACGAGGGCGAGAAGACCATCGACCCGTCGACCGACCTCGAGGCCGCCCGCCGCGAGTTCCGACTGTTCCGTGCGAAGTGGGACGAGATCGGCAAGGTCCCCCGCGAGCAGATGAACAAGATCGAGAGCCGGGTCCGCGCCCTCGAGAAGCGTCTGCGCGACGAAGAGGACGCCGACTGGGCTCGGACCGACCCGGAGGCCCAGGCGCGAGCGGCGCAGTTCACCGAGCGCGCCGACAAACTCGACGAGCAGGCGGCCAAGGCCGAGGCTGCGGGCAAGGACCGCGAGGCCGACGACCTGCGGCAGCAGGCCTGCCAGTGGCGCGAATGGGCCACTGCGGCGCATTCGGCCCTCGACGACCGCTGACCGACGCACGGGGCCGCCCCGCGGGGTCTTGAACAGCTGAGGCCCGACCCGTATTCGGGTCGGGCCTCAGCAGTCGGCTAGTGGATAGTCAGGACTGATCGTCGTCCGACTTCGGCTTCTGCCCCGGTGCGACCGGACGCTGCAGCGACATGCCGAACGCCTCGCGGGTCGCGGCCTGCGCGCGCCGCTCCTCGGCGATCTGCAGGTGGTACGTGCTCCGGTTCCAGACCACGCGCGCCCAGTGGAACACCAGCACCATGGTGACCACCCAGCCGAGGATCAGACCCCAGCCGGCACCCGACGGTGTCAGCACCTCGTTCACCCCGACGGTGTTGCGCGTCCACAGCGCCAGCAGACCGGCGACCGCGGCCACGCAGGTTCCCGCCAGCGCGATCAGGGCGAGGACCCAGCGGCGCGTGATCAGCGCCAGGCTCGAGAACCCGATGCTGAAGATCGCGAGCAGGTACACGAAGATCTGCGACGGGAGCTTGATGCTCTCGGCGTCGGCCTTGCTCGACATGGTCAGCACGTCGAGCCCGGTCGCGTCGCCCGCATGCGGCAGGACCAGCGAGACCATGGCCAGCAGCACGCAGACCGCGACGACCATCGCTCGGGCACCCGGATCGATCTCCCCGGAGACCTTCTTCTCCGCCTTGCGCAAGTCGCGCTCGTACTCGTCGAAAGTTCGACGTTCGTCATCGTTAGTGCTCATGAACAGCCTCCAGTTCCGCATGCGGCCGCCGGTTCGACGTCGGCTCGCGCTCCGATCGACGGCATGCCGAGTCCGACGCCGACCGGTGGTGTGGTGGGCACAGTGCCCGCTTCGTGTGCGTCGCCCGCGCGCGTGCGACGGTGTGTCAGCACGCCCGAATCGGCGATCAGGTGATGGGGTGCGGCATCGGTGATCGTGACGGTGACGATGTCACCCGGCCGGACGGCTGCGGCATCGACGGTGTCGCCCGCTGCACGGAAATGCACCAGCCGGCCGTCGCGTGCACGGCCGGTCAACCGACCGGTCTCCGCGTTCTTGCGGCCCTCGCCCGCCGACACCAGCAGTTCCGCTTCCGTACCGATGAGCTCGGTGTTGGCCTCCAGGCAGATCCGTTCCTGCAGAGCGATCAGCCGCTGGTAGCGCTCGGTCACGACCTCCGGCGGAACCTGATCGTCCATCGTGGCGGCCGGGGTGCCGGGACGCGGCGAGTACTGAAAGGTGAAGGCGCTCGAGAAGCGTGCCTTCTCCACCACGTCGAGCGTCTCGAGGAAGTCCTCCTCGGTCTCGCCCGGGAAGCCGACGATGATGTCGGTGGTGATCGCCGCGTGCGGCATCGCTTCACGCACGCGATCGAGAATGCCGAGGAACTTCGACTTGCGATAACTGCGACGCATGGCCTTGAGCACGCGATCCGAACCGGACTGCAGCGGCATGTGCAGTTGGGGACAGATGTTCGGTGTCTGCGCCATCGCGTCGATCACGTCGTCGGTGAACTCTGCCGGATGCGGGGAGGTGAACCGCACGCGTTCCAGGCCGTCGATCGATCCGCAGGCGCGCAGCAAGTCGGCGAACGCTCCACGATTGCGCGGGGTGTCCGGATCGGCGAACGACATCCCGTACGCGTTCACGTTCTGCCCCAGCAGGGTCACTTCGAGGACGCCCTGGTCGACCAGAGCTTGGACTTCGGCGAGGACATCACCGGGACGACGGTCGACCTCTTTGCCCCGCAGCGAGGGAACGATGCAGAAGGTACAGGTGTTGTTGCAGCCGACGGAGACCGACACCCACCCCGAGTACGCCGAGTCCCGGCGCGCGGGCAGGGTGGACGGGAAGCGATCGAGTGAGTCGAGGATCTCGACCTGCGCCTCCTGGTTGTGACGGGCCCGTTCCAGTAGCACCGGCAGTGAACCGATGTTGTGCGTCCCGAAGACCACATCGACCCACGGTGCCCGCTGACGGACGACGTCCTTGTCCTTCTGCGCCAGGCAGCCGCCGACGGCGATCTGCATGCCGGGGCGCATCTCCTTGACCGGCGCGAGGTGCGACAGGTTGCCGTACAGCTTGTTGTCGGCGTTCTCGCGCACCGCACACGTGTTGAAGACCACGAGGTCGGCGTCATCGCCCTCCGGGGCGGCGACGTAACCGGCGTCCTCGAGCAGGCCCGCAATCCGCTCCGAATCGTGCACGTTCATCTGACATCCGTAGGTCCGGACCGAATAGGAACGGACGGCAGGGACTGCGTCGGCGGTCATCTGCTCGCGGGGGGCGTCAACACTCACACTCTAAGGTTACGTGCCCGTGCAAATCCGCCCACGTCACACATGTGACAACTAGGTTGTACCCATGGCCGACACAAACGTCCCACCGATGATCTCAATGAAGAACGTGCAGAAGCACTTCGGCGATCTCCACGTCCTGTGCGACATCGACTTCGAAGTACCCCGCGGCCAGGTGGTCGTGGTCCTGGGCCCGTCGGGTTCGGGCAAGTCGACGCTGTGCCGCACGATCAACCGACTCGAGCCCATCGACGGCGGTGAGATTCGCATCGAAGGCCAACTCCTTCCCGAAGAGGGGCGTGACCTGGCCAGACTCCGGGCCGACGTCGGCATGGTGTTTCAGTCCTTCAACCTGTTCTCGCACAAGACCATCCTGGATAACGTGACGCTGGGACCGCTCAAGGTCCGCAAGCAGTCGAAAGAAGACGCCACCAAGCGTGCCGTCGAACTCCTCGATCGCGTCGGCGTCGGCACGCAGAAGGACAAGTACCCGGCCCAACTGTCCGGCGGACAGCAACAGCGTGTGGCGATCGCACGGTCCCTGGCCATGTCACCGAAGGTCCTCCTCTTCGACGAGCCGACCTCCGCACTCGATCCCGAGATGGTCAGCGAAGTGCTCGACGTGATGGTGGCACTCGCCAAGGAGGGCATGACGATGGTGGTGGTGACCCACGAGATGGGGTTCGCCCGCAAGGCCGCCGATCGCGTCGTCTTCATGGCCGACGGCCAGATCGTCGAGGACACCGATCCGGAGAGCTTCTTCACCGCGCCGAAGTCCGACCGCGCCAAAGACTTCCTCTCCAAGATCTTGGGGGGCTGATCGCCGTGCACACCTCCACTCCCCGAACCCGCCGCGCGGTTGTCCTCGGCGCGGTGATCGCGATGATCGCCGCGCTCCTCGCGGCGTGCGGCAACTCGAACCCGCGTGATCTCGTCGAATCCATCAAAGACGGGCACGTGATTCTCGGCACCAAGTACGACCAACCGGGCATGGGTCTGCAGGAACCGGACGGCGACGTGGTCGGGTTCGACCCCGCCGTCTCGGAGTTCGTCGTCAATAACATCGCCGACCGCCTGGGCGTCGATCACCCGGAGATCACCTGGCGTGAGACCCCGTCCGCGCAACGCGAGACGCTGATCGGCAACGGTGAGGTCGACATGATCGCCGCCACCTACTCCATCAACGAGGCACGGTCGAAGAAGGTCGCCTTCGCCGGTCCGTACCTGGTGACGTACCAGGGCCTGCTGGTCCGCAAGGACGACACCACGCTCACCTCGCTGCTGGACCTGAACAAGGGTAAGAAGCTCTGCTCGGTGAGCGGCTCGACGTCCGCGCAGAACGTGAAGGGCCAACTGCCGGGCGTGCAGTTGCAGGAGTACGACTCCTACTCGGCCTGCGTGGAAGCGCTCCGACGAGGCAAGGTCGACGCGCTCACGACCGACGAGACCATTCTGGCCGGCTACGCCAACCGCTATCCGGGCGAGTTCCGCCTGGTCTCGATGACGTACCCCAAGGACGCGTGCGTCAAGGGCAAGCTCAAGAAGAAGGGCCAGCCCTTCTCCACCGAGCGCTACGGAATCGGCATGGCCAAGGACTATCCGGAAGCGGTCGACCAGGTCAACCAGGCGCTCGAGGCGATGCTGGCCGTGCCGCCGGGCGCCACCGAATCGACCTGGAGCACTGATCTCCGAGACGCCCTCGGCAACGACATCGTGAACGAATGGGTCGCCAGGGCCGACGCCCCCGACTCGGGCTACAAGCTCTTGCCCACCGTCGGTGATCTCGACTTCCTCACCGCTCCGGCGACCACCTGCGAAGGAGACTCCTAGATGTCTGACCTGTGGGAGAGCATGGGCCCAGCGCTCTGGCCCGCGTTCTGGATCACCATTCAGCTCACGTTCTTCTCGGCGATCGGCGCCCTGATCTGGGGCATCATTCTCGCCGCGATGAAGGTATCGCCGATTCCGGTGATGCGCGGGTTCGCCACCGCCTACGTGAACATCGTTCGCAACACCCCGCTGACCCTCATCGTGCTCTTCTGCTCGATCGGCCTCTACCAGAACCTGGGCCTGGCTCTGGCCCCGGACAACGCGAACTTCATCGAGAACAACAACTTCCGGCTCGCCGTTCTCGGTTTCGTCCTGTACACGGCGACCTTCGTCTGCGAGACCCTGCGCTCCGGCTTCAACACCGTGCCCCTCGGCCAAGCCGAGGCAGCGCGTTCGCTGGGAATGTCGTTCGTCCAGGTCTTCGGGCTCATCGTGCTTCCGCAGGCGTTGCGCACGGTGATCGCCCCGCTGGGCTCGGTGCTGATCGCACTGACCAAGAACACCACGATCGCCTCGGTGATCGGAGTCAGCGAAGCTGCGCTGCTGATGAAGACCGAGTTGGAAACACACGGAGACCAGATCCTGGTGATCTTCGCGATCATCGCAGCCGGGTTCATGGTCATCACGCTCTCCGAAGGCGCGATCTTCGGCTGGGCGGCTAAGCGATGGGCGATCAAGCGATGAGCGATCAAGCAACAGTCCTGTACGACGCGCCCGGACCGCGCGCGCGACTGCGCAACCGGATCGTGGCGGTGGTGTTCATCGCGGTCCTGCTGGCGATCGCCGCCTATGTGATCGTGGTGCTCGCCGACAACGGCCAACTCGACGCCGAGAAGTGGAGTCCGTTCACGGTCGGCGGCACGTGGACCACCTGGCTGCTTCCCGGCCTGTGGGGCACTCTCAAGGCCGCCTTCGTGTCGATCATTCTCGCAATGGTGCTCGGTGCGCTGCTCGGCATCGGCCGCATGTCCGACCACCGCTGGGTGCGCATCATCTGCGGGTTCATCGTCGAAGTCTTCCGCGCGATCCCCGTGCTGATTCTGATGTTCTTCGCGTACTTCCTGTTCGCGAAGTACGCGGTGGTCCCCTCGTCGCAACTGTCGTTCGCGGCGGTGGTCTTCGGTCTGACCCTGTACAACGGGTCGGTGATCGCCGAGATCCTGCGGGCGGGCATCCAGGCCGTCCCGCGCGGACAGAGTGAGGCCGCGCAGTCGATCGGTCTGCGGAAATCGCAGATGATGCGGATGATCCTGCTCCCCCAGGCGGTGACCGCCATGCTGCCCGCCTTGATCTCGCAGATGGTGATCGCGCTGAAGGACAGCGCCCTCGGCTATGCCTTCGGCTACATCGAAGTGGTCCGATCCGGCATCGTCTCGGCGTCGTACTGGGGCAACTATCTGCCGTCGCTGGTGGTGGTCGCACTGATCATGATCGCCATCAACTTCGCGCTGACCAGTTTCGCGGGCTACCTCGAGGGACGTCTTCGCCGCGGCCGACGCCGGACCCAGGCGCCCGATCCCGAAGAGGCCGATCTCGAGGCCATGGAGAACGTTCCTGGGCTCAACCGACCTTAGGGTCGTCGAGACCCGTTTCGTTCTCGCAACGCGGGGCGTTCTCGAGGACTTCCTTCACGACCGACCCGATCAGGTCGGGAGGGAAGCCTCGCCGCCCGAGCGCACCGGCGAGTCTGCGGTGGGCCTTGGCCCGGACCTCTCGGTCCTCGAGGTCTTCCGCGGACACCCGGAGCTTCTTCTGCGCCAACTGCAGCGCGTTGGCGCGTTCGTCGTCGGGGTCGATCTGCGCGAGCGCGTTCGCCGCGGTCTCCTCATCGACGCCTTTGGTCCGCAACTCACGCTTGAGGGCGAGGCGTCCACGCCCGGAATGCGTGTGGCGTGACCGCACCCACTCCTGCGCGAACTCGGTGTCGTCGAGCAGACCCGACTCGTCGAGTCGGCGGAGGGTCTGCTCCACCTCGTCGGCGGAGAACTCGCGGCTCAGCAGCCGCTCGCGCATCTCGGCCCGGCTGCGAGCCCTCGTCCCCAGGAGCCGCAGGGCGGCGTCCCAGGGAGAGGGCCCACTCCGGGCGCCGTCCATCAGAAGTCGACCGGCTCGGGCGCGATCTCGTCCGCTTCGTCGCGCGGGCGGCCGATGCCGAGCTTGTCCTTGATCTTGCCCTCGATCTCATCGGCGATGTCGGGGTTGGCGAGGAGGAACTTCCGCGCGTTCTCCTTGCCCTGACCCAGTTGATCCCCCTCGTAGGTGAACCACGAGCCCGACTTGCGGATGAAGCCCTCAGCCACACCGAGATCGATCAGCGAGCCCTCGCGGCTGATGCCGTGGCCGTACAGGATGTCGAACTCGGCCTGCTTGAACGGCGGAGCGACCTTGTTCTTGACGACCTTGACGCGGGTGCGGTTGCCGACTGCGTCGGTGCCGTCCTTCAGCGTCTCGATGCGACGGACGTCCAGTCGCACCGAGGAGTAGAACTTGAGCGCCTTGCCACCGGTGGTGGTCTCCGGCGAGCCGAACATGACGCCGATCTTCTCTCGCAGCTGGTTGATGAAGATCGCCGTGGTGTTCGAGTTGTTGAGGCCGGACGTCATCTTGCGCAGCGCCTGGCTCATCAGGCGCGCCTGCAGGCCCACGTGGCTGTCGCCCATCTCGCCCTCGATCTCGGCCTTGGGGGTGAGCGCCGCGACCGAGTCGACCACGACCACGTCGATCGCCCCGGAGCGCACGAGCATGTCGCAGATCTCGAGCGCCTGCTCGCCCGTGTCGGGCTGCGAGATCAGCAACTGGTCGATGTCGACCCCGATCGCCTTGGCGTACTGCGGGTCCATCGCGTGTTCGGCGTCGATGTAGGCGCACACGCCACCTTGGCGCTGGGCCTCGGCGACCACATGCATCGCCAACGTGGACTTACCCGACGATTCCGGGCCGTAGATCTCGGTGACGCGGCCGCGCGGCAGGCCGCCGATACCGAGCGCCAGATCGAGCGCCAGGGCGCCGGTGGACACGGCCTCGATGGCCATCGTGCCCTTCTCGCCCATGCGCATGATCGAGCCCTTGCCGAACTGCTTGTCGATCTGCGACAAGGCCATGTCGAGCGCCTTTTGCCGGTCGTTGCTGAGGTTGGTGACGTTGCTCATCTCGGTTCCTGTTCGTGGGTGCTACGGGCCGGTTCCGGCCGATCTGGGAGCCACCCTAAACAGGGGGTGTCACACAGTTTCGGCGCTCGAATGACAGCAGCGTAACTCATCGAACAACTGTTCGGCAAGCATCACCTGCGCGCCCGCGGACGCGCCCTGAGTTACAGCGTGGCGTCGCCCTCGCCGGCCAGCTCGCTTGCGGTGGGCGGGCGCATGATCAGGTCGATCGCCTGCCAGAGGGTGAACGAGATCGGATAGAACAGCGCCGGCCCGGCCAGGCCGATCGCCGCGGTGACCACCATGATCGGGATCAGCGGCACGTCCGGCGCGGTCAACGCGATCCACACGCCCAGGGTCACGAGGATCGACCCGAACGTCAAGATGATGTTGGCGGTGATCGCACCCAGCTCGAAGGCGTGGTCGCCGCGCCGATAACCGTGGCCGCACGCTCGGCACGTCTCTTGTCGCTTGAACCAGCCGAGGAAGTAGTTGCGCCGGTCGCCGCACCACGCGCAGCGCCGGGTTATGCCGCGCCCCAACAGGCGCAGAGCGGACGGAGGCTGGTCAGTTGCTTCAGTCATCAACCCTGATAGTGCCCGATTGCGTCGCGGAAACGTGAACAGCCCAGAATGAGAACGTGGTTGTTGTCGTGCAGCCCGAGGCGGGGCCCCAGGACGCGGTGCCCTCCTCCCCTGCCCGGCGCCCCGGTTCCGTGCGCCGCACGATGACCACCGACGTGTGGCGCGTCGACGTGCCCCAACCCGCCCGAATCCGCCTGCGCGGCCAGGATCTGGTCACCGAACTCGACGGCCGCACACGGGTCCTCGACCAACTCGCGATCGACCTGACGCTCGATGAGGTCACCGGCGAAGTGCTCCACGCCGAGCACCCCGACCTGGCTCCCCTGGTCGGCGCCAACGTTCGGCGCGGGTGGGGCAAAGCGGTGGCCGCAGTGTTTGCCGCCGAGCAAGCGCAGCGCACCCTGCGCTGGTCGATCCTCGAAGACCTCGGGGCGGCGTGCCTCGTGTCGGGCTTCACGCACCTGCTCGACGGTCGCCTCCACGAACTGATTCGCCAGGCGCACCACGCGGCCGGAGGTTCGAACCTGCGCCGGGTCGATGCCCAAAGCGACATCTGCGTCGGCTGGCGGGTCGAGGGCCCCGTCCACGCGGTGGCGGTCGAGTTCGGGCGCAGCGCGATCCCGATCGGTGGCCCGGCGCCGGCGGTGTGGGCGGGCGACCCGGCCGGATGGCATGCGGTGCCCGACATGCCACCGGGCACCTTGCGCCGTATGCGCCGGCTCGACACCTGGCCGACCGACGACGGGTGGGCGCTCGACTCCCACTTCCGCGACTCCGCCGCGATCGACGGCGATGCCGTGCGCCCCGAACAGATGGTGCTCCACGAGTACGCCCTCGCCGCCTCGGTCGACAATGCCGACCGCCTGGCATCGGTCACCGTCGAGCACATGTCGCTGCCCTGGGCCGGGTGCCCCGGGGCGGTGCCCTCCGCCCAGCTCGCGGTCGGCACGCCGCTGGCCGACCTGCCCGCTCGGGCCCGCACCGAACTGATCGGACGCGACACGTGCACCCACCTGTCGAGCACGCTGCGCGAGCTCGCCGACGTGGTCGCCCTGCGTCCGAACCTCCCCGTGAACCCCGCCCCCTGATCTCCCCCGAAAGGCATCTTCCATGAGCACATCTCTCTCCCCCACCGACGCGGTCGTGATCGGCGGCGCCCGCACGCCGATCGGGCGCGCCCACCGCGGCTCGCTGATCGACGTCGACCCGATCGACCTGGCCCAGACGGTGATGGCCGCGGTCGTCGAGCGCACCGGCATCGACCCGCACGAGCTCGACGACATCGTCATCGCCGAATCACTCCACGGCGGCGGTGTGATCGGCCGCAACGCGGCGATCCGGCTGGGCTGGCACGACGTGCCCGCGCTGGCCGACAACCGGCACTGCGCGGCCGGTCTGTCGGCGATCCAGATCGCGGCCAGTTCGATCAAGGCCGGGATGGACCGCGCCGTCCTCGCCGGCGGCACCGAGAGCTTGTCGAGCATGCCGCGCCTGCTGCGCTCGATCCCGTTCAGCGCCCAGGACTACCAGCCGTGGGCGCCCGCCAGCCATCCCGAGACGCCCGACGCGCCGGCGTTCGACATGTCGATCACGGTCGGCGAGAACACCGCCCGCGAGGTCGGCCTCAGCCGGGAAGAGCTCGACGGGTGGGCCCTGCGCTCGCACCACAACGCGGCCCACGCCCGCGACAACGGCCTGTTCGACGACGAGATCGTGCCGGTCACGCTGCCCGACGGATCGCTGTTCACCCAGGACGAACACCCTCGCGCCGACACCTCGGCCGAGAAGCTGGCGAACCTCAAGGTGATCCACCCCGAGATCGACGGTGCGGTCATCACTGCCGGCAACGCGGCCGGCGTGAACGACGGCGCGGCCGCCACCATCGTGACGTCGGCCGAGTGGGCCGAGGCCCACGGCGTAGCGCCGGTGGCGCGGCTCATCGCCTGGGCGTCGGCCGGCGTGGCCCCCGCGCGCACCGGGATGGCGCCCACGGTGGCGATCCCGAAGGCCCTCGAGCGGGCCGGCATGAGCGTGGCCGACATCGACCTGTGGGAGATCAACGAGGCGTTCTGCTCGGTACCGGCGGCGGCGGTCAAGGTGCTCGGCATCGATCCCGAGATCGTGAACCCGGTCGGCAGCGGGTGCGGGCTCGGCCACCCGATCGCCTGCACCGGCAGCCGGATGGTCGTCACGATGATCAACCAACTGCGCCAGCGCAACCAGTCGATCGGGCTCGTGTCGATGTGCGCCGGCGGCGGGATGGGCTCGGCGCTGATCCTGGAACTGCTGTAGTCCACCGCCCAGATGGCACAATGAACGCCCTGTGGAGCGGAGCCTGGGTGCCACCTTTTTCCTGATCGCGTCGGTCGCGTTCGCCATCGCGTTCGGTTCGTGGTGGCTCAACCACTCCGTGTTCAGCCCGGACCGCACCACCGATTCGGCGGTGGCGATGCTCGACGACCCCGACATCCGCCGCGAGCTGATCGCCCTGATCGCCCCACTCGCCGCGCCACACCTCGACACCAACTCGGCCGACCTGGCGGCGCGCCTGGAGACCCAGGTGTTTCCGCTGCGCGCCGGCGCGGCCGAGATGGCGCCGATTCTGGAGCGCGCTCACCAGATCATCATCGGCGATAGCGACGACCCATTGATGATCACCGGATCGCAACTGATCCCGATCGTGCGCGACCAACGGGCGGCCGACGTCGCCGAGTTCAAGGTCCCGATCGAAGAGATCGGCACGCTGGCCACGTTCAAGTCGGCCAGCCGCTGGATGGTGCCGATCGCCGCCGGCTTGGGGCTGATCCTGGTCGCGCTCGGCCTGTTCACGCGGCCCGAGCGGCGCGAGGTGATCAACGCGCTCGGCGAACTACTCGTGGCTATGGCGGTCGGCGTGGTGCTGTTCGGGTGGGCGATTCCCGTGCACCTGTTCACCGCCGTCGACAATCAGACCTGGACCAAAGCGATCCCGAACCTGGCGATGCGCACGCTCCCGGTCACGATCGGCACGGCGATCGTGTTGTCGATCGGCGGCGCGCTGCTGATGCTGACCTCGCGGTCGGGCGGCAACCGCCGACAGTGGTCGACGCCGCTCGCCACGGCCCGCTACCGCGGCGGCGACAACCCCGGCTGGTCGTAGCCCGTCAGCTGCGCGGGACCTGGGCCCAGGGCAGCTCCTTGTCGACCCGCGGCTCGCCGGGCAGGCCGAGCACCTGCTCGCCGATGATGTTGCGCAACACCTCCGACGTGCCGCCCTCGATCGAGTTGGCACGAACGCGCATGAACGCGTACTGGATGCCCTTGTTGACGCCCGTCGCGTCGAGCTCGGTGGGGCGCCGGAACGTGTAGTCGTAGCCGATCTGGCCGTCGAGGCCCATCAGGTCGATGCAGAAGTTGTAGAGCGCCTGGTTGAAGATCGCGAACTCGAGCTTCGACACCGACCCCTCCGGGCCCGGGTTGCCGGCCCGCGCGGCCTCGGCCGCGCGCACGTTGGTGAGACGGCCGACCTCGCCACGCACCCACAGCCGCATCAGTTCGTCGCGCTGGGCCGCCGAGCGACGGTCCTCAGGCAGGCCCTTCCAGATCGCCACCGCGTCGTTGGCCGCGCCACCACGGCGCGGCTTGCCACCGCCCGAGGCGCCACCCCCGCCGATTGCCGTGCGCTCGTTCATCAGCGTGGTGAGCGACACGCGCCATCCCTCGCCCTCGGCCCCGATCCGGTTGGCGTCGGGGATCCGGGCGTCGGTGAGGTACACCTCGTTGAACTCGGCTTCGCCGGTGATCTGGCGTAGCGGGCGCACCTCGACGCCCGGCGATCGCATATCGACCGCGAAGTACGTCATTCCCTTGTGCTTGGGCAGGTCAGGGTTCGACCGGGTGACGAGCATGCCCCAATCGGCCAGGTGCGCCAGCGTGTTCCACACCTTCTGCCCGTTGACGATCCACTCGTCGCCGTCCTTCACCGCCCGGCAGGCGAGCCCGGCGAAGTCGGAGCCGGCGCCCGGCTCGGAGAACAGCTGGCACCACTTCTCCTCGCCGGTGAACATCGGCCGCAGGAAGCGGGCGTGCTGCTCGGGCGTACCGTGCGTGGCGATCGTGGGCCCGGCCAGCGCCGAGAAGAACGTGGTGGGGTCCTGAGCGGCCGCTCCGGCTTCGCGGAAGCGGCGCTCGACGTGGCCGTTCAGGCTGCGGTCGAGGCCCAGCCCACCTGCCCCGACCGGGTGATGCACCCACGCCAGCCCGGCGTCGAAGCGAGCGCCGCGCAGCTCCACGTCGGGGGTGGTCTTCGGATCGTGGGCGGCGAGCACCGCGTCGATCGCGGCGTCAACGGTTTCCAGCGGGGAGGCTTCGAGGGCGGTCACCGCACCAGTTTGACCGATCACTTGACCCGACGGTCAAGCGGAGCCCGCTGACGGGCGCGCGATCCGTGACTCTCTCGCGAACCGCAGTAGGGATTGCGGGACTCACCTGGCAGAATGTCGGGCGCCTCGGATACGAGGTCATGGTGGTCGTAGCTCAGGTGGTTAGAGCGCCAGGTTGTGGCCCTGGAGGCCGGGGGTTCAAGTCCCCTCGATCACCCCGAAACGGCGGCGAGTGCCCGTACACTCGCCGGCCGCACATAAGCCGCCTCTAGCTCAATGGCAGAGCAGTGGACTCTTAATCCATTGGTTCTGGGTTCGAATCCCAG
>NZ_JAAYXO010000265.1 GCF_012515855.1 Gordonia sp. (in: high G+C Gram-positive bacteria)
CGTCGTACGGCGGCGTGTGCCTGGTCTCTGTCGACGATGCGTCGGTGTAGCACCTCCAGGTGCTGCGGTGCTCCTGGCGGAGAAGTGCCGGACAGGGTGTCCAGAACTTCTTGCCGTTGGCCTCGTAGACGTTGAACCACCCCGGCGGGAGCGGGACGGCGTCGATCGTCTCCCACTCCTCGCGGGTGTGGCTGAACTTGCGGTCGGTCATGATTTCCTCATTTCCCCAGGTGGACCGATCGAGGGTGTGGACCTGTGGACTTTTGGTCCACTCCCTTATCAGTGCAGGTCAGAGTCGGATTCTTGGGTGTGGACCAGGGGTCCACAGGTCCACACCCACTCATGTGGACGCGAGTTCATAGAACGGCCGGTCGCTGACGAATGTGGTGACGATCAACGACTCCTCGGAGAGGGTGTCGATCACGGTGTCGAGGTGCGGTCGAATGTCGCTCTTGAGTGAACGGAGGACGTCCCCCCGCGCCGATCGACCGCGCCGAGTGAGGTAGCGGATAACTCCCTCGCGGACACGTCGTACCTCTGCGGCCTGACGCGCGTCGTCGACGATCACAGCGCGCTCGCTGTCGGCCTGCGCCCGCGCGCGGTTCGCCGCCCTGGCCTTCTCGGTCAGCGTTCGCTCGATGTGCGCGCGGGTGCGGTCCGATACCCGCATGATGAGGCCGGCCAACTCCCAGTCCTCCTCGTCGGTGATCGACCGGCCGTCGAGGACGGTCAACGCGGCTGCGACCTTGAGTCGGGTCAACATACGATGTCCGTCAAGGGGGTCGACGTCTTCTCCTCGGAGCGTCGCGAGGCGGTGCCGGTCCATCGCTTCGCGCGCCACGTCGGGCACCTCGAGGAACTGTGTCTCTGTTCCCCATCGCGGCGCTTTGATGACGAGGGGCTCCGGCGTCGACGGTGCGACGTCGGGTGCGTCGGGGTCGCCTACTGGCATCCAGACGAATCGCTGCGGGGTGCCGCCGTCGGAGTCGTAGAGCAGCGGGCCGGCCTTCGCGGGCTGAACCCCAACCATGAGGCAGGCGCGGTAGCTGTGCGCGGGCAGTGTGGAGCGGGTCGACTTGTTCGCGTTGTTGAATCCGATAGTCTCGCCCATGTACAGCTTGCGTAGTTCGGGCATGAGGGTCGATCCCTGCCGGGAGCCGAGAGCAGAGAGGGTGTCGACCTCGGGTGCGATGAACAGTGCGCGGGTCCGTGGGTTGGCTTCCTCGTCGTCGGTGCCCTGTGGACGAAATGTTCGTGAGATGCCCTCTCCTGAGCCGAGGGGGAACTCTTCTATCTCGATCGGCCGGCCGTTGTGGTCGACGAACCGCACCGCGTCGCGGGCTGCGCCTTCTGCTGCGCCCTTGCCACCGCCGGACGGGCCGACGAGTGCAACGAACAGGTTCGTCGATACCGAGCTTCCGATGGTCGGCGGCAGCATCACGTTCGGCCCGAGGGTGGCGTCTGCTCTGGCAAGTGCTGCGCACAGGACGGCCCAGGGGCCAGCGCGACGGGATCGGGCGAAGTCGCGTAGATGCTCGAGCACAGGACGTCGTGTCCAGAACGTCTCGGAGGGGGCGAGTTCGGTCACTGTTGCTGCACTCACGCTGCCTCGATTCCGCGGCGCTTCCGACGTCCGATTGCTGCTTGCTCGCGTCGGCCGGCCTCGTATCCGAGCCGATACGCTTCAGCTCCCCAGTCGATGAGGGCGTCGACACGGTCGCCGGATTCGGCGTAGTTGACGCGCTCGTCGGGTCCTCGTTCTGCGGCCCATACGCCTTGTAGCGCGAGTGTCGCGACGACAGCCCATCTCGTTCCGTCGCCCGCGTTCTGCCACGCCTGAGAGCCGATCAGCGGCAGCGGACGCAGGTTGCCGTTCCCGTCATCGCGCACCTTGAGGATGTGCGGCATCACGAAGTCGGCGAGCACGGTGGAGTTGGGGATCGGCCGGGTGAGTGCCGGATCAGTGCCGAGGACGGCTCCGAGGAGTTCGTTCTCGTGATCGCTCACGCGCTCACCGCCTTACGGCACTTCGGGCCGCGGTGGGCAGCACGCGA